>NZ_JAJSOZ010000058.1:0-558 GCF_021282335.1 Bacillus sp. G16 | reverse complement strand
GTCTACCTCGGTGCCCTCAAGGACGGGTCCATCGACCTGATCGGCGAGTACACCGGCAACCTCCTGGCCTTCTATGACAAGCAGGCGAAGGCGAAGACGTCCGAAGAGGTGTTCGCCGCCCTGCAGAAGGCCCTCCCGGACGACCTCGAGGTCCTGGCCGAGGCGAAGGCGGAGAACAAGGACGCCTGGTGCGCGGCCGGCGACTGGGCCAAGCAGCACGGTATCTCCTCCTACGCGGACCTGAAGGACTACGACGGCACCCTCCGCGTGGGCGGCCCGCCGGAGATGAGCCAGCGCGACTACGGCGCCGGCCTCGCCCGCGTGGAGTCCGTCTATGGCGTGCCCGCGGACAGGATGGAGTTCACCCCCATCAGCGACGGCGGCGGCCCGCTGACCGTCAAGGCCCTCAAGGACGGGGACGTGGACCTGGCGAACATCTTCTCCACCACCCCGGCCATCGAGGAGAACGGCTTCGTGATGCTCGAGGACCCCGAGGGCATGGTGACCCCGCAGAACATCGTCCCGCTCATGGCCAAGGACAGGGTCACGGACCAGATC
>NZ_JAJSOZ010000057.1:0-562 GCF_021282335.1 Bacillus sp. G16 | reverse complement strand
CGCCATCGCGTGGCAGGTCTCGACGGCGATCCGCGCCGCGTCCTCCATGGGCCAGCCGTAGATCCCCGCGGAGATCGCCGTCGAGACCTGCCACGCGATGGCGGACGAGGTGGGCGGCACCGTGGACGAGGGTTACCCTCACCCTAGCAACGGGCCCCGCGCGGCGCTGCCGGCGGGGCCCGTCATTCCCTGTAAGCCTGGGCTTACATGACCTGGCTTTTCCTAGAGACCGGCGGCCTGACGCAAGGCGTGGGCACGATCGGTCTTCTCCCAGGGGAAGGCGGTGAAGGTCTCGGTATGCTCCTGACCCTGGGTGTCGGTCCAGGTGTAGGAGGTCTCGAAGGGCGCGCGACCGAAGTGCCCGTAGGCCGCGGTCAGCCGGTACATGGGGTGCAGCAGGTCGAGCATGCGGGTGATGGCATTGGGCCGCAGGTCGAAGTGCTCGCGCACCAGCTCGATGATCCGCGCATCATCCACCTTGCCGGTGCCGACGGTATTGACCGAGACGGAAGTCGCCTCGGCCACGCCGATGGCCTAGGAGACCTGAATCTCGCACTTGTCG
>NZ_JAJSOZ010000056.1:0-602 GCF_021282335.1 Bacillus sp. G16 | reverse complement strand
CCTTGGGGGTGTGCTGGCGGGCCGCGGCCTCGGCCACCTCCTTGATCAGCCCCATCTTCACCGCCCCATGGGCGCGAATGGTCTCGAACTTCTCCAGCGCCGCGGCGTCGCCGTTGATTGCCTCCTGCAGCTCGGTACCGGTATAGCCGAGTTCGTCCGCATTCAGGAAGACGGTCGGGATGCCGGCGTTGATCAGGGTCGCCTTGAGGGTCCCAACACCGGGCACCTCCAGCTCATCCACCAGGTTGCCGGTGGGGAAGATGGCACCCTCGCCGTCCGCCGGGTCCTTGAAGGCCACCGGCACCTCGGCGGCTGGAAAGGTCACCCCGTCCAGCTCGAAGTCACCGGTCTCCTGCACCTCGCCGTCCCGGATCGGCACCCGGGAGACGATGGTCTTGCCGATATTGGCCCGCCAGATGCGCACCTCGGCCTCGCCGTTCTCGGGAATGCGCGCCGGGTCCACCAGGCCATTGCTGATCGCGAAGGGCCCCACCGCCGCGGAAAGGTTGCCGCAGTTGCCGCTCCAGTCGACGAAGGCCTTGTCGATGGAGACCTGGCCGAACAGGTAGTCCACGTCGTGGTCGGGGCTCTCGCTCTTCGAG
>NZ_JAJSOZ010000055.1:0-616 GCF_021282335.1 Bacillus sp. G16 | reverse complement strand
TCAGCCTGAACGAAAGTTAATCACAGGTAAACTGAATGCTTTATTTCTAAATGATCTTGAGATTCATAAGGTTCGTCTTCTGTTAAAAGGGCCTGACTTTAGAGATCCGCTTGAGATTGCTAAGGTTCTAACACCGTTTATAACAGCAGGTGCAGTTTCTCCGAATGATCTACGTGATCTGGCCGGACGGGTGCTCGGGAAGACGCTTGAAGAATGGCCAGAGGAAGAATACAACAGGCCGATTGGTAAGACTAACGAATCGTCCGCTTCCGATCCTTTGGCTGCGCTGTTTAAATCTAAGACCGGTACTCCTGATATGATTGGGTTATTAAAAGATATGCGGGATGTTCTGGAGGATCTGAAGAGATGAACAAAACGGATAAGCTGTTGGAAAATTTAAACGTATTTATTCAAAAAGCCGAGGAAGATGAGAGGAAGAATCTAATGGAGAGTGTACCTAATTTCCCCGGCCTTTCTAAGATACCCAACTTTGTTGAAGAATATGAAAAAGGAATCGCCAAATTGCTCAGACGCCAGCGTAAGAAGTATTTAGACGGTCTGAATGGTTTTGTAAGCAAAGATTCGAAAGCGACTTTAGAAGCGCTTCTAGTGTTTT
>NZ_JAJSOZ010000054.1:0-625 GCF_021282335.1 Bacillus sp. G16 | reverse complement strand
CGGCGGCCGGACGGCCGAGCCAGTCGTGCACGTCCTCCTCGACCGTGCGGTAGGTGTCCCCGACGCGCAGGCCGGACCACGCGTTCCAGCCCGTGATCACCGCTGTGCCGCCGGCGGCCGCGAGCTCGTGCAGGCGGTCCAGGACGACCTCCCCGGCCCCCTCGACGTCCGGGGTCAGCACCGGCAGCCCGGACCGCGTGGCCGACGCGGCCTCTCCGGTGCCGTCCAGCACAGCCACCGGCCGGCCGCTGCGCATCGCCACCTCGACGACGGCGGCCAGCGTCTCCGCGCGACCTCCCGCGGACTCGACGATCCACGCGGTGCGTCCCTCCGCGCCGGTCGGCCACCGCCACGGACGGTGCCGGCCGTGGGCCGCATCGTCGAGCAGGGCCAGGGCCGTGGCCTCCGCCCGGCGAGCGCGGTCCGGCACCCAGCGTTCCGGCAGGGCGGGGGTGACCACGGGCGGAGGTGTCGCCCAGTCACCCGCCGCGTACTTCTCCACCAGGACCGAGACGACGGCCTCCCAGGGGGCGACGACCGGGGTGGCCGCGGCCTCGCCCAGCCGTCGCCACACGGGCGTGCCGCCGTCGACCGTCCATTGGGACGCGCGGAACGAGACCGGCGG
>NZ_JAJSOZ010000053.1:0-663 GCF_021282335.1 Bacillus sp. G16 | reverse complement strand
TGTTTGGTGGCGATAGCGAAGAGGTCACACCCGTTCCCATACCGAACACGGAAGTTAAGCTCTTCAGCGCCGATGGTAGTCGGGGGTTTCCCCCTGTGAGAGTAGGACGCCGCCAAGCAATTGCACGCTAGTGCAATTATGGAGGATTAGCTCAGCTGGGAGAGCATCTGCCTTACAAGCAGAGGGTCGGCGGTTCGAGCCCGTCATCCTCCACCATTTTGCCGGTGTAGCTCAATTGGTAGAGCAACTGACTTGTAATCAGTAGGTTGGGGGTTCAAGTCCTCTTGCCGGCACCACTTTTATATGATATAATACTCAAGTCTCTTGTAAGAAGAGCCATTAGCTCAGTTGGTAGAGCATCTGACTTTTAATCAGAGGGTCGAAGGTTCGAGTCCTTCATGGCTCACCATTTTTACGCGGGTGTGGCGGAATTGGCAGACGCGCTAGACTTAGGATCTAGTGTCTTTATGACGTGGGGGTTCAAGTCCCTTCACCCGCATTATATAGGATAACGGTTATAAAAACTGGACATCCTGTCTGCGGAAGTAGTTCAGTGGTAGAACACCACCTTGCCAAGGTGGGGGTCGCGGGTTCGAATCCCGTCTTCCGCTCCAACTATACCATCCACGCCGGGGTGGTGGAATTGGCAGACACACAGGACTT
>NZ_JAJSOZ010000052.1:0-680 GCF_021282335.1 Bacillus sp. G16 | reverse complement strand
CATATTATGCTTAAAAAATAAAAAACCAAAGGAAGTACGAACAGAAAAAAACTATAAGATCTATTTAGAGTAACTAAATCAAAATCTTTGAGAAGAATCTTTTTTCCACTTCTCAAAATATCCAAACTGTTAATATGACTCAAATATCCCCATTTCAAATGTTTGTCTGAAGGTTTTTCTTCATTAATTTTTAATATGATATCTCCCTGTCTCAAACCAACAAATTGTCCATATGAAGATTCTGATATTTCTTCTATCACAAATTGACTTTTATCATTTTTAAGAACCTTAGTCCCAATAATAATTCCATTCATAGTTATATAAGTTATATAGCATATATAGAGGATGCTCAAAACAATTACAGCTAATGTGAATTTTTTTATTAAGTTCTTCAATGTAAATCCACCTATTAACCATCCCATTCACGGGTTATTGGGCCAGACAAATAATAATCATTATAAGCTTTAATTATTGTTTCAGTTTCTTGCACATCAAAACCTATAAGGCAGGCTTCTTTATTTTTCAATTTTTTTAAAACCTCAGGATAATTTAAAAAGTAGTTAATTAGGTCTTGCATCTTTATCCCCCTTTTTATAACTCAATAAGCTTTCCTTTATTAACTCTTTTTTTTCTTTTTCTAAATTTAATTGTTCTATAGCAGAAAAACATTTCTGTATGTA
>NZ_JAJSOZ010000051.1:0-703 GCF_021282335.1 Bacillus sp. G16 | reverse complement strand
GGGCTCCGAACCCTTCGAAGACCTCATGGAGCGCCGTGGCGCGTTCTTCCGGGCCGTCGCCCTCGAGGAGGAGTCGGTGTGAGTGCTGCCAGTGAGGGGAGGCCCGTGGTCTCCGTCATCACCCCCGCCTTCAACGCGGAACGGGTGCTCGGTCTCCAGCTCGACTCCCTGGCTGATCAGGGCGGTGCCCCGGCCTACGAGGTGTTGGTGGTGGACAACAACTCTACGGACGGCACCGCGGATCTGGTGCGAGACCGCACCTCCGCGTTCCCCGTTCCGCTGCGCCTGATCCGTGCTGCCGAACACCAGGGGCCTGGATACGCACGGAACGTCGGCGTCGCTCGCGCGCGAGCGGACCTGCTCCTGTTCGCTGACGCGGACGACGTGGTCTCCCGTTGGTGGGTGCGCAACGGGGCGCGGGCCTTCGCGTCGTCCGATTTCTGGTACGGCGGGGCCGTGCTCATGACCGATGAGCAGATGGCCCAGGACCTCGCCGGGATCCGAGCGGCCCTGGGCGATGTGGACGAGTGGACGGGGGTCGAGTCGGGTGACTTGACGAACGCCTTCCCGGTCGTCATGGGCGGCGATTTCGGCATGACGCGGGCGGCGTACGAGCGCGTCGGGGGCTTCGACGTGACACTGGGCACGGTCTACGAGGACAACGACCTGGGCGCCCGGGCCCAGCTGGCCGGCCTGACCGTGG
>NZ_JAJSOZ010000050.1:0-720 GCF_021282335.1 Bacillus sp. G16 | reverse complement strand
GCGTGCAAAGCAGGCGCTCTCCCAGCTGAGCTAAGGCCCCATTAAAATGGTCGGGAAGACAGGATTCGAACCTGCGACCCCATGGTCCCAAACCATGTGCTCTACCAAGCTGAGCTACTTCCCGATTCCCTATCTATTCTATTAAAAATAATGGCGCGCCCGAGAGGAGTCGAACCCCTAACCTTTTGATCCGTAGTCAAACGCTCTATCCAATTGAGCTACGGGCGCAATCAATTTTAGAATATCCCGTTGGGATAAAAATGGAGCGGAAGACGGGATTCGAACCCGCGACCCCCACCTTGGCAAGGTGGTGTTCTACCACTGAACTACTTCCGCATATCGCAATAAAAAAAGCTTTCTCCTTTTTGAGAAACCTTGGTAAGATAAATACATTTAATAAAGCTTCCAAGCGGGCTCGAACCGCTGACCTCTTCCTTACCATGGAAGTGCTCTACCTGCTGAGCTATGGAAGCAATGGCTCCGCAGGTAGGATTCGAACCTACGACCGATCGGTTAACAGCCGATAGCTCTACCACTGAGCTACTGCGGAATAATATAAGCTTCATAAACAAACATGGTAGAAATAATAAAACTGCTTGGCGGCGTCCTACTCTCACAGGGGGAACCCCCCGACTACCATCGGCGCTGAAGAGCTTAACTTCCGTGTTCGGTATGGGAACGGGTGTGACCTCTTCGCTATCGCCACCAAACAAATTGAGA
>NZ_JAJSOZ010000004.1:0-335585 GCF_021282335.1 Bacillus sp. G16 | reverse complement strand
CACTTCAACCGGATAACTCACTCTTGTCCCCATAGAAAAAACACCTCCAAGTCTAATTTCGGATAACAATCATCCGTATTCAAACTTGAAGGTGTTTTTATTTGTCTCATCTTATGGGGTCAGTCCCATATGATCTGGCGCTTTTTTTTTTGAAAAAACCCTTGAACATTGCCCTCACATCATGTAGGATAACTTCATAGATTACTTTATCACTTAAAAGCGTTTGGGTAATAAAGTAGAGTTTTTATAAAATTTTTTGTATTTCAGTATTTCCATTTGGAATTACTTATAGTAAGATGCATGATAACTACAAAATAAAAAATGAATGTGCAGGGAAAGGATGAAAAAAATGAGCAACACAGAATTAGAGCTTTTAAGGCAGAAAGCAGACGAATTAAATCTACAAATTCTAAAATTAATCAACGAACGCGGAAATGTTGTAAAAGAGATCGGTAAAGCGAAGGAAGCACAGGGTGTCAATCGATTTGACCCTGTCAGAGAACGTACAATGTTAAACAACATCATTGAAAACAATGACGGGCCGTTCGAAAATTCTACCATCCAGCACATTTTTAAAGAGATATTCAAAGCAGGTTTAGAGCTTCAGGAAGAAGATCACAGCAAAGCGCTGCTTGTCTCCCGCAAGAAAAAACCTGAAGATACAATTGTTGATATCAAAGGTGAAAAAATCGGAGACGGCCAGCAAAGATTCATCGTCGGTCCATGTGCAGTAGAGAGCTATGAGCAGGTGGCTGAAGTGGCTGCAGCTGCGAAAAAACAAGGAATTAAAATTTTGCGCGGGGGAGCCTTTAAGCCTCGTACGAGCCCATACGATTTCCAAGGGCTTGGAGTTGAAGGTCTTCAAATTTTAAAACGTGTAGCGGACGAATTTGATCTGGCAGTTATCAGTGAAATTGTAACACCGGCTCATATCGAAGAAGCGCTGGACTACATTGATGTCATTCAAATCGGAGCACGCAACATGCAAAACTTCGAATTGCTGAAAGCGGCCGGCGCAGTGAAAAAGCCAGTGCTTCTGAAGCGCGGACTTGCTGCAACGATCTCTGAATTCATCAATGCGGCTGAATACATCATGTCACAAGGAAACGACCAAATCATCCTTTGTGAGCGCGGTATCAGAACATACGAAACAGCAACGAGAAATACGCTGGATATTTCTGCTGTGCCGATTTTGAAACAAGAAACGCATTTGCCGGTCTTTGTTGATGTAACGCATTCAACTGGCCGCCGCGACCTCTTGCTTCCGACAGCTAAAGCTGCTTTAGCGATCGGCGCAGACGGCGTAATGGCTGAGGTTCACCCTGATCCGTCAGTCGCACTTTCTGACTCTGCTCAGCAAATGGCGATTCCTGAATTCGAAAAATGGCTGAATGAACTGAAACCAATGGTGAAAGTCAACGCTTAATTGAACAATACACAAGGCCGCGTCTGCGGCCTTTTTTTATGCTTTCTCGTTTATTTAGTTATAAAACCCAAGTATACGTTTTCATCATCTATAAAAACGTGTATAATTTCATGAGAAGTATTTAAATTTGATGAATAATGAAAAATAATGTACACTACTGACTTACGCTTACAAATCATAAACGACATAAATTCGGACATTATGACATTTCTCTACATAAAGTGTTTATGCTATAGATAAGGATAAGTGTATCCAGTAAAAGGAGTGGTTTTAGGATGAGCAATATTACGATCTACGACGTAGCGAGAGAAGCTAATGTAAGCATGGCAACCGTTTCCCGTGTCGTGAACGGCAACCCGAATGTAAAACCGACAACACGGAAAAAAGTCTTGGAAGCCATTGACCGTCTCGGCTACCGTCCAAACGCGGTGGCAAGAGGGCTGGCAAGCAAAAAAACAACAACTGTAGGTGTCATCATTCCAGATATCTCAAGCATTTTCTATTCAGAGCTTGCACGCGGAATTGAAGATATCGCGACAATGTATAAATACAACATCATTTTGAGCAACTCTGACCAAAACCTGGAGAAAGAGCTGCACCTGTTAAACACAATGCTCGGCAAACAAGTGGACGGCATCGTGTTTATGGGCGGTAACATTACGGATGAGCATGTTGCGGAATTTAAACGCTCCCCAGTGCCGATTGTACTTGCCGCTTCTGTAGAAGAGCAGGGGGAAACACCGTCAGTCGCTATCGATTACGAACAGGCGATTTATGATGCAGTGAAGCTTTTGGTTGATAAAGGACATACAGAAATTGCATTCGTATCCGGACCAATGACAGAACCGATCAACCGCTCGAAAAAACTGCAAGGCTACAAACGTGCGCTTGAAGAAGCGAACCTTCCGTTTAATGAACAATTTGTCGCTGAAGGGGATTACACATATGATTCCGGACTTGAAGCGCTGCAGCATTTGATGAGCCTGGACAAAAAACCGACAGCCATTCTTTCTGCAACGGATGAAATGGCACTCGGCATTATCCATGCCGCTCAGGATCAAGGCTTATCAATTCCTGAGGATCTCGACATTATCGGCTTTGATAATACAAGATTAAGCCTCATGGTTCGTCCGCAGCTTTCAACAGTTGTTCAGCCGACATATGATATTGGTGCCGTTGCGATGAGACTGCTGACAAAGCTCATGAATAAAGAGCCGGTTGAAGAGCATATCGTCGAACTGCCGCACCGTATAGAGTTAAGACAGTCAACCAAGTCATAAGAAAAACAAGAGAGCAAGCTTCACCTCTAAGGTGAATTCTTGCTTTTTTCATGGGGAGAAATGATGAAACGTTTTGATTATCTTACACCTGTTGGTTTTGTGTTAGGAACGATTATTATTGTTATCGGAATTATTTCAGGATCGGGAGTAAGCGGTTTCCGCTCTTTTCTTGATCTGACCTCTTTCTTCATCGTAACAGGGGGGCTTTGCGCCGCTGTTTTTATCAGTTTTCCGCCGAAAGAGCTGAAAAAAGCGCCGTCTGTGTTAAAGCAGGCATTTATCCGCCAGGAAGACAATGTGAAAGACCTTGTGAAAACCTTTGTCTCTCTTTCTGATCATGCGCGAAAACACGGGCTTTTATCATTGGATGATCAGGCTCGGGAGATCAAAGATCCATTCTTGAAAAAAGGGCTGCTTTTAGCGATTGACGGCTGGGATGAAGAAACGATTCGGCTCGTCATGGACTCCGAAATCGCAGCAATGGAGGAACGGCACCGCAAAGGACGGCGTGTTTTTGAAAAAGCGGGTGAATTCGCTCCGGCATGGGGCATGATCGGAACGCTCGTCGGGCTCGTGCTGATGCTCAAAAACTTAAATGATCCACAAATGCTTGGACCGAATATGGCCGTTGCGCTTCTGACGACCCTATATGGGTCATTGCTGGCAAACATGGTGTTCAACCCGATTGCGGCTAAGCTCGAAGAAAAAACAGAAAGTGAAATCTTCATCAAGCAGGTAATGGTTGAGGGCATTATCGGAATCCAATCCGGTAAAAACCCTCGCAATCTCGAAAGCCAGCTTGTCGTTTTCAGCTCCCGGGAAGAATGGCAGAAGCAGCCGAATCAAGTAAAAATAAAAAAGGGATCTGTACATGAAGCTTAGAAGAGAACGTTTTGAAAGAAGGAATGGAAGCGGGAAAAACAGTCAGTCTTCATCCAGCTGGATGGTCACCTTTACAGATCTGATTACCTTGATCCTTGTGTTCTTTATATTACTTTTTTCGATGTCGCAAATCGATCTGCAAAAATTTAAAGCAGCAGTCGATTCGATCCAAAAGGAAGGCGGCGGCCTCCAGCCGGACCAAACGTCCATAGAAAAAAAGGATACATCGCCAGCCGATGCGGAGAAGCAAGAGGATCAGCAGGATCAGCTTCTCAAGAAAGTAAATACATATATAAAAGACAATCATTTGAAGGCCACAGCCAAACGGGATGAACGCGGTGTCGTGCTCGTTCTGCAGGAGGCTGTGCTGTTTGATACAGGTGAGGCAAAGGTGCTGAAAAATGCCGAAACACTTCTTCACCAAATTGCCGTTCTTCTTCAAACCATTCCAAATGACATTCAGGTGGAGGGCCATACAGACAGCCGAAATATTTCGACATACCGATACCCGTCTAACTGGGAGCTGTCAGCAGCACGGGCGAGCGGAGTCATTCAATATTTCACATCAAAAGAGAATCTTCCATCGAAGCGCTTTATCGCTGTCGGTTATGCGGATACAAAGCCTGTAAAGGATAACAAGACAAACGAACACATGAAGGAAAACCGGCGTGTGGAAATTGTGATCAAAAAATCAAAAACGACCTCTTCGTGAAGGTCGTTTTTTTACTTTGTTCTTTGCTGCTGCTCAAATCGTATTGCATATAATGCTTTGCTGACAGTTTGAGCATTTTTTTCTGTAATTTCGGGCTTGCGGGGAATTGGAGGATATAAATCGTCCGGATCGCTCCAGCTGGACGGAAGGGTAACAGGGCATTGTTTTTGCCACTTAGCGATCCATTCGGGCGGGATATCGCGTCCGGGATCAATTCCCTTCATTTCAAGCCAGATTCTGGCCCAGGCGCGGGGCACGACACGCCAAATATCATATCCGCCGCCTCCGACTGCAATCCATTTCCCTCCGCAATATTGATGCGCTAAAGTGTGTGCAAGCCGGGGAATTTCTTTGTATATGTTGATAGTCGCAGATAAATGCGTCAGCGGGTCATAGTAATGGGCATCGGCGCCGTTTTGGCTGATAATGACATCCGGCTGAAAATAAGCGGCGACTTCTGAAGCTGCTGTCTGGTAAGCTTCAAGAAAAGAATCATCCTCTGTAAAAGCGTCAAGCGGGATATTAAAAGAATAGCCATATCCTTTTCCACTGCCTTTTTCCTGGACTTGGCCGGTTCCGGGGAATAAATACCTTCCTGTTTCATGAATAGACAGCGTGCATACGTCAGGGTTATCGTAAAACGTAAATTGCACACCGTCCCCGTGGTGGGCGTCGGTATCAATATAAAGTACCCTGGCGTTGTATTTTTTCTGAATATATTGAATCGCCACAGCGCTGTCATTATATATGCAAAACCCTGAAGCTCTCCCACGAAAGCCGTGATGAAGGCCTCCTCCAAGGTTGGCCGCATGCAGGGCTTGTCCCGACATTACCCAGTCTGCGGCCGTTAAGGTGCCGCCGACTAAGAGTGATGCAGCTTCATGCATGCCTGCAAAGACAGGTGTATCTTCTGTGCCGAGCCCGTAGCTTTCTCCTTCTTCAGCGGGAAGTTTTCCTCCACCTGCAAGCTTTACCGCCTGAATGTAATCGTCTGTGTGGACAAGGGCAAGCTCCTCTTCAGCCGCGAGTCTTGGACTGACAATGTCTCCATCATCAAAGGCATTGATCGTCTTAAGCAAATCGTATGTTAACAGAACCCGCTGCTGATTAAATGGATGTTCCTGATGAAACATATAGGTTTGATAGGATGGAGAATAGATAAATACGCTGTCTCTCATAGCAGATCCCTTTGCTCTGCCGGCCAGACGACGTGATGACCATTTCTTTGTAATGCCTGCAAAAACGGCAGCGGATTCATCGTTTTTACACGGAAGACAAGCACTTTCACACCGGAATCATCATGCGGATAGACAAGCACACTCAATATTTTTACTTGAAGGTCTTGGCAAAGTCTGCTGATTTGCGCAAGGCTTTTGGTGATGTCGTTTACTTTTATTTCAATTTGCGACCCCGGCTGGTCAGCGCCTGTCAATTTGACAAATGTCCGCAGCAAATCCGTTTTTGTCAAAATGCCTATTAATTTTTGATGCTGTACCACTGGAAGACAGCCGATGCCATGCTCGTAGAACACGGCAGATATTTCTTCGACAAAATCAAGCGGGTGGGCGCAGACGACATCTTTTTTCATAATTGAATCTACGCTTCGTGTGAGAAATCGGCTTCGTTTGCTTTCTTCAAAAATACTTGGGCTGGCCTGTTTCATGTCTCTGTCTGTAATCATGCCGATCACATGGCGGTCTTCATCTACAACAGGCAGATGCCTGATATGGAATTCCTTCAGTTTGCATATTGCTGTTTCAAGCGTATCCGTCTTCGTTAATGTAATGACATCCCTTTTCATGATTTGCTCAACAATCATTATTTTTTCCCCTTTGTCAGTGTCAGTTAGTACATAAAACGATGATAAAAACGGAGCCTGTCAAATTGTTCAATTGATTCCTGGCTGACGTTTTTTCCGATGCGTGCCATCAGACAGTTTGCAGGGTGGGAGCTGATCTCTGGCTCATCCGTCGCAAACCAGACCAATCCGCCTGCATTCATCATCTTCTCCATGAGCTTTCTGTATTCCCACACATCTTTTTTCATTCCTTTTAAATCCCAATGCCAGTAATATTCCGTCGTCATCACAATGTAGTTTTCCATTTGCTCATCCATCATGCTGACGGTCAGAAGCGTCTTACCGACAGAACATCCCCGATAGGCCGGCGCCACCTCTATGGCCCCGAGCTCAAGCAAATCCTCCATGTTTCCTTCAGACCATCTTTCGAGCGGGTCAGGATATAAATACGTCACATAGCCGACAATGGTTCGGCCGTCTCTGGCGATGATAATGCGCCCCTCGGGAAGGCCGGCAATGTCGACTAGCGCTTCATGCTGCTCGCGGGGCGGGCGAAATGCGGTTAAATCCTTATGAAACTCATAACCTGCCAAATCCTCTTGAGAGACAGGCCCTTCTATCAGTAAGGAGCCGGTTGCTGTTTTGATGTTTGCTGAATGGTATGTTTTATGATGTTCCACTGATCCACCGTCCCATCAATTCTTATAAAAATACATGCCTTCTTTAAGAATAACAAATTATAAAGCGTTTTCAATATGGTTTATATTTTAAAAATTGAGAAGAATATGAATATATACTATAATAAATGTGACAACTTCAGCAAAGGGGGATGTTTGGGCATGAATTTGAAAGCGTTACCAGCAGTGGAAGGGGATTATCATTTAAAAAACTATGAAGAAACGTACCGGCATTTTGATTGGGCCGAGGCAGAGAAACATTTCTCCTGGCATGAGACAGGGAAACTGAATGCGGCATATGAAGCGATTGACCGCCATGCCGAATCGTTTCGAAAAAACAAAGTAGCGCTTTATTATAAAGACGCAAACCGGGATGAAAAATACACATTTAAAGAAATGAAGGAAGAATCAAACAGAGCCGGGAATGTGCTGAAACGGTATGGAAATGTGGAAAAAGGGGACCGCGTTTTTATTTTTATGCCGAGATCACCCGAGCTTTATTTTATTATGCTGGGCGCTATCAAAATTGGCGCCATCGCCGGGCCGCTGTTCGAAGCATTTATGGAGGGAGCGGTGAAGGACCGGCTTGAAAACAGTGAGGCGAAGGTTGTTGTCACGACGCCTGAGCTGCTGGAGAGAATACCGGCTGACAAACTGCCTCACTTACAGCATATATTCGTAGTCGGCGGAGAGGCTGAGAGCGGCACAAACATCATCAATTATGATGAAGCAGCAAAGCAGGAGAGCACAAGGTTGGATATCGAATGGATGGACAAAAAAGACGGCTATCTGCTTCACTATACATCGGGTTCTACCGGAACGCCAAAGGGTGTGCTTCATGTCCATGAAGCGATGATTCAGCAATATCAGACAGGAAAGTGGGTCCTTGATTTACAGGAAGAAGACATTTACTGGTGCACAGCTGATCCGGGCTGGGTGACAGGTACGGTATACGGCATCTTTGCACCGTGGCTGAACGGAGCGACAAATGTCATCGTCGGCGGACGTTTCAGCCCGGAAAGCTGGTATGGAACGATTGAGCAGCTTGGCGTCAATGTCTGGTACAGCGCGCCGACCGCTTTTCGGATGCTGATGGGTGCGGGAGATGAGATGGCTGCGAAATATGATCTAACCTCACTCCGGCATGTGCTCAGTGTCGGAGAGCCGTTAAATCCGGAAGTCATCAGATGGGGGCATAAAGTCTTTAACAAACGAATCCACGATACGTGGTGGATGACAGAAACGGGCAGCCAGCTCATCTGCAACTATCCTTGCATGGATATCAAACCGGGTTCAATGGGTAAGCCGATTCCCGGTGTGGAGGCAGCAATCGTTGACAATCAGGGCAACGAGCTTCCGCCGTATCGAATGGGCAATCTCGCCATTAAAAAGGGCTGGCCTTCCATGATGCATACCATTTGGAATAACCCTGAAAAGTACGAATCGTATTTCATGCCGGGCGGCTGGTATGTGTCTGGCGATTCTGCTTACATGGATGATGAGGGATATTTCTGGTTCCAAGGCAGAGTTGATGATGTCATTATGACCTCCGGTGAACGCGTCGGCCCATTTGAAGTGGAAAGCAAGCTTGTCGAACATCCGGCCATTGCAGAAGCGGGCGTGATCGGAAAGCCCGATCCGGTGCGGGGAGAAATCATTAAAGCCTTTATCGCACTCAGAGAAGGATTTGAGCCGTCCGATAAACTGAAAGACGAGATCCGCATATTTGTAAAGCAGGGTCTTGCAGCCCATGCGGCTCCGCGTGAAATTGAATTTAAAGATAAGCTTCCGAAAACTCGGAGCGGAAAGATCATGAGACGCGTGCTTAAGGCGTGGGAGCTTAATCTGCCGGCCGGAGATCTGTCAACGATGGAGGATTAAAAGGCGACATTGACACGGGATTTTATTTATGTTAAAAATGAGATAGCTTCATATGAAAAGGTAAAGATTGAGACAAGTAGAATATCCTTACGTTCCAGAGAGCTGATGGCCGGTGAAAATCAGCACAGACGGATATATCGAATACACTCATGAACCGCTTTTGCAAACAAAGCCAGCCAGGCTTTCAGTAGTGAAAGAACGGACCTGATCCGTTATCAGGCAAAGTGATAAGACGAATGTTTTGCGTTCTCTTATTAGTAGGGTGGTACCGCGATAATCAATCGTCCCTTCGTGTAAACGAAGGGGCGTTTTTTATTTTAATCAAAAAAGGAGCTATATCTCATGACAAACTTACTTGAAGACTTATCCTTCCGCGGATTGATTCAGCAAATGACGGATGAAGAAGGATTAAATAAACAGCTGAATGAAGAAAAAATCAGCCTGTACTCAGGCTTTGATCCGACAGCAGACAGCTTGCATATCGGACACCTGCTGCCCATTTTAACACTCCGCCGTTTTCAGCTTGCGGGGCATCATCCGATTGCACTTGTGGGCGGCGCGACTGGTCTCATCGGCGATCCGAGCGGAAAAAAAGCGGAGCGTACATTAAACACTGCTGACATCGTATCCGAATGGTCCCAAAAAATCAAAAACCAGCTGTCCAGATTTCTTGATTTTGACGCAGCAGAAAACCCTGCTGTCATCGCGAACAACTATGACTGGATCGGCAAAATGAATGTAATCGACTTCCTTCGTGACGTCGGTAAAAACTTCGGCATCAATTACATGCTGGCAAAAGACACGGTCAGCTCAAGAATTGAATCCGGCATTTCATACACGGAATTCAGCTACATGATTCTTCAATCTTATGACTTCTTAAATCTGTACAGAGAGAAAAACTGTAAGCTGCAAATCGGCGGAAGTGATCAGTGGGGCAACATCACAGCGGGTCTTGAACTGATCAGAAAATCAGAAGAAGAAGGAGCAAAAGCGTTCGGCCTCACCATTCCGCTTGTCACAAAAGCAGACGGCACGAAGTTCGGAAAAACGGAAGGCGGCGCGATCTGGCTTGATAAAGAAAAAACATCGCCGTATGAGTTCTATCAATTCTGGATCAACACAGATGACCGTGACGTTGTCAAATACTTAAAATACTTTACGTTCCTATCAAAAGAGGAAATTGAAGCATACGCTGAGAAAACAGAAACGGCGCCTGAAAAGCGTGAAGCGCAAAAACGTTTGGCAGAAGAAGTGACAGCGCTCGTTCATGGACGCGGGGCGCTGAAGCAAGCCATCAATATTTCCAAAGCTTTGTTCAGCGGCAATATCAAAGAGCTTTCTGCCCAAGACGTAAAAGTGGGCTTTAAAGATGTCCCTTCTATGGAAGCTGACATCAGCCAAGAGCTTTCACTTGTAGATGTATTGGTGCAATCTAAATTATCTCCTTCAAAACGCCAAGCGCGTGAAGACATTCAAAACGGAGCTGTTTACATTAACGGCGAACGCCAGACGGAGATCAATTATATCCTATCGGCTGAAGACCGCATCGAAGATCAATTTACTGTTCTGCGCCGCGGAAAGAAAAAATACTTCCTTGTGACGTACAAATAAGAAAAAAGATCCTTTGCCTAACGGCAAAGGATCTTTTTTTGTTTATCGCATAGGAATGACAGGAAAAGAGTATATTAGATAGGGCAAACACGACCAGTCACCACCTTTTAACAGAAAGGAGCGCTCACCGTGAATCTCATGTGCACGATTGCAAAAGAAAGGCTGCAGCGGGATTATTGGGAGCAGCAGGCGCAGGAAAGTGTTGGCCGGCAAGAGGCAAAAAACGAATCAGACGATAAAAAAACCCCGACCGCATAGCGGCAGGGGTTTTTTAAACGATTAACGAGAGTAGAACTCAACGATAAGCGCTTCGTTAATTTCCGGAGCAAGTTCAGAACGCTCAGGAAGACGAGTGAAAGTACCTTCAAGCTTTTCAGCGTCGAAAGTAAGGTATTCAGGAACGAAGTTGTTCACTTCTACAGATTCTTTGATGATAGAAAGGTTTCTTGATTTTTCGCGAACACCGATTGTTTGGCCAGGTTTCACTAGGTAAGACGGGATGTCAACGCGGCTTCCGTCTACAAGAATGTGACCGTGGTTAACCAATTGGCGAGCTTGACGGCGAGTACGTGCTAAACCTAGCTTGTACACAACGTTATCAAGACGAGAATCTAAAAGAATCATGAAGTTTTCACCATGTTTACCAGCTAGTTTGCCAGCTCTGTCAAACAAAGTGCGGAATTGGCGTTCGTTTACACCGTACATGTGACGAAGCTTTTGCTTTTCTTGCAATTGCAAACCGTATTCTGATAATTTTTTACGTTGTCCTGGACCGTGTGGGCCTGGAGCGTAAGGGCGTTTTTCTAATTCTTTTCCTGTACCGCTAAGAGAGATTCCTAGACGGCGGGACAGTTTCCAAGATGGACCTGTATAGCGAGCCATAATGTGACTCCTCCTTTGGTTTTATTTTTGTGGAAAATAAAAACCGTCTGCTCTATTCGACCATGCACATTTTGTTTTCATGTATCCTCGCTCCAGCAGCAGAGAGTTACACGATACACCTTATGGATAAGGAACAAAATGAAAACATAGAAGCTGAACAAAAAGGCTGCAATATTTCACACAAAGGTCATTATATAATTTATTTGTTTTGAAGTCAACCATTCCTCCATTATTGATTCACCGTTTATGATATAATAAACAAAAATTAGTGGTAAACTTTTAGGTGATAAAAACATGGTAGAACAAACAAAAGATCAATTATCCGCCTTTCATTATCATATGCTCGATTTTTTATTGACCAAATCTGAAAAAGTTACATTCACCGACTCTTTCATATGGCTGACTTCGGCTATTCAAACCTATTTTTCATCCCTTTGTATTTCGCTTACACCGTCACCATCAGACTCTGTGGCAAATGTGGCAGATGATGAAGTGCGTTTTTCCGCTTATAAAATAAACGCTTCATTTTATAAGATTGAGGACGTCTCTGGCAGGCGCTTTCACCTTACCTGCAGACAGGATGGAGAGATTCCTGAAGGGCTTCCGGACGTGGTTGCTTCATTTTTAAACCAGTCAAACAAACAGGAAAGACTCTATATCAAAACGATCTATCAAAAAAAGATATATAAAATGACTGAGCTGTTCCATTCACTGCTTGATCAGACAGAGGTGCTGAAGCAGCTTTTAGAAAGCTTAACCCGCACGTTTTCTCTGTTTAAGTTCTCTTTATTTATATCGCACGACCAAGATCAATGTTTAGGCGTTCCTGCAAAAGAGCTGTATATGGAAGGGGAAAAATCCGATTCCTTCGCTCTCAAAGTGTATTTGACCGGAGATATTTTGCGGAAAAATGAATCTGCCGCCTACATTCCGATAAAAGGACAGCAGGGAACGTACGGAGTTTTGATGGCTGAAGGAACGGGAGGCAGTTTTATTACTGACGCCTATCTTGACGAAATGTCGCTGATAGCAAACGCGGCAGGAAAAGCGTTTGAAAATGCCCAGCTCTATGAACAATCAAAAGCAAGCATCGCAAATTTGGAATTGATCAATGAAACGTCACGCCGCCTGAATCAGCGGCTGACGCTGACCGATACGATGAATGATCTGGCTGTGAGAATGGCAGAATCGTTCCAAGCGGAAGAAGTCGGTTTTTTTCATATAGACCATTTTGAAAACCTAACATTGCTCCCCGGCAGCACAGCGTTTTTCAAAGAAGCGAAGCCATCTGATTTTTATCATGAATTGAAAGAAAAGCTGTATGAAGGGGAAAAAGGGGTTTTTATCGGAAATGGCCAGTCTGTTTTCGGGAAGGCCGGCTACGGCTCGCTGATGGCCGTTCCGATGATTGAGAATGACCGGCTTTTAGGCTTTGCGGTTTTATTGAAACAGGAGATGTACGCTTTTACTTTTGAAATGTACAAGCTGTTTCAGGCGCTGATCCATCACGCGACACTGGCTGTAACCAACTCAATGCTCCGGGACCGCCTTGAGCATCTTGTGAAAACAGATCAGCTGACTGAGCTGTATTCAAGGGTGTATTTAGATGAAAAAATTCAATACAGCATGAAAATCCACCAAAAGGGTGTTTTTATTCTTGTTGATATAGATAATTTCAAGAATGTAAATGATACGTACGGACATCAGACTGGGGACGAGATTTTAATTCAAGTCGCTTCGGTGATTAAAAGCAACATCCGCAAGCATGATGTCGGCGCCCGCTGGGGAGGCGAGGAGCTGGCGATTTATTTGCCGAATGTGACGGTTGCGGTGGGAAAACGGATTACTGAGAGACTGGTATATGCGGTCAGAAAAAACACGAAACCCGAGGTGACCATATCCTGCGGGATTTCCTGCTGGACGGCAGAAACAAGAAAGTCCCTGAAAGAGCTTGTGCATGAGGCTGATGAAGCGCTCTACAGCGCGAAACGAAACGGAAAAAACCGCTTGATGGTTCACGAATCAATAAAATAAAAAAAGCCCAAAACAATATCAGTTTTGGGCTTTTATGTTACTGTGCTAACGCTTTTTCAAGCGTTTCGGCAAATTGTGATAAGTACTTTTCATCAATTTCGTCGAAACGGTTTTTTACTGGACTGTCGATGTCCAAGACGCCGACAACTTTTCCGCCTACATGAATCGGAAGCACAATTTCTGATTGAGAAGCAGCATCGCAGGCGATGTGTCCCGGAAACGCATGAACGTCCTCAACACGCTCCACTTTTCCGTTTGCATATGCTGTGCCGCAAACGCCTCTGCCGAAAGGAATCCGAACACATGCCGGCAGACCTTGGAACGGCCCTAACACAAGCTGTCCATCCTCTTCTTTGGCAAAATAGAAACCCGCCCAGTTCACTTCAGGCAACGTATGATAAAGGAGCGCTGAAGCATTTGCATAGTTTGCAATTTGATCTGTTTCGTCTTCGATCATGGCTTCGAGCTGTTTTAGCAGAAGCTGATAGTCTTTTTCTTTATCTCCAGATTGTTTTTCGACATGGAACATGGAAAACCCTCACTTTTTCTATAATATAAAACAAAGTTCCGGCTTTTCTGCCGGCATTTGTCGATAAGTTCTTACAGGAACAGCGGTCTTCTGCTTGAATAGTATCAAGAGGAAGGAGTGAGCCGAATGAAAGTAAGCACCAAAGACAAAATTATTGAATCTGCTGTCATGCTCTTTAACCAAAAAGGATTTTCTGGCACGTCTGTCCGTGAAATCGCAAAGTCAGCCGATGTAAATGTTGCGCACATCTCCTACTATTTTAAAGGCAAAGGAGGTTTGATGGAACACTTAGTTTCAGAGTTTTACGAAGGCTACAGCAAAACGCTTGAAACAGCGGCAGGCAATATCTCTTCTCAAAGCACGCAGGAACAGCTGCTCCAATTGGTTTTCGATATTTTATCCTATCAGCATAATCATCGTCAATTAACTCGTTTTGTCTACCGGGAAGTCACGATCGACTCCACGTTAATCAGAGAAATTATGTCGACATATCTAATGAAGGAAAAGTATATATTCCAGCTGATCATTGAGGAAGGAGAAAAACAGCGTGAACATTTAACGCTGCCGCTGCCTCATTTTATTCTCCAATTAAAATCTCTCTTGATGATGCCTTATCTCCAGCCTCAATATATTTCGGAAGTGCTCTACATGCAGCCGCACGAGCCGTACTTTTATAAAATGTATTTTGAAGAAATCAAGATTTGGATCAGAAGCGTCTTCCGGACAGGAGACGTGGCGCTCATCAATTAACACTGCTCCAAAAACGCCTCATATGCGTATCCGACATCTCCCGCTTGATGGGCATCAGACCCGAACACAAGCGGGATCTTCTTTTGCTTCGCTTCATTCAGCATCCAATCCTCGATATAAATGCCGCCTGCGTATGTTTTTCTTAATCCGGAAGTATTGAAGTCGAGCTCCATTCCGTTTTCTTCAATGGCATGCAGGCACTGAGAAACGAGTCCGCGAATATGTTCAGACATGCTGTACGGAAACAGCTTGATGAATTTTTGGACGAGTGTGATGTGACCGACTCTTTTTGGCTTATAGCCGCCGAGAGATGCTACAATGGAAGAATAGATGCTGCGGTAATACTGTTCGTATACAGCTTCAATGCTTCCGCAGGCTGAAATCAGCTCTTGAAAGGTATGCTCATCATAATCAAGGCACAGATAGGAAGAACCTGCGCGCAAAAAATGAACGGATAAGATGCTGTCATCTAAATATGGCCCGTATGTGTCCAGAAATAATGTAATCTCATCTTCAAATTCAGCAATATAATCGACCTCAAGCCCCGTTCGTATGGTAAGCTGTCCGCGATATTCTTTTTTTAATCCGGAAATTTCATCGATATAGCGTTCCATAGAGGCTTGCGCCATCGCGCTGTCTTTTAGCGGCGTCGGATCAGTAAAAGAGGAAGGCAATGGGGCATGTTCGGTAAAAGTAATCGATTTAAAGCCTTTCTTTAAGGCTTCTTCTGCATATTGTCTGAGTGTGTCATTTGAGCCGTGAGGGCAAAATGGTGTGTGAATATGTCCGTCTCGCTTTTGCATTGGCGTCACCCCGTGAAAAAATAGTCAAATCCTGCCGATTTTGCACAAAAAGTTTTTGATTTCTGGTCAAAAAATGTTGGTTACATGGTATCATAATAACAATGAAAACGACAGTTTTTCTCAATACATATCCTGAAATCTTTCTGAATAAATAAAACACCCTGACAGATTAAGGTTAACAGCAAGGGGGCTCATTATGGAGTTTGTCATTGGATTATTAATTGTACTGCTTGCGCTGTTTGCGGCAGGCTACTTTTTCAGGAAAAAAATCTACGCCGAAATCGACCGGCTGGAATCGTGGAAGATTGAAATTCTGAACCGGTCGATTGTGGAAGAAATGTCCAAAATCAAACATTTGAAAATGACGGGTCAGACAGAAGAGTTCTTTGAGAAGTGGCGTGAAGAATGGGATGAGATTGTCACAGCCCATATGCCGAAAGTTGAAGAGCTCCTTTATGATGCCGAGGAAAATGCAGACAAATACCGATTTAAAAAAGCCAATCAAGTGCTCGTTCATATCGACGACCTGCTGACAGCGGCCGAATCGAACATTGAAAAGATTCTGCGGGAAATCAGCGACCTTGTCACAAGTGAGGAAAAGAGCCGTGAAGAGATTGAACTGGTGAGAGAGCGTTATTCAAAATCGCGAAAAAACCTGCTGGCTTACAGCCATCTTTACGGGGAGCTTTATGACAGCCTTGAAAAGGATCTTGACGAAATTTGGAGCGGGATCAAACAATTTGAAGAAGAAACAGAAGGCGGAAACTATATTACCGCACGAAAAGTGCTGCTTGAACAGGACCGCAATCTTGAAAGGCTTCAGTCATACATAGATGACGTGCCGAAGCTGTTAGCGGACTGCAAGCAGACGGTGCCCGGCCAGATTGCAAAGCTCAAGGACGGCTATCGCGAAATGAAAGAGAAAGGGTATAAGCTTGAGCATATCCAGCTTGATAAGGAATTAGAAAATCTGTCAAATCAGTTGAAACGGGCGGAACATGTCTTGATGACTGAGCTGGATATTGATGAAGCGTCCGCAATTCTGCAGCTCATAGACGAAAATATTCAATCTGTTTATCAGCAGCTGGAGGGTGAAGTCGAAGCCGGCCAATCTGTTCTTAGCAAAATGCCTGAATTGATCATTGCTTATGACAAGCTGAAAGAAGAGAAAGAGCATACAAAGGCGGAAACTGAGCTGGTGAAGGAAAGTTACAGACTGACAGCTGGCGAGCTCGGCAAACAGCAGGCCTTTGAAAAGCGCCTTGATGAGATTGGCAAGCTGCTCTCATCCGTTAAAGATAAGCTCGATGCAGAGCATGTCGCCTACTCTCTTTTAGTAGAAGAGGTTGCTTCAATAGAGAAGCAGATTGAAGAAGTGAAAAAAGATCATGCCGAATACCGTGAAAAGCTGCAAGCGCTGAGAAAAGAAGAGCTTCAGGCGAGAGAGACGCTCAGTAATTTGAAAAAAACAATTTCTGAGACAGCAAGACTGCTGAAGACAAGCAACATTCCAGGCATTCCGAGTCATATTCAAGAGATGCTGGAAAATGCGCATCATCACATTCATGAAACAGTCAATCAATTAAACGAACTCCCTTTAAATATGGAAGAAGCCGGAGCCCATTTGAAGCAAGCTGAGGATATTGTCAACAGGGCAAGCCGGGAATCAGAGGAACTTGTCGAGCAGGTGATCCTCATTGAAAAAATCATTCAGTTCGGAAACCGGTTCAGAAGCCAGAACCATATTTTATCTGAACAGCTGAAAGAAGCGGAAAGACGTTTTTATGCTTTTGACTATGAAGATTCTTATGAAATTGCAGCTGCCGCTGTAGAGAAAGCTGCGCCAGGTGCAGTTGCAAAAATCAAAGCTGATATATCCGCTTAATCAATCACGATATGAAAAAGAGCCCGCATTGTAATAAGCGGGCTCTTTTTCATTATAAAACGCCTGCGCAATAACGCAGGCGTTCTGTGACTTTAATTTATGTCTTTAAGCTGTTTGGATGGGCCAATAAATAAGGTAAGCACATAGCCGATAACCGCTCCGATGATTCCTGGAAGCAACCAGCCGATGCCGAGACTGTAAAGAGGAAGATTCGCACTTAGAAACGCATCTAAAGATCCAAGTGAAAAGCCGGCTGCTTTGATGCCGTCTAAAATACTGAATAATCCTGTACCGATCAAGCATGCGATGTACACTTCGCGTCTTTCCTTAAAGAGCTTATCAATAAATGAAAGAACAATAATGACAATGGCAAGCGGATAGATAGCTGATAAAATAGGAACAGAGAACGCGATAATTTGCGCGAGTCCGAAATTCGCAATGATCAAGCTGAATAACGTGACAATCGTAACGACAATTTTATATGATAATGCCGGGATAAGCTTTGAAAAGTACTGGCCGCAAGAAGTGACAAGGCCGATGCTTGTTGTTAAACATGCGACTGTAATCGCTGAACCGAGTACGATGTTGCCTAATGAACCGAATAAATAATGGGAAGACGCAGATAAAATTTTAGCTCCTTCGCCAACAGGACCGATGGCGTTCGTGCTTGTTGCACCCAGGTATGCAAGGGATACATAAATGAATGTCAGTCCTAAAGCGGCAATCACACCCGCTTTAATACATGCAGCGGCAAGAGCTTTAGACTGTGTAACGCCTTTGCTTTTTACAGCATTTACAACAACAACACCAAATACGATTGAAGCAAGTGCGTCCATTGTTTTGTAGCCTTCTAAAAATCCTTTAAATACCGGTGTTCCTTTATATGCTTCTGTAACTGCACCCAATCCGCCCATCGGTGTGAAAATGGCTTTAAGAACAATCACTAAAATAATGGTGAATTTGATTGGAGTAAGAATTTTTCCGACCCGGTCCACAACCTTGGATGGGTTTAACGCTAAATAGTACGTAATTCCGAAAAAGATCAGTGTGAATACAAATAAAGAAAGTCTTTCTGGTACGCCAGTCAAAAACGGAACAGCGCCGATTTCATATGAAACAGTCCCTGTTCTCGGGATAGCAAATAATGGTCCGATTGATAAATAAAGCACGACAGTAAAGACTGTGCCGAAAACAGGGTGAGCTTTATCAGCAAGTCCTTTAGCGTCCTTGCCGGTTAATGCGATGGCGATAATACCGAGAAGCGGCAGGCCTACCCCAGTCAGTAAAAATCCGCCGATGGCCTTCCAGACGTTGTGTCCGGCTGCTTGTCCAAGTTCCGGCGGATAAATCATATTTCCTGCTCCAAAGAATAACGCAAATAGCATGAAACCAATAATAATGGTATCTTTGACAGGCAGTGAGTGTTTCATGAAAAAAATCCTCCTAATAATTATGTTAAAATATTCTGTCAATTAATTGTCAGATAATATGACGAAACGAACAAATCTTATTATATGGTAAAAAATTTAGAAGTCAATACTAGTTTTTCGTAATTTTCTATTAAAATTTGTTATGGTAACATAAATATCATACCTTGTACCGCTTTCATAAAGGAGTAAAAAAGATGATATATTTAGATAATAGTTCAACGACGAAGCCTTACGATGAAGTCTTGAACGTGTATGAACAGACAAGCAGCCGATATTTTGGCAATCCTTCATCTTTGCACCGATATGGAGCCGAAACGGAACAGCTGCTTCAGGCAACCAAAAATCAAATCAAAAGGTCCTTAGGCCTAAAAAAATATGATATTGTATTTACGTCAGGCGCCACAGAAGCCAACAATGCGGCTTTAAAAGGAGCGGTGTTGTCAAAAATAAAAACAGGCAAACATATCATAGCCACTTCTATCGAACATCCATCCGTTACGGAATCGTTAGAACAGCTGACAGAGCTATTCGGGTTTGACGTCACTTATCTTTCAGTGAATGAAGACGGATTTGTTTCAATAGAAGAATTAAAAAAAGCCATCCGTCCTGATACTGTGCTTGTCAGTATGATGCATGTGAACAATGAAGTCGGTTCCGTGCAGCCGATTGAAGCGGCAGGGGAAGTGCTGAAGGAGCACCCGAACATTTTGTTCCACGTCGATTATGTGCAGGGCATCTATAAAGTGCCATTGGCAATTGAAAAGGCCGGCATTGATCTGTGTTCAATTTCCGGGCATAAATTTCACGGGCTGAAGGGGACAGGCGCACTTATTGTAAAAGAAGGAACACGCCTTATCCCGCTCATAACGGGGGGCTCTCAGCAAAAAGGCATACGGGCCGGAACGGAACATACTGCGGGTGCGGTTTCGCTTGCCAAAGCCATTAATCTTGCCGCAGCTGACTTTGAGACCCGGCTTGACACAATGGCTGCCGCAAAGGAATTATTTATGAAGAGGCTGAGTGAAATTGAAGGTGTCGTTGTCAACACGCCTCAACTAAATAGTGCGCCGCACATTATTAATTTCTCTGTTCCGGGGATTAAAGCAGAGGTGCTTTTACACATGCTTGAGGAACAGGATATATTCGTCTCAACAACATCGGCCTGCTCGGCAAAAGAACATAAACCCAGCAAAGTTCTCTTACAGATGGGTAAGGGAGAGCAAATTGCCGGAAGCAGCATTAGAATCAGCTTAAACTACAGCCAGACAAGCGATGTGGCAGAACCGTTTATGAACGCGCTGCGTCCTGGCATCAAAAAATTAAAGAAAATGATGAGGTAGAACATGAATTACGATCATATATTAATTCGTTTTGGGGAAATTTCGACAAAAGGCAAAAACAGAAAAAGCTTTATTGAGCGCTTAAAGCAAAACGTCAGACTCGTTTTGAAAGACTATCCGAACTTAAAATACTTTTCCAATCGGGACCGCATGACGATTACATTAAATGGAGAAGATCCAGAGGCTCTTTTTCCTCATTTAAAGCAGGTGTTTGGCATTCAAAGCTTCAGCCTGGCGATTAAGTGTGACAGCCGCCTTGATGATATTAAGGCAACTGCTCTGCAGGCGATCGAGGATCAGTATCAGCCTGGTGATACGTTTAAAGTCGCGACGAAGAGAGCCTATAAACAATTTGAATTGGATACAAATCAAATGAACGCTGAAATCGGCGGCCATATTTTGCGAAATACAGAAGGTTTGACAGTCGATGTCCGCAATCCTGACATCCCGCTCAGAATCGAAATCAGGGAGGAAGCGACCTTTTTGACGATTCGCGATGAAAAAGGTGCAGGCGGCCTGCCCGTTGGTTCAGCAGGTAAAGCGATGCTGATGCTTTCCGGCGGTTTTGACAGCCCTGTGGCCGGTTTTTATGCGATGAAACGGGGATTGTCGGTAGAAGCTGTTCATTTCTTCAGCCCGCCATACACAAGCGAGCGCGCAAAGCAAAAGGTAATGGATCTGGCAAAATGCCTGTCCCGCTTTGGGGGAAGCATGACGCTTCATATCGTTCCGTTTACAAAAACGCAAGAGCTCATCCAAAAACAAATTCCTGAGAACTACACAATGACGGCAACCCGCCGCCTCATGCTTCAAATTGCCGACAGAATCAGAGAAAAGAGAAACGGGCTTGCCATCATTACGGGAGAAAGCCTCGGTCAGGTAGCGAGCCAAACGCTTGAAAGCATGTATGCGATTAATGCGGTGACGACAACACCGATTTTGCGTCCGTTAGTCGGTATGGATAAAACAGAAATCATCGAAAAATCACGGGAAATCGGCACATATGAGACAAGCATTCAGCCGTTTGAAGACTGCTGCACGATCTTTACGCCGCCAAGCCCGAAAACACGTCCTAAAAAAGAAAAAATCGAACACTTTGAAAGCTTTGTTGATTTTGAGCCGTATATTCAAGAAGCGGTTGAAAACATTGAGACAATGACGCTGTATAGCGAACAAGAAGCAAACGATAAATTCACAGAGCTCTTTTAATCAGCTCCGGTTCCTGTATACAATTACCAAAGTTTTTTTGAATGAAGCCATGTGTTTTAACACATTCTATACTCACAAGGAGGTGAGACACATGGCTAACAATAACTCAGGTAACAGCAACAACCTTTTAGTACCAGGAGCTGCTCAAGCTATCGACCAAATGAAATTAGAAATCGCTTCTGAATTCGGTGTAAACCTTGGAGCAGACACAACTTCTCGCGCTAACGGTTCTGTTGGAGGAGAGATCACAAAACGTCTTGTATCTTTTGCTCAACAAAACATGGGCGGAGGACAATTCTAATTTACAATTTCACATAATGGCTTAGGAGTGGGGTTCTCCCCACTCTTTTTCATTTTATATAAAAAAAAAGGACCAGCGGCCTATAAAATCCTATGTTTACAGAGCTTGATTTTAGGCATATCCTTACGGAAAGAGCCTGTATTTATGTATAATGGGTGGAGAAAGTGAGGAGTTGTTCGTGTTAAAACGAGAAGATCTAATTGCCCCTAAGCAATATAATTTAGTAAATGAAATGGAAAAGTTCAGTGCCGCTGGACAAAAAACCGCCCTTCTATGGGAGGATGAGTCAGGCAAGCAAGAATCTTGGTCATATGAAAAGCTGATGGAAGAAACAAATAAAATCGGAGCGGCTTTGGCTGACCTTGGATTTAAAAAGGGAGACAAGCTGATTGTAATGGTTCCGCGGGTGCTTGAAGCCTATGCTGTTTATTTGGCTATCCTGAAATCAGGAATGGTAGTCATTCCATGCTCTGAAATGCTTCGTGCGAAAGATCTTGAATACCGGATTGAACATGCCGAAGTGAAAGGCGCTATCGTCTATTCTGCATTTATTGGCGCTTTCCGTGATGTCAGTACTGCTGACAAACTGATTAAGCTCTCTATTGGCGAAAACGATGCCGGCTGGAAAAATCTCTTATCGATTGAAGCGGACGGAAGCCAATTTAAAACAGCTGACACAACAAGAGATGATATGGCTTTCTTATCTTATACATCCGGAACAACAGGTCAGCCTAAAGGTGTTGTACATACACATGGTTGGGCATTTGCTCATTTAAAAACATCTGCCGGCGCTTGGCTTGATATTTCTGAAAAGGATACCGTCTGGGCAACTGCTGCCCCAGGCTGGCAAAAGTGGGTGTGGAGCCCATTTTTAGCGGTACTCGGCAGCGGAGCAACTGGTTTTGTGTACCACGGAAGATTCAAAGCAGAAAAATATTTAGAACTTTTAAACCGCTACAATATCAATGTCTTCTGCTGTACGCCGACGGAATACCGCTTAATGGCGAAGGTCGAAGGCTTGGACCGCTATGATCTTTCTGCCCTGCACAGCGCTGTTTCCGCAGGCGAGCCGCTCAACCGTGAAGTCATTGATGTTTTTCAAAAGCACTTCGGCATTAAGGTGCGGGACGGATATGGCCAAACAGAAAGCACGCTTTTAGTTGGTGTCTTAAAAGATATGGATATTAAACCTGGAAGCATGGGAAAACCGACACCGGGAAATCAGGTGGAGATCATTAATGAAGACGGTGAAATCTGCAAACCTGGTGAGGTTGGAGATATCGCTGTTCACCTCAGCACGCCGGCGCTCTTTAAAGAATATTATAAAGATCCGGATAGAATGAAAACACAAATTCGCGGCGATTATTTCCTAACAGGAGACAGAGCAAAAAAAGATGAGGATGGTTACTTTTGGTTTGAAAGCCGAAATGACGATATCATTATCAGCTCCGGCTACACGATCGGGCCATTCGAAGTGGAAGACGCGCTCGTTAAGCACCCTGAAGTAAAAGAATGTGCTGTTGTCGCAAGCCCTGATGAAATCAGAGGCTCCATCGTTAAGGCGTACGTTGTCCTGCAAGATCACGAAAAACGCAGTGATGAGCTTGTCAAAATTCTGCAAAATCATGTGAAGACCATTACCGCTCCATACAAATATCCTAGAGAGATAGAATTTGTGGAAAGCCTGCCGAAAACGGCTTCTGCAAAAATCAGACGAGTGGAATTAAGAAAACGTGAAGAACAGCTCAAAGCCAATAAAAAGGCGTAAAAGAAAGAGAGTGAACGTGAATGAAGGCGATATGGCACGGCGGTTTCATTTATACGATGCTCGAAGAAGGCGATCGGACAGAGGCAGTTTATGTTGAGGATGGTGTCATAAAGGGCATCGGCAGCTATGAGCTTCTGCAGAAAAAGTACGGGTCTCCGGAAACAGAAGAAATCAGCCTGGACGGGGCAGTGATGTTTCCCGGATTTGTCGACAGCCATTTACATTTGATCGGCCACGGGGAGAAACAGCTTCAGCTCGATCTGTCTGCACTGACGTCGAAGGAAGCTATTTTGCAGGCTGCGAAGGAAAGAGAGCGGCAGCTGCCTGAAGGCGATTGGCTCATTGGAGAGGGCTGGAATGAAAATCAGTTTGAGACACCGGACTATTTGACTAAGGATGATCTTGATCGTTTATTTCCCGACAGGCCCGTCTTGCTCAAGCGAATCTGCCGGCATGCGATAGCTGTCAATTCTGCGGCTCTTCAAGCGGCAGGGATTTCACAAAGTACTCCTGACCCTGACGGCGGAGTCATCGTAAAAGATACAAATGGCGAGCCGATCGGGCTTCTGTTTGATAAGGCTCAGGATTTGATTCTGAAGGCTGTCCCGCCAGTCTCCCAGCACTATGTTGATGAGGCGCTTACGGCTGCGATAGAAGATTGCTGGACGAAAGGACTGACGGGCGGACATTCGGAAGACTTGTCCTATTATGGTGATGCTTCGGTGCCGATGAAAGCTTATGGGAAAGCTGCCGCCAGCGGAAAGTATCCGTTCCGCTGTCATTTGCTCGTTCATCACGAAGCAGTCGATCGCTGGGAGCAGCTGGAGAAGCCATCCGGTCCGTATGTGGAGTTCGGTGCGATGAAAATCTTTGCTGACGGAGCGCTTGGCGGAAGAACGGCTTTATTAAAAGAACCATATCAGGACGATCCATCCACTAATGGTGTTCAAGTTCATGATGATGAAACCCTTGGCCGGCTCATTCAAAAAGCGAGAGAAAAAGGCATGGAGGTTGCCGTTCATGCAATCGGCGATTTAGCTTTTGAAAAAGTGCTGAATGCAATTGAGAAGCATCCACCCCGAAACGGTCGGCATGATCGGCTGATTCATGCCCAAGTGCTGGATGATGAATTAATCGAAAAAGCAGCACGCATGCCGATCGCGCTTGATCTTCAGCCTCATTTCGTTGCCAGTGATTTTCCGTGGGTCATTGACCGTCTCGGAAAAGACCGGATGAACACAGCCTTTGCGTGGAAAACGCTCATGTCTAAAGGCATTTTATGCGCGGGCGGCTCTGACGCACCGATTGAGCCAGTTGACCCGCTTCTTGGCATTCAGTCCGCGGTGCTCCGGAAAAGCAGCCATGAGGTAAACGGTCCGAGCTATAATGAAAGCGAATGTTTAACTGTGTATGAAGCGATTAAGCTCTATACAGAGGGAAGCGCCGGGATCATTTATAAAGAGAAGACACGCGGAAAAATTGCCGAAGGCTATGACGCGGATTTTACGGTTCTCAGCAATGATCCGTTTACAATTGATCCTGCACAGCTTCATCTTTTAGACATTAAAAAAACCGTGATCAACGGCCAGATTGTATATGAGAAATAATAAAAGGACAGGCAGCTGCCTGTCCTTTTCATTTCCTATAAAAAAGTACGCTTCACTTTCTCCCAAAATGAATTGTCCTTTAGTTTGACTGTTTTGATTTTCTTATCAGACAGTTTAATTTCGATCGTTTTCACGTTTCTCGTACTGAGTGCTTCATTGTCCAAGCCGATGATCGGGTGCTCATTGCCGTCTTGCACCACTCGAAGGGTCAGCTTTCGGTCAGAGCTAAGGACAAATGGCGAGCCGAGTGTCCGGTAGGTGTTATTGTTCAGGGAAGCAAGCTCAGATACCTGCATACATGGGAGCAGCGGATCAACAACCGCTCCTGCAACGGACTTGTTATATGCAGTGCTGCCTGTAGGTGTTGAGATAATCATTCCGTCTCCCCTAAATGTTTCAAAGTGCAGATCATCGATCAGCACGTCCATCACAAAGGTTTTTATGATGCTTGAACGGATGGAAACCTCGTTTAAGCAGTGAAAAGGGCTGGCGTTATCGACTGTCACTTCAATCAGCGGATATTTTCTGACTTCAATTTGTTCAAACGTCATCGCATCGACCATTTTTTCGCGCTCATCACTATGAAAGTCGCAATATAAATGAGCTTTCCCCTTTTTGGTAATGCCGACGTACAAGCAGTCGTCCCGGAAATTCGTCTTTCTGACTGCCTGCAAAAATGTGCCGTCCCCGCCAATGCTTGCGATAATATTGGCGTCTGAGTGCTGATTCACAACGGTAAATCCATACTCTTCAGCCAATTGCGTTAAGGAGCTGACTTGTTCGTTTGTTTCCTGGTCCTGCTTGTGAAAAAAATAAACATTACGGCGTTGATCGGTCATATCCCATTTCCCCTTTGCTGTCATATTTAAGTTTTTCTGCCATCCAGTATTTGTGATAAAATACCTTTGGCCATAAGTGTACCACGTTTACCGGCAGCCCGTTAAGCCGGAGCTTTCTCATCAATTGAAACATTTTTCATATTGAATCGTATAATGAGAGGGTTTGGGAAAAGGAGGAGAAAAAATGAATGCAAAAAGATGGATCGCATTAGTTATTGCCTTGGGGATTTTCGGCGTGTCTATCATCGTCAGTATCTCAATGAGTTTCTTTGAAAGCGTCAAAGGGGCTCAAACGGATCTCACATCACTGACGGATGAATCGCAGGAAAAGACGCTGGAAAACGGCAGTCTCTCAAGTAAAATTGCCGTATTGGAGGTCAGCGGCACCATTCAGGATAATGGGGATTCAAGCAGTCTGCTCGGTTCAGACGGATATAACCACAGAACGTTCTTAAAAAACCTTGAACATGCAAAAGATGACAAGGCAGTCAAAGGCATCGTTCTGAAGGTGAATTCTCCGGGCGGCGGAGTATATGAAAGTGCTGAAATACATAAGAAGCTGGAAGAAATCAAGAAAGAAACGAAAAAACCGATTTACGTGTCGATGGGATCGATGGCAGCATCCGGCGGTTATTATATCTCAACGGCGGCTGATAAAATTTTTGCGACACCGGAAACTCTGACTGGGTCACTCGGCGTCATTATGGAAAGCGTCAATTATTCAAAGCTTGCTGATAACCTCGGCATTTCTTTTGAAACAATTAAGAGCGGGGCTCATAAGGACATTATGTCTCCTTCCCGTGAGATGACGAAAGAAGAAAAGAACATCATGCAATCCATGGTTGATAATTCGTATGAAGGCTTTGTTGATGTCATTTCTGATGGCCGCGGCATGTCGAAAGCAGAGGTAAAGAAAATTGCGGACGGACGCGTGTATGACGGACGGCAGGCGAAAAAACTGAACCTCGTTGATGAGCTTGGTTTTTATGACGATACCATTTCAGCGATGAAAAAGGATCATAAGGATTTGAAAAACGCCTCTGTCATTTCTTACGAGGAAAGCTTCGGTTTAGGCTCACTGTTTACCATGGGCGCGAACAAAATGTTTAAGAGTGAAATCGATTTTCTGAACATGAGAGAAATTCTTTCACAATCCGGTTCGCCAAGAATGATGTATCTCTATGCGAAGTAGGAGGGATCAATAATGGACGCGACATATGAAGAGTTAGAGCGCAATGACATGAAAGGCCCGCAAGAAGCGGAGCAGCTGACACATGCCTATGCGGGCTTTTGGGTTCGTTTCTGGGCTTTCCTGCTTGATTGGCTTGTTGTATGGGGATTAAATCATTTACTTGTTTCTCCCCTCTTTACCGTATTGGATCTGCCGAAAACATCCGGCATGTTCACCTTCTCGGCCTACAGCGTGACAACGCTTGTTGTGTATCTTGCCTATTTTGCGCTGATGACAAAATGCTTCAGGCAGACGCTTGGAAAAATGGTGTTCGGCCTCAAAGTGGTTTCTGTGAAGGCGGATCGTAAGCTGACATGGAGCACAGTGATTTTCCGTGAAGTAGTCGGACGGTATATCGATAAGATTTGGATTTTATATATCGTCGTTGCTTTTTCACCCACAAAGCAGGGAATTCATGATTACATTGCAGATACGACTGTGGTGCATGAAAAACTATACCGCAAATAACTGATAAACCCGGACCTCGTCCGGGTTTATTTTTTTCTGAATTGGCGATAATGCTCCTAGAGGAAGTGAAGAGTATGGTATATGTGCTGACAGCCATTCTTATTCTAATAGGTATCGTGCTGCTTCTCAGAATGAAAATTTATGTCGCTGCAGAGTATCTTCACGCTGATGATAACGACAAAATGACTTTGAAGATCACAGCGCTGTTTGGCCTGATCCGGGTTAAAAAAACAATTCCGGCGATTAAGGTGAACAAAAATGATGGAACAGTCGATCTCAAACATAAATCAACATCTAAAGTGAAAAAAAGCAGCAGCAAGAAAAAAATTACGTTTGATGATGTGCAGCAAACTATCAAAAAAATTGAAATGCTTGTACATCAAGTTACTAATTTAAGGAAAACCGGCGCTTCTATTCTGGCGCATTTGCATATCACAAAACTCGAATGGGTTACAGTTGTCGGAATTCAGGACGCAGCAGTGACAGGTGTGTTAACAGGTGCTGTATGGGGTGTGAAAGGCGGTATCGCTGCGATGCTGTACGACCATCTGGACTTTGTGAATAAACCCGTCTATGAAGTGATTCCGTCGTTCCAGGTCCCTGTCTCCAAGACCCATTTTCAGTGTATATTCTTTTTTCGCTTTGGACATGCTATGCTTGCAGCTTTCAAATTCGTCAAATACGGACGGGAGCTATCCGCATTAAAAAAGAATCCGTCGTCTCGAATGACTTCAAAGAAAGATTCATCAGTTTAAGGAGGAAGCGTAAATGGCAGACCATCCCATCCAAGGTTTAATGAAAACCGCAATGGAAAACTTGAAGGAAATGATTGATGTTAACACCATCATCGGAGATCCGGTTGAAACGCCGGATGGAAGCGTGATTTTAACTGTTTCTAAAGTTGGATTCGGATTCGCCGCAGGCGGAAGCGAGTTTGGCCAAAAGCCGGCAGAAAAGAAATCAGAAGACGATGAGACAAGAGAACAAAAACTTCCTTTCGGAGGCGGAAGCGGGGGCGGTGTGTCCATTACGCCGATCGCGTTTTTAATTGTCGGATCGACCGGCATCAGAATGCTTCATTTAGATGAAAATACCCATTTGATTGAGAAAATTTTAGACGCTGCCCCCCAAACTCTTGAACGCATCCAGCAAATGTTCAAGAAAAATAACAAGAACCAAGGCCAGGGCCAAAATCAAAACCAAATGAACAATATGAATTATTAAAGAAGGTTAACTGCGCCGGCCGCAGTTAACTTTTTTTTGGCATAAACTTTGCAGTTTGCAGGAAACTTTACTATGATAGAGACATACATACAAAAGGGAGGAATTATAATGGCTGAAATTACATTTAAAGGCGGTCCGGTTACACTTGTCGGACAAGAAGTGAAAGTAGGAGATCAAGCCCCTGATTTCACAGTGCTGACTAACAGCCTTGAAGAAAAATCGTTAGCTGATATGAAAGGAAAGGTAACGATTATTTCTGTTATCCCTTCAATTGATACAGGTGTTTGTGATGCACAAACACGCCGTTTTAACGAAGAAGCTGCAAAGCTTGGAGATGTCAACGTCTATACAATCAGTGCAGACCTTCCATTTGCACAAGCGCGCTGGTGCGGTGCTAACGGAATTGACAAAGTGGAAACGCTGTCTGACCATAGAGATATGTCATTCGGCGAAGCGTTCGGTGTGTATATTAAAGAACTTCGTCTGCTTGCGCGTTCCGTATTTGTCCTTGATGAGAACGGAAAAGTCGTTTACGCTGAATATGTAAGCGAAGCAACAAACCACCCGAACTATGAAAAGCCAATTGAGGCTGCCAAAGCATTAGTGAAGTAAGCAGGGAAAAAAGCTCCTGGCTGCCGCCGGAGCTTTTTTTATGGCAAGGAGGAACACAAGATGCAAAAAGACTATGTAGGCACGGTGTACGAGCTATTAGACGAAGCCGTGATCATCATAAAGAATGAATTGCAAATTTCATATATAGAGGCGTTGGCTGAAGCGGGAGAAATGTATTTTCTTGAAAAAGCGGATCAGCTGAAACTGCCGGATAAGAAAACCGAACAGCTTCAGGCGCTGCTTGAAAAAGCGGAATTCGGCACATATGAGCACGAGTGGGTGCGCAAAGCTTTTCAGCTTGCTGTCCTGAAAGGGCTGAAAGATATCTCCCATCCGAACAGACAAATGACGCCGGACACGATCGGGCTTTTCATCAGTTATTTGGTGAATAAGTTTATGGCGGACAAAAAGGAACTGACGGTTCTAGATCCGGCTGTGGGAACGGGAAATCTTCTGTTTACCGTGCTGAACCAGCTATCTGAAAAAACGGCGAATAGCTATGGCATTGAAATTGATGACGTGCTGCTGAAGATTGCGTATGCCCAAGCGAACCTTCTGAAAAAAGAGCTTGAGCTTTTTCATCAGGACAGCCTTGAGCCGCTGTTTATCGATCCTGTTGACACGGTCATATGCGATCTGCCGGTCGGCTATTATCCGAATGACGAAGGAGCAGAAGCGTTTGAGCTCAAAGCGGACGAAGGCCATTCCTTCGCGCATCATCTGTTTATTGAACAGAGCGTCAAGCATACCAAACCGGGCGGCTACTTATTTTTTATGATCCCGAATCAGTTGTTTGAGAGCTCCCAAAGCGATAAGCTGAAACAGTTTTTCAAAGATAAGGTTCATATTAACGCGCTGTTGCAGCTGCCAAAATCCATTTTTAAAGACGAGGCTCATGCCAAAAGCATTCTTGTGCTTCAGAAAAAAGGAGAGGAGACGAAAGCGCCAAGTCAAATTCTGCTTGCGAATCTTCCGTCTTTCTCCAATCAGAAGTCGATGCTTGATATAATGGCTCAAATGGATACGTGGTTTAAAAAAGAAAAATAGATGTTAAATAGCAGCTTAGGCAGCCGTCATATGATGGATGCTTAGGCTGTTTTTATTATGGCTACTTGACGTCGGGCTGACGAATTGAATCCGTCTTTGAAACACAAAATACAGAAGGGTAAACCGCAAAATGTAAGCGTTCGCCAATAAGAAATCTATAGGTAATATGTCTGAAAATAACGACTTCTCTTTGTAAGCGTTATCAATACACAAGTTGACTTGAAATGCCGACATGACAATGTTTAAATGGAAAAGTCAGATATTTTTCGGAGAAGATGATGAGATTCACCGGGAAAAAGTACGAAAAAACGAAGTTGTTGATACAGAGTATAAAGGAGCGTCAATCATGTCCAAAATTATTGCAATTAACGCAGGAAGCTCGTCTTTGAAATTTCAGCTTTTCGAAATGCCTTCAGAAACCGTTTTAACGAAGGGTTTAGTTGAACGAATTGGTATCGCCGACAGCGTATTCACGATTTCTGTAAACGGCGAAAAAAATACAGAAGTAACTGATATTCCAGATCATGCGGTAGCTGTTAAAATGCTGCTGAATAAGTTAACGGAATTCGGCATTATTAAAGATTTGAATGAAATTGACGGAATTGGCCACCGCGTCGTGCACGGCGGAGAAAAATTCAGCGATTCTGTTTTATTGACTGATGAAACCATTAAGGAAATTGAAGATATTTCTGAATTGGCACCGCTTCACAACCCGGCAAATATCGTTGGAATTAAAGCGTTCAAAGAAGTGCTTCCAAATGTTCCTGCGGTTGCTGTTTTTGATACAGCATTCCACCAAACAATGCCTGAACAGTCTTACCTGTACAGCCTGCCGTATGAATACTATGAAAAATTCGGCATCCGTAAATACGGCTTCCACGGCACTTCACATAAATATGTGACTGAGCGCGCGGCAGAGCTTCTCGGCCGTCCGTTAAAAGACTTACGCCTGATTTCCTGCCACCTTGGAAACGGCGCAAGTATTGCTGCTGTTGAAGGCGGAAAATCAATTGATACATCTATGGGCTTTACGCCGCTTGCAGGTGTTGCAATGGGTACACGCTCTGGAAACATCGACCCTGCCCTGATCCCATACATCATGGAGAAAACAGGCCAGACAGCTGACGAAGTACTGAATACATTAAACAAAAAAAGCGGACTGCTCGGCATCTCCGGTTTCTCAAGCGATCTTCGTGACATCGTTGAAGCAACGAAAGAAGGAAATGAGCGCGCGGAAACTGCTCTTGAAGTCTTCGCAAGCAGAATCCACAAATACATCGGTTCTTACGCTGCAAGAATGAGCGGTGTTGATGCGATCATCTTTACTGCCGGTATCGGTGAAAACAGTGTGGAAGTCAGAGAACGCGTGCTTCGCGGCTTAGAATTCATGGGCGTATACTGGGATCCTGCGCTTAATAACGTGCGCGGCGAGGAAGCTTTCATCAGCTATCCGCATTCTCCAGTAAAAGTCATGATCATTCCGACTGATGAAGAAGTTATGATTGCGCGCGACGTTGTCCGTTTAGCAAAATAAATCGCATGAAAGCACATTCTCTTGAATGTGCTTTTTTGTTGATGCATGATAGTGACAGACAGAAAAATTAAAAGAGGTGGGCCAATGAGCGTTCAAGAGCATAAACAGGAAGCTCCCGATATCGTTCGGTGCAAAGTGATTACAGTCAGTGACACGAGGACAGAAGAAACGGATAAAAGCGGCAAGCTGATGATGTCGTTTTTAGAAGAAGCCGGTCACCACATTGCTGCATATGAAATTGTAAAAGACGATAAGGATGCTTTGCAGCGGGCTGTGCTTGCAGGCTGCATGGATGAACAGACAGACGCGGTTCTCTTAAACGGAGGGACAGGCATAGCAAATCGGGACGTCACAATTGAAGCTATTACGCCGCTGTTTTCGAAAGAGCTGCCCGGCTTTGGAGAAATATTCAGGATGCTGAGTTATACAGAGGATATCGGCTCTGCCGCAATCATGTCGAGAGCCACTGCTGGCGTCATCCAGCATACAGCTGTTTTCTCAACGCCAGGCTCAAGCGGCGCGGTAAAGCTGGCAATGAATAAGCTGATTATTCCCGAAATTGCACATGTAATTAGAGAAATCAGAAAAGACAAGTAAATGAATAAATACTACGAAACTTCACCTGGAAATTTAGGTGAAGTTTTTTTTATAAAAGGCTTGAAAAAACGAAACGTACTTGTTAAAGTGTATACATACAAAATGTATTTTTATTAAATATAATTTATTTTTATACAAAAAGAAACACGGTTGAGAGGGGATTTTATCATGTCAGAACAGAAAAAAGTCGTATTAGCATACTCAGGAGGTCTTGATACTTCCGTTGCAATAAAATGGCTTCAGGAGCAAGGATATAATGTAATCGCATGCTGCCTGGACGTCGGTGAAGGCAAAGATTTGGCATTTGTTCAGCAGAAAGCGCTGGAAGTCGGCGCGACAAACTCCTACGTGATCGATGCGAAAGAAGAATTCGCACAGGACTACGCGCTTATCTCTCTGCAGGCCCACACGATGTATGAAGGAAAATATCCGCTCGTTTCGGCATTATCTCGACCGCTGATTGCAAAAAAACTGGTTGAAATCGCGGAAAAAGAAGATGCACAGGCGATTGCACACGGATGCACAGGGAAAGGAAATGACCAGGTTCGTTTCGAGGTCTCCATTAAATCATTAAACCCTGACCTTGAAGTCATCGCGCCGGTTCGCGAATGGCAGTGGTCACGTGAAGAAGAAATTGAATATGCGGCAAGCCGCGGCATTCCGATTCCGATCAATCTTGACAGCCCGTATTCTATCGATCAAAACCTGTGGGGACGCGCAAATGAGTGCGGCATTTTAGAAGATCCATGGGCGGCGCCGCCAGAAGGCGCATACGATTTAACAGCTCCGCTGGAAAAAACGCCGGACACGCCGGAAGTGATTGAAATTGCATTTGAACAAGGTGTGCCTGTCTCCATTGACGGCGTATCCTACTCGCTTTCTGAACTGATTTTGAAGCTGAATGAAATGGCAGGCGCACACGGTGTCGGACGTATCGACCATGTGGAAAACCGCCTTGTCGGCATTAAATCCCGGGAAGTATACGAATGCCCTGGTGCGATGACACTAATCAAAGCGCATAAAGAATTAGAAGATTTGACACTGGTTAAAGAGGTAGCCCACTTTAAACCGATCATCGAGCAAAAAATGTCAGAAATCATTTACAACGGCTTATGGTTCTCACCGTTAAAAGACGCGCTGCACGCTTTCTTAAAAGAAACGCAAAAACATGTTACAGGCATTGTCCGCGTGAAGCTGTTTAAAGGCCATGCGATTGTAGAGGGACGTAAATCAGAATACTCTCTATATGATGAAAAACTTGCAACGTATACAAAAGACGATGCGTTTGATCACCATGCGGCAATCGGGTTTATCGAGCTTTGGGGACTTCCGACAAAAGTGAACAGCATCGTGAAAAAGAAGGAGCAGATTAAAGCATGAAGAAGCTTTGGGGAGGCCGATTTCAAAAAACACCGGAAAAATGGGTCGACGAGTTCGGCGCGTCCATATCATTTGACCAAAATTTAGTCACTGAAGACATTACAGGGTCTCTCGCACATGCTGCTATGCTGAAAAAATGCGGTATCCTGACAGCGGAAGAAGAGCTGAAAATCCGTGAGGGACTGAAAACCCTTCTGAAAAAAGCAGAGGAGGGAGCATTGGAATTCTCAGTCGATTATGAGGATATACATTTGAACATTGAGAAAATGCTCATTGATGAAATCGGCCCTCTCGGCGGCAAGCTGCATACCGGAAGAAGCCGGAATGACCAGGTCGCGACTGACATGCATTTATATTTGAAAAATCATGTCGGCCACATCGTTGAACTGATTGAGGCATTCCAAAGCGCGCTGGTCGAAAAGGCAGAAGCGAATATCGAAACGATTCTGCCGGGCTACACACATCTGCAGCGTGCCCAGCCGATTTCATTCGCTCACCATCTGCTTGCGTATTTCTGGATGCTGGAGCGCGACAAGGAGCGTTTTCAGGATTCAATGAGGCGGATTAACAAATCTCCGCTCGGCTGCGGAGCACTCGCGGGAACAACCTTCCCAATCGACCGTGATTATTCAGCAGAACTGCTCGGTTTTGATTCCATATATGAAAACAGCCTGGACGGCGTCAGCGACAGAGATTTCATTTTGGAGTTTTTAAGCAACAGCAGTATGCTGATGATGCACCTATCCCGTTTCTCTGAAGAAATCATTCTATGGTGCTCTCAGGAGTTTAAATTCATCGAGCTTGACGATACGTACGCAACGGGAAGCAGCATGATGCCGCAAAAGAAAAACCCTGATATGGCAGAACTGATCCGCGGCAAAACGGGACGCGTATACGGCGATATGATGGGACTGTTTACGATTATGAAAGGTCTTCCGCTCGCTTACAACAAAGACCTGCAGGAAGACAAAGAGGGCATGTTTGACACGGTGAAAACGGTTGAGGGCAGCCTGCAAATCTTCACAGGCATGATCCAAACAATGACTGTAAACAAAGACGTCATGAAGCAAGCGACAAAACAAGACTTTTCAAATGCGACGGAATTGGCCGATTATTTAGCGAAAAAAGGAATGCCGTTCAGAGAAGCGCATGAAGTGGTCGGAAAACTTGTGTACACATGCATTGAAAAAGGGATCTATTTAAGCGATATGCCGTTTGGTGATTTTCAGCAGGCGAGTACGCTCTTCGAAGAAGATATTTACACTGTGTTAGACCCTTACCACGCAGTTGAAAAAAGAATGAGCGCCGGAGGCACCGGATTCAAACAGGTGGAGCAGGCGCTTGAAAAAGCGAAAGCTTGCGTGGCAGCAGGAGTTTGCTAAAATTTCCTTCATAAAATCCCGTCATTATAGCCAACCTACCTCTATAATGATGGGAGGCAGAAGGATGAAAAAAGAACCGGAACGCTATATTTATGATGAACAAGAAAGCCAGGAGACAACAAGGCTCATTTCAGAAGCATATCAAAGCGGTTATGTCGATATGCCTGATCAGGAGTCTTCATCTTCTGCAGAATAAGCTGTCTGTACAGGCAGCTTTTTTTGTATGTCAAAGTGTAAAAAGTGATATTGATGGGCTTTTATAGTAAAGTAGAAGAAGAAACACTTTATGAAAGCGGCGACGTTGCTTTGGGAGGTATTCATGTGCGACATGCTTTAATTACTGCCGGTTCGAAGGGTTTAGGCCGCAAAGTGACTGAGACGTTGCTTGCAAAGGGGTATTCAGTAACAGTCAATTACAGGCAGGATGAGGAGGCTGTGAGCCGCCTGAAGGAAGCCTGTCCTGATTGTCTTGACCGGCTGCAATTTGTAAAAGGAGATGTCACCAAAAAAGAAGATCTGCTGCGTATTGCAGAGACTGCTTTAATCCGCTTCGGAAGGATCGACTTTTTGATTAACAACGCGGGACCATACATATTTGAACGTAAAAAATTAGCCGATTATACTGATGATGAATGGTACGGTATGCTGGAAGGAAATTTAAGCGCCGTCTTTCATTTATTCAAAGCGGTTATTCCTATTATGAGAAAACAGCAATTCGGACGCATCATCACGTACGGATTTCAAGGAGCGGCGCACGCACCCGGCTGGCTTCACCGATCGGCATTTGGCGCTGCGAAAGTGGGTTTGGCTTCTTTGACGAAGACCATTGCCATTGAAGAAGCCGAATTCGGCATAACCGCCAACATGGTTTGCCCGGGGGACATTGTCGGGGACATGAAGGAAGCGTCAATAGAGGAAGCCAGAAAGCGGATCGGCAAAGAAAAAACGCCGATAGGGAGATCCGGTACAGGCGAGGATATCGCCCGGATTATCGCCTTCTTGTGTGAAGAGAATTCAGACCTTGTGACAGGGACTGTCATTGAAGCCACCGGAGGCCTCAATGTCATTAATAAGAATCAAACAACATAAGTTTTTCAGCTTTTTGAAAAGGGAAATTAAAAAATTAAAATAACGTGACGAGGTGAAAGAAATGAAAGTGACATATCACGGACATTCTGTAATCACAGTGGAAACCAAGGACCATCATATTATATTTGATCCGTTTTTGACAGGGAATTCGTTAACAGATGTAAAGCCGGAGGATGTAAAAGCAGACGTCATCTTATTGACGCACGGCCACAATGATCATGTCGGCGACACTGAGCAAATCGCCAAGCAAAACAACGCGCTGGTTGTAGCTCCGAACGAGCTCGCCGTGTACTTAGGCTGGAAAGGCTTGAATGTTCATCCAATGCACATCGGCGGCTCCCGCCAGTTCGATTTTGGAAAAGTGAAGCTCACACAGGCCTTTCACGGATCAGCCATTACAGATGAAGAAAACAAAACGATCACATACACAGGCATGCCAGCCGGTATTTTGCTGACAGTAGAAGATAAAACGATTTTCCACGCGGGCGATACGGCTCTTTTCTCTGATATGAAGCTGATTGGCGAATTGAATCATATTGACCTTGCCTTCCTGCCGATTGGCGATAACTTTACGATGGGGCCTGAAGATGCCAAGCTTGCCGCTGAATGGCTGCGGGCAAAACAGGTCGTGCCGGTTCATTACAATACATTCCCGGTTATCGAACAAGACCCTGAGGCATTCGCTGACAGCCTGCCGGGCGGAGTCGGTAAAGTCATGGCGGTCGGTGAGACGATCGAGCTTTAAACGGTGATAACATCTCCTGATTGTTCAGGAGATGTTTTTTATTTTTTGAGAAACAGGTGGCAGCTTGTTATCCTGTAATGGCTTTATCAGAGTTTCCTTCCAATTCTTTGCTGCGCTGATGAAAACGTTTGGTCAGCCGGGCAATCAAGTCCTTCGTGGCGCAGTCAAAATGATTTTCTTTTCGATTTGTTAACAGCCCTATAGGAGGTGCAATATCCATATTCAGAATGGGGATGACTTTAGTGCCGTTAAGCGTTTTAGAATGTGCAGTGCTGGTGAAGATTGAAATCCCAATGTTTTCCCGCACGTAATATTTATGCGCCATGCTGCTTGTGAGCTCCATTTTTCTGTAACGATTGCCGAGTTCTCTATGTAAGTGTTGTTCAATTTGTATACGAATAGGGCAATTGGCAGGCGTAAATATAAAGCACTCTCCTTCTAAATCAGATAAATGAACAGCCTTCTTCTCAGCGAGCGGATGGCGATCAGATACAAGCACATTTAATGTGTCATAAAAAAATGGGTGATAGTAGTTTTCGAGAATCAATTCCGGCTCGCCGCAGACTGCAAAATCAATCGTCCCGTCTAAGAGCTTTTGACTGCAGGTATTGGCGTCATCAACGTTGATATTAACCGTTATCTTTGGGTAATCCTTTAAGAAATCCTTTAAAATGTCAGGGAATATCAGACTGGCAGTCGGCTCTGAAACTCCTATGTTGATGATGCCTGCCTCTTCTTCCTTTAAGTCGGAGAGGTTGTGTTTAAGCGCCTCGTATTGAGTCAAAAGATCTCCTGTTCGTTCATAAAAAAGTTTCCCCGCTTTTGTCAGCTGCAGGTTTTTTCCTCTTTCAAACAACTGTACGCCTAAATCCTGCTCTAATTGCTTCATACGCATCGATATCGTCGGCTGCGAGTAGTTTAGTATTTCCGCAGCTTTATAGAAGCTTCCGAATTTTACAATCGTATGAAACGTTTTAATTGAGCGAAACTCCAATGTGCTCCCTCCTGTTTTTCATCATCAAAATTACTGAAGTGAAGGTTTACTTTTTTTGATTAGTCAAAGATAAAAGTATGATTTATAGTATAAACAATAAAAGCTTAGTAAACAAATAGGAATTGTATATTTTATGAGGGGGAGTGCCGGAAATGAGTAAGGATATTTTTCGATTGGCAACTGTTGAAGATGCACCGGAGTTGTTGAAATTGGTTAACAGCGCTTTTCATCCAATTCGGCAGCTTGATATTGATTGGCCTTCCACGAGAGCTGACATCCATATGGTGTCAGAGAATATCGAAAATCATTCAGCGGTCGTGCTGGAGCGGGATGGGAAGCTAATTTCAACAATTACCATCAGGTTTCCATGGGAGAGTGAGACCCCTCCTTCAAAATATCCGTTTGTTTGGTGGTTTGCGACGCTTCCGGAATATAAAGGGCAGGGCGCCGGAAGCGAGCTGCTGACGTACGTAGAAGAAAAAGTGCTTCGAGATATGCTGAAGGCGCCTGCGCTGACGCTAGGCACTTCGGCGCGCAAGCATCCTTGGCTTGCCGACATGTACAGAAGGAGAGGGTATGAAGTGTACTTTGAGCAGGAAAAAGACGGGGACATAGGTGTGATGATGCATAAAGTTTTGATTCCGGAACGATTTAACCCGGCGCTTTTAGGTGCGCCAAGCTGGGCATAATGTGAGGCAGCCTATGAATAAGCGAATGGGATTGGTTTTGCTGCTGTCGGTGGTTGCGTTACTTGGCGGGTGCGGCTCGGAAACAAATAATAAAACAGATCGTCAGGTTCAAACAGTCATAGTCGGTACTGGAACAGATTTTCCGAATATTGCGTTTTTAAATGAAAAAGGCGATTTGACCGGGTATGACATTGAAGTGATGAAAGCCATCGATAAGGAATTACCGCAATATACATTTGAATTTAAAACGATGGATTTCTCAAATCTGCTGACGAGCCTCGGAAATAAAAAAATTGATGTGATCGCGCACAACATGGCCAAAAATAAAGAACGAGAAAAGCGTTTTTTATATCATAAAGTGCCGTATAACTACTCGCCGATGTACATCACGGTGAGAGAGGATAATAACAAGATTCATACATTAAAAGACTTACACGGAAAAACAGTCATTGTCGGTGCCACGTCAAATGCGGCCGATTATATAACGAAGTACAACAAAACGCACGGCAGCCCGATTCATTTGAAATACGCAGGACAGGGAAGCAATGACACCGCCAATCAAATTGAAACCGGGCGCGCCGACGCAACGATATCAACACCGTTTGCCGTTGATTTTCAGAATAAAACGCACGCCTTCCGCCAAAAGACAGTCGGTGACGTGTTATTAGATACCGAGGTGTACTTTATGTTCAATAAAGGCAGCCAAACCTTGGCGGATGCCACGGATCAAGCGATTAAAAAGCTGGAGAAAAACGGAACGTTAAAAAAACTAAGCCGGAAATGGCTCGGTGCAGATTATTCAAAATCAAGTTTTGAAAAATAAATGGGGCGATGAGATGAGAACAAAAGCAGCATTTATAACAATATTATTTTCACTTATTACGGTTCTGTCGGCTTGCGGCACAGACAATCAAACGACGGGAGCTGAGCAAAAGAAGATAAAGACAATCACGGTCGGAACCGGAACTCAATTTCCGAATATTTGCTTTATCGATGAAAAAGGCGATTTAACCGGTTATGATGTCGAACTGATCAAAGAGCTTGATAAACGCCTGCCAAATTATAAATTCACGTTTAAAACGATGGAATTTTCCAACCTGCTTGTCAGCCTCGGACAGCATAAAGTCGATATCGTGGCACACCAAATGGAGAAAAGCAAAGAGCGTGAGAAAAAATTTCTGTTTAACAAGGTAGCCTACAATCATTTTCCTTTAAAAATTACCGTGCTGCAAGATAACAATACGATTCAAGGGATTGAAGATTTAAAAGGAAAACGGGTGATTACGAGCGCAACCTCCAACGGAGCGCTTGTACTGAAGGAATGGAATGAGGAAAATGGACGCCCATTTAAGATTGCCTATGAGGGGCAAGGCGCGAATGAGACCGCGAATCAGCTGAAATCAGGGCGTGCGGACGCGACCATTTCAACGCCTTTTGCAGTAGATTTTCAAAACAAAACGAGCGCTATTAAAGAAAAAACCGTCGGTGATGTGCTTTCGAATGCCAAAGTGTATTTTATGTTTAACAAAAATGAACAAACGTTAAGTGACGATATTGATAAAGCCTTACAGGAAATCATTGATGACGGAACGCTGAAAAAACTCAGTTTGAAATGGCTTGGAGACGATTATTCCAAGGAGCAGTATTAAGTAAAAAGAGAGGGAGCAGTGATGGAAAAAGCCTTTGATATCAACATGATTGCAGATTTTGTGCCGACGTTAACCGGTTATTTGCCGGTTACATTATACATTTTAACACTGTCATTGCTTTTCGGATTTGTATTGGGGCTTTTTCTGGCGCTACCCCGCATTTACAACACTCCTATTGTAAATCAATTGGCAAAAGTGTATATCTCATTTTTCAGGGGAACGCCCATTATGGTGCAGCTTTTCATCGTGTTTTATGGAATCCCGGCGCTGACGGGGCTAATCGGGATTGATACATCAAAAATGGACCCGTTTTATGCTGCTGTCGCAACTTATGCGTTAAGCAATGCAGCGGCAGCCGCTGAAATCATTCGAGCGGGCGTGGGGAGTGTAGATAAAGGCCAAACGGAAGCGGCGTACAGCATTGGCCTGAGCGGAAGGCAGGCCTTCAGGCGCATCGTTCTGCCCCAGGCACTTGTGCAGGCTTTTCCGAATATGGGAAACATGGTGATCAGTTCTTTAAAAGATACGTCTCTTGCTTTTTCAATAGGTGTCATGGATATGTCCGGAAGAGGCCAAACCCTGATCACCTCAAGCAATCATTCTCTTGAAGTTTACATTGCGCTATCGATTGTTTATTATGCCGTTGCGGTTTTATTCGAATGGTTCTTTAGATTGGCCGAAAACCGAATCAAGAAGAATCAAACAAGGCTTGTTACCGTTTTTGACATGAACATACATTGACATATTTCTTGGGATGAGGAGGGAGAAGATTGCAATTTGACTTTCCATTTATCGCTTCCGCCATGAAAGAAATGATAAAGACCATTCCGCTGACATTGATAATGGCTGTTTTGCCGATCGTGTTTGGATTTCTCGTGGCTCTTGGAAATATAATTATTAGAATTTTCAGGATTAAAGGTTTGATGGCTTGCTCAAGGTTTTATGTGTCATTTTTTCGAAGTACACCTGCAATCCTTCACATTATGCTGATTTATTTAGGGATACCGCCGATTGTAGATCAAGTCAGCAGTTTTTTTCATCTTGGCTGGTCCGCCAATCAGATACCGGTCGCCGTGTTTGTCATCATGGCTTTGTCTTTAACTGCCGGAGCTTATCTGACAGAAATCATCCGGTCGGGCATTCTGGCGATGGATACCGGACAGGTCGAAGCAGCTTATTCAATCGGTCTGACACATAGCCAAACCTTTCGCCGTGTGATATTGCCGCAGGCGCTGATGGTTTCAATCCCGAACTTCACAAATTTGGGCATCGGCTTTTTGCATACAACCTCTATCGCGGCTATAGTGGCTGTTCCTGAGATAACAGGGACGGCGACTATCGTTGCTTCTGATAATTATGCATTTTTAGAAGCTTTTATCGGAGCGGCGATTATCTATTGGGCGCTGACTCTAATCTTGGAAACCGCAAATGGAGTATTAGAGAGAAAGGCAGCCAGATTTCAAGGAGGCGCTTTATGATTGAGGTTAAAAATATCCATAAACAGTTTGGCATTCACCATGTATTAAAAGGGATAAATCTCACTGTACGCAAGGGAGAAGTTGTAACCATTATAGGTCCTAGCGGTTCAGGGAAAACCACCTTTTTACGCTGCCTGAATTTATTAGAACGGCCGGACGAAGGGGTCATTTCTTTACACGACAAAGTGATTAATTGCAGCTATCCGTCCAAAAAAGACATTCACTGGCTGAGAAAACAGACGGCAATGGTATTTCAGCAATATCATCTGTTTGCTCACAAAACGGTGATTGAAAATGTCATGGAGGGCTTGACGATCGCACGGAAAATGAGAAAACAAGACGCGTATGCCATAGCTGAAAATGAACTGAGAAAGGTCGGGCTTCAAGACAAATTGAACGCTTATCCGAGTCAATTATCGGGTGGACAAAAACAGAGGGTCGGGATAGCGAGGGCACTTGCCATTCATCCGGATGTGCTGCTGTTCGATGAGCCGACGGCTGCGCTTGACCCGGAGCTGGTCGGTGAAGTCCTTGAAGTGATGCTGGATATCGTGAAAACCGGAGCCACCATGATTGTTGTTACACATGAAATGGAGTTTGCAAGAAGGGTCTCTGATCAAGTTGTTTTTATGGATGATGGAGTCATTGTTGAACAAGGAACTCCGGAAGAAGTCTTCCGCCATACCAAAAAAGAAAGAACGAGACAGTTTCTCCGCCGCGTTTCGCCGGAATATTTATTTGAACCAAAAGAACACATAAAGGAGCCGGTAATATGATCCGCTTAAGTATTTTAGATCAAAGCTTGATTGGTGAAGGGGAGACAGCAGCCGATACATTACAGCATACAGTGAACTTGGCACAGATGGCTGAAGAGTGTGGGTATCATCGTTTTTGGGTGGCTGAACATCACAACAATGATGAAATCGCAGGCTCTGCGCCTGAGGTTCTTTTAGGCTATCTTGCCGCAAGCACAAAGAAAATTCGGTTAGCATCAGGCGGGATGATGCTGCAGCATTACAGCCCTTACAAAGTGGCGGAGCAGTTCCATCTTCTGTCGGCGTTAGCTCCCGGCCGTATAGATCTCGGAGTGGGCAAAGCGCCCGGCGGGTTTCAGCTGTCCACAGACGCGCTGCAGGATGAATATGAAAAACCGGCGCGCCAGTTTGATGAAAAGCTGGAGGAGCTTACTCATTTCATTCGGGATGATTTTCCTGATAGCCACCGCTATGCGGCATTGCGTCCTGCTCCGCGGGTTGAACAGCAGCCTGGAATTTATCTGCTGGGAGGAAGCGCAGAGAGTGCCATTTCAGCTGCAAAAATGGGAATCTCTTTCGTCTTTGCTTACTTTATTAACGGTGAAGAGGAAGCGCTGAAAGAAGCACGCCGAGCCTTTGACGCACATCTGCCGCCAGGCTCTGAGGCCGAATTTCATCTTGCTCCCGCTGTTTTTGCGGCACATACAAAAGAAGAAGCTGAAAAACATATTGTGTCGCGTGAATCGATAAAAGTGGTTTTACAAGACGGGCGGAGGGTCAACGTCGGCACCCGTGAACATGCTGAAGCCTATCTAGAAAACGTCAGCCAGCCGTATGAGATCCTCGTGCAAAAAACCGGGGTGATTGCCGGAACGAAGGAAGAAGCGGCAGAAGAATTAAACCGTTTATCAGACACATACGACATCAATGATTTTGTTATTTTTACACCGATCAAAAATGCTGGCGAAAAACAGCTGTCTTATCAGCTGCTGAGCGATGCGGTTTTAACTGCAAAACGTTAAGGGGGACGGAAGCATGAGTGATGTTGTGAACATTGTGGTTTGGAGTAAAAAAGGCTGTTCATATTGCGGGGAAGTCAAGAATTATTTGAATGAAAAAGGATTATCATTCCAAAATATCGATGTTTCGGAGAAAGAAGAGCTGCGGGATATTTTACAGGCGAAATATGGGATACGCCATGTGCCTGTGGTCGAAATCGGTAACGGCAATCATTATCAAGGGGTAACTGAAATCGGCATTGAACACCTTGAGCTTGCACTTGCCAATTATGCACAGATAAAGGAGGCAAGAAGATGACACGATCTGATTTTATTCAGTTTGGAGCCATGATTCACGGTGTCGGGGGAACAACCGACGGCTGGCGTCATCCCGATATCGATCCCTCGGCGAGTACGAATATTGAATTCTACAGGCAAAAGGCGCAAACAGCCGAAAAAGGCTTGTTCAGTTTTATTTTCATTGCAGATGGCTTATTTATTTCTGAAAAATCAATTCCCCATTTTTTAAACCGATTTGAGCCCATCACCATATTATCGGCGCTTGCATCGGTCACGAAAAATATTGGTTTAGTAGGAACGTTCTCTACATCTTTTACTGAGCCATTCACCATCTCCAGACAATTGATGTCGCTGGACCATATCAGCGGGGGCAGGGCCGGATGGAATCTGGTTACTTCTCCGCAGGAAGGAGCGGCACGCAACCATAGTAAGACCAGCCTGCCAGAACACACCGAGCGTTACGAGATTGCACAGGAGCATTTGGATGTTGTGCGCGGGCTGTGGAATTCCTGGGAGCATGATGCATTTACACACAATAAAAAAACAGGGCGATTTTTTGATCCGGCGAAGCTTCATCGCCTGAATCACAAAGGAAAGTATTTTCAAGTAGAGGGGCCCTTGAATATCGGGCGTTCTAAACAGGGGGAGCCTGTAGTGTTTCAAGCGGGTTCATCAGAAACAGGCCGTCAGTTTGCCGCCAAAAATGCAGATGCGATTTTTACCCATTCCAATTCATTAGAAGAGACAAAAGCGTTTTATGCGGATGTGAAAAGGCGCGCTGCTGCAGAAGGGCGTGATCCTTCCAGTGTGCGGATTTTTCCGGGAATCAGTCCGATTGTGGCAGATACGGAAGAAGAGGCAGAAAAGAAGTATCGTGAATTTGCAGAGTTGATTCCGATTGAAAATGCTGTTACCTATTTGGCCCGTTTTTTTGATGATTATGATCTGAGTGTTTACCCGCTGGATGAACCGTTCCCCGATATTGGCGATGTCGGAAAGAATGCGTTTCAAAGCACAACGGACCGGATTAAGAGAGAAGCAAAAGCCAGAAATCTGACATTGCGGGAGGTAGCACAGGAAATGGCTTTTCCGCGGCCTCTATTCATCGGCACACCAAAGCATGTCGCATCCTTAATTGAGGCCTGGTTCAACGCTGAGGCGGCTGATGGGTTTATCATCGGGTCGGATATACCGGGAACACTTGATGCTTTTGTAGAAAAGGTAATTCCGATTCTTCAAGAAAGAGGGCTTTATCGTCAAGATTATCGCGGCGGGACATTGCGGGAAAATCTCGGTCTCGGCACTCCCCTGCATCAGTCCGTGTTACATTCATCAAATTAGGTGCCGTTTGATCAGAAGCGGAAGCTGAGAGAGGAGGATGACTTTTTTGACAATCATTGCGGGTACGGTTGTGAAAGGAAAACAATTAGGCAGAAAGCTGGGATTCCCCACGGCAAATGTAGATGCGAAACTGAATGGGCTGCATGATGGGGTTTATGGGGTTCTGGCGGCAGTCAATCATCAATTTCATTTAGGGGTTATGAATATCGGCGTGAAACCGACGGTCGGCTCTCACCTTAAAAAGACATTGGAGATTTTTTTGTTTGACTTTCATAAAGACATCTACGGAGAAATGGTTGAATGCAGTATTCTCTTTAAAATTAGAGAAGAAAGAAGGTTTGATTCTTTGGAGTCTTTAAAAAAGCAAATCAAAAAAGATATTTCATGCGCGGCAAAACGCTTTGAACTGATTGGGATTACAACACAAAACAAAAAAGAAAACCTGCTTTTCCATCAGGAATTGAATCTTCCGGATCTCTGCTTTTACAAGAAATGTAACAATCTATATGGCATCAACCGAGGCGTTTACAATGTCATAGACAATTGGTTTTTTGAGTACGGAATTACACAAGTTGCTTACAGGCGTATCTATATTTTATCTTTTTTAAGCTATTTGAAAGAAGGCGATCAAAAAGTTTCCAGTAAGTATATAAAATTTGGGGCGGGCGGTCTTGCTGACAAGTTGAGCCGCTTTGTTGCTGCTTATATTGAAGAAACTGAAGAAAATATATTGGGATAGGGAAAGGAGCGGGAAACATGTCCTTGGATTATTGGAGAAATATAGAAGGCACATATCCATTTCGGGCAGAAAATGAAAATGACATGCTCAAGTTGAAAGAGGGGCATAATCCCGTGAATCTCTCAACGCTGGAAAAACAGCTCATCGGCATTCGCCGGCACCTGTACCAATATCCTGAACTGTCGAAAGAAGAGTTTAAAACAACTGATTTTATAAAAACATGCCTTGCAGAAAAGGGGATACAAATTCGTCCAACTTCACTGAAAACAGGTGTATTCGCAGACATAGCAGGGGAATCAGAAGGCCCGTCAATTGCTTTGAGGGCTGATATTGACGCCTTGCCAATCGAAGAAAAAACAGGATTGCCTTATGCGTCTAAACATAAAGGAATCATGCATGCGTGCGGTCATGATTTTCATACGGCAGCGCTTCTTGGTGCGGCCTTTTTATTAAAGGAAAATCGAGACAGCCTAAAAGGAAAGATTCGTTTATTATTTCAGCCGGCAGAGGAATCAGGCGCCGGCGCTGCAAAAGTGATAGAGGACGGCCAGTTGGATGGTATTGATGCAGTGATTGGCCTTCACAATAAACCGGATATACCAGTGGGGACGATAGGGCTAAAAACAGGGCCGCTTATGGCTGCTGTTGACCGATTTAAAGTAGAGATACAAGGAAAAGGCGCTCATGCAGCATTGCCGCATAAAGGTTTTGATCCCATTGTCGGCGCCTCTCAGCTTATCGTCTCCCTGCAAACGATTGTAAGCAGAAATATAAACCCGCTAAAAAACGCGATTGTCACCGTGGGGAAAATCAACGGCGGCAGTACATGGAATGTCATCCCGGATACTGTTGCAATCGAGGGCACTGTTCGTACATTTGATCCGGAGGTTCGTAATCAAGTGAAGCAGCGTTTTTTGGCTGTCGCAGAGCAGATTTCTTCTGCTTTCTCGTTAAAGGCAAATGTGAAGTGGCAATCCGGACCGCCGCCGCTTTGTAATGATGAGGCAATAACTGAGCTGGTGCGAGACGCTGCACATAAAGCAAGACTTCAGGTCATTGATCCCGACCCGTCAACTGCCGGAGAAGATTTTGCTTACTATCTGGAGCATATTCCCGGATCATTTGCGTTTTTTGGAACAGGCGGCGATCATGATTGGCATCACCCGGCATTTACAATTGATGAAACTGCCATTATAAAAGCCTCTTATTTTTTATATGAAAGTGCTAAGAGATTATTAGATTCATCCATGCAGGAATGAAGAGTCAAAAATATCTGATTGAGATAGATGGGGTGTTCTGATGAAGAAATTAATCGTTTTTGCATTTATAGGCTTGTTATCGCAATTAATAGACGGTTCGTTAGGTATGGCTTATGGGGTTACCTCAACTTCCTTGCTATTGGCTTTCAGCATCACACCTGCTGTGGCTTCGGCTTCTGTCCATTTAGCGGAAGTCGTAACGACTGCCGCATCGGGAGTGTCGCATATTAAATTTGGCAATGTTGACAAACAAACCGTTTATCAGCTTGTCATTCCTGGTTCAATAGGCGCTTTTTTAGGCGCGGCATTTCTCAGCCGTTTACCTGGAGATGTGGCGAAACCCTATATTTCTTTGTTTTTGCTCCTGCTGGGCGGATATGTATTGATCAGATTTTTATTTCAATACAAGCCTGCTCTTGAGAAAAAACATGTGCCGTTAAGCCGAAAACAATCCATCCCATTAGGAGTGATCGCCGGTTTTGCAGATGCCACAGGCGGGGGCGGCTGGGGCCCCGTCACCACTCCGATTCTATTATCCCGTAAAGGCTTAAGCCCGAGGAAAGTCGTAGGGACTGTAGATACAAGTGAATTTGCCATCGCAGTATCTGCAACTGCCGGTTTTCTTATTTCATTAGGATGGGAGGATGTCAATTGGTTATGGGTCGGCTCGTTAATGGCGGGCGGAATCATCGCTGCTCCTATCGCAGCATGGCTGGTGCAAAAATTTCATCCGCAATTGATGGGTGTGCTTGTAGGAGGATTTATTATTCTAGTAAACGCCAGAACATTGATAAATGAATGGATCGAAAACACAGCTGTTTATCCATTGATCTATACGGTGATAGGAGCAATATGGCTGTTTGCTGTTTTATTCGTTTTATCTAAAATAGGGAATCGAAATAGGGTTAAGACAGCGGTTGATGTCCATTTAAAAGAAAAATAAAGATTTTCCGCCTTATAATGTAAAAGGAATCACGAGGTCCTTGCGCTTGACTGGAACGAAACCAACGCTGTAAGAAGCCGGGCAGGCTTCTTTTTTTATTTTCCAGCCTCATTGCGTACAAATCCTCCGAGCCCTTATAATAAAAGCAGAAGACTGTCCTTAGAGGTGAAAGGCTTGGCAACGAAGCATGAACAAATATTAACGTATATTGATTCACTGCCTGTCGGTGAAAAAATTTCTGTGCGAAGAATTGCAAAGGAAATGAAAGTAAGTGAAGGGACCGCGTACAGAGCGATCAAGGAAGCAGAGAATAAAGGGTTTGTCAGCACAATTGAACGTGTGGGCACAATCAGGATTGAGCAAAAGAAAAAAGAGAATATTGAAAAGCTTACCTATGCAGAGGTTGTAAATGTCATAGACGGACAAGTGCTCGGAGGCCGGGCCGGACTCCATAAGACATTGAATAAATTCGTCATCGGCGCGATGGAGCTGGACGCAATGATGCGTTACACCGCAGCGGGGAATCTTTTGATTGTCGGAAACAGAATCAACGCACACAGACAGGCGCTTGAGGCGGGCGCGGCTGTATTGGTGACCGGGGGCTTCAACACGGATGACAGCATTGTGCAGCTGGCAGATGAGCTTGAGCTGCCGATTTTATCCACGAGCTATGACACGTTTACAGTCGCCGCAATGATTAACCGGGCGATTTATGACCAGCTGATCAAAAAAGAAATTGTCCTGGTGGAGGACATCCTAACGCCTGCTGACCGTACGGTATATCTTTCGCCTAAGGATAAACTTGAAAAGTGGTATGAGAAAAATTTTGAAACGGGACACGGCCGGTTCCCTGTTGTCGACGATCAGATGAAAATCCACGGCATCCTGACATCAAAAGATATTGCCGGCCATGACCGAAACGCACCCATCGAAAAGGTCATGACCAAAAATCCCGTTACGGTTATTGGGAAAACATCTGTCGCCTCAGCGGCGCAAACGATGGTATGGGAAGGGATCGAAGTGCTTCCCGTCACTGACGGCCACCAAAAACTGATCGGCATGATCAGCCGCCAAGACGTGTTAAAAGCCCTTCAAATGATTCAAAAGCAGCCCCAGGTCGGGGAGAAGCTTGATGATATCGTTTCAAGGGGATTTAAAGATGAGGATAATGATAAAGAGGATCAAACGGTTTACGAGTATGAAGTCACGCCGCAGATGACAAATCAGCTCGGAACCATTTCTTATGGTGTGTTTACAACCATTTTGACGCAAGCGGCAAACCGGTTTTTGCGCTCGAAAAAACGCGGCGAACTTGTAATAGAAAGCATCACCATTTTCTTTTTGAAGCCTGTGCAGATGGAATCGGTTATCGAAGTCAAACCGCGCATTTTGGAGGCCGGCAGAAAGTTCGGAAAAATGGAAGTTGAAGTGCACAGCCAAGGCCATATCGTGTCGAAAGCGATGCTGATGGTTCAGCTGATGGAAAGAAGCTAAGGGACGTTCAGGCGCCCCTTACGCGTGATCTCTTTCAGCTTCTTTGGCGTGAAGGGGATAGTAATGCCTGTAGGCTTTATAACCTGCCCAAGCGCTTCCTGCTCCTATGACGATAAAGATACCGCCGATTACTAACGTTAATACTGAATGGAATAATATCATTTGGTTAAGCCCGTAGAACAGGACCAGTGACCCTAAGGCCATGCTTGATTTTGCTGAACAGATTTCTTTTTCCAAAGATTGCTTTGACCGTACGCCTTTTACTTTATAGAACACATAAAAGCAGGCTGAAAGCCCAATCAAAAAAACAAGAACCAGCATAAATGAAATCCTCCATCGTAAAAGTTTACAAACCCATTCTATACAAAAACGGGCTTGGTTTTGACGTTATTTTTCTTTTCCGTCGGCAGAGAATGTGATTTAATGAATAAAAACAATAAAGGAGTATCAAATGAAAACAGAACTGATCAGAACCATATCATTATATGACACGATTATCTTACATAGACATGTGCGTCCTGATCCGGATGCCTACGGATCACAGTGCGGACTTACGGAAATCCTGCGGGAAACGTACCCTGAAAAAAATATTTTTGCGGTCGGCACGCCTGAACCGTCCCTCTCTTTCTTATATTCCCTCGATGAGGTGGACAATGAAACATATGAAGGCGCACTTGTCATTGTCTGCGATACGGCAAATCAGGAAAGAATCGATGATCAGCGTTATCCTTCAGGCGCCAAACTGATGAAAATCGACCATCATCCGAACGAAGATCCATACGGTGACCTTCTCTGGGTCGATACAAGCGCAAGCTCAGTAAGTGAAATGATTTACGAGCTGTATTTAGAAGGAAAAGAGCACGGCTGGAAGCTGAATACGAAAGCGGCAGAGCTGATCTATGCCGGCATTGTCGGAGATACCGGACGCTTCTTATTTCCGAATACAACGGAAAAAACATTAAAATATGCAGGCGAGCTCATTCAGTATCCATTCTCTTCCTCAGAGTTGTTTAATCAATTGTATGAAACAAAACTGAATGTGGTGAAGCTTAACGGCTTTATCTTTCAAAATGTGTCATTGTCCGAAAACGGCGCCGCTTCTGTTTTCATCAAAAAGGATACGCTTGAAAAGTTCGGCACAACGGCTTCTGAAGCGTCGCAGCTTGTCGGTACGCTTGGAAATATCTCAGGTATTCGCGCTTGGGTGTTTTTCGTAGAAGAAGATGATCAAATCAGAGTGAGATTCCGTTCTAAGGGCCCTGTCATTAACGGACTTGCCCGGAAATATAACGGCGGAGGGCATCCGTTTGCTTCAGGCGCCTCTATTTACAGCTGGGATGAAGCTGATCGGATTTTGGCTGATCTGGAAACATTATGTAAAGAACACAAGTAGAGGGGAAACCCTCTCTCTTAGTGTTCATCTGTGACGGGGATGAACCAGCAGCCGAAATCAGTAAGGTCCTCGTAGACTTGGAGATTGTGAGATTGAAGTTCTTTTTTGATGAGGGAAGCGAGTGAGTGTGTTTCGGCATATGCAGAAAAACCTTGTCTGAGCCGGGCTGCTTGATCTTTTGCTAACTGACGGTCACTGTAAACCTCCATTTCCCTTCCTCCTTCCTTTCGCCATTAAGCCTCTCACATATAGTTTATAAAAAAGAATGGGAAAAAGCGACAGAAGTTTGGAGAATTTGAAAAAAATCCATAATTACGCGGCGAATGATATTTCAAGTTCTACTGTCAGTCTTGTATAAATAATTAATTCCTTGACGGTTGCCTCGTATTTTTTTTCATTAATCATATAGACTTTATTTTCGATTGTCCGTTTCAAAAGATCCTTTGTTTGATAGACGCTCTCTATGTCTTTTGTAATTACCTCTGAAATATTATCCTTTACATGCTCCTCGAATTTTGTTTCTTCCGGCTGCGATATTTTATATTTTTCCCCATTCACTAATTTGACGCTGACGCTTTGGATCAACAGTTTTCTTTTATTGTCTTCATTCAGTTTATGGAGGTCTTCCTGATAGATCGAAATTTGATTGTTTAAATCTTTTACGTGCTCTTTTTGTTTTTCGATGAGGCTGACCTGCTCCTCTTGGAATGTTCCGTAAGTAAACAGGAAAAAGAACCAGCTGATTACGGCTCCGCACATCATGCCCGCGAAAAAACGCTGCCACCCCGGTTTTTTGTAATGCTGTGGGACCCTCATGAAGAAAGATGCTCCTGGGTCAGCCATGAAATAATAAGCCAGCCGCTTTGCGCGCCGCCCATGGCCGAGATAATCAAAAGAAGCTGTTTAAAGATATCTCTCGTATTGCCTTCAAGAATGCCCCGTTCAAAGCTGTATACCGCATCAAAGGTGCCCCCGATAGCTGCGACAAGCGCCCATATTTTTAACCGGTTTGCAAGCTTTGTAATGGCCGTAAGCGGGGCTTCGCCTGCCAAATATGCTCCGAGTCCTCCGATGAGTGCGCCCCCGATCAGCACCCCTAACGCAATGAAGTAGCTATTGATAAAATTCACCATAAATCCTGCTTCCTGATCCATCTTTATCACCTCACCTTTTATATCATATTGAGCTTTCAGGACAAGTATGATGATGAGTCAAAAAAGAACATTTGTTTCTTTTGAAAACCCGCCTTATAATGAAGAAAGAAATGGATCGTAATGGAGAAAGAGGTGATAGCATGTCTTTTGTTCACCTGCAAGTGCATAGCGGGTACAGCCTGCTAAACAGCGCCGCGTCCGTGGAAGAGCTCGTCAAAGAAGCTGACAGGCTCGGATATGCGTCTTTGGCGCTGACAGATGATCATGTCATGTACGGAGCTATTCAATTTTATAAAGCATGCAAGGCGAGGGGAATCAACCCGATAATCGGTTTGACGGCCTCTGTTTTTACTGATGATAACGAGCTTGAAGCCTATCCGCTCGTCCTGCTGGCCAAATCAAATACAGGCTATCAAAACCTGCTGAAAATCAGCAGCGTCCTGCAATCGAAATCAAAAGGCGGGCTAAAGCCGAAATGGCTTAACAGTTATCGTGAAGGCATTATCGCGATGACGCCCGGCGAAAAAGGATATATTGAAATGCTTCTTGAAGGAGGGCTGTTTGAACAGGCCGCTCAAGCCGCGCTTGAATTTCAATCCATATTCGGAAAGGGAGCTTTCTATTTCTCCTATCAGCCTTTTAAAGGGAATAAAACCTTGTCTGACCAGATACTGCGGCTGTCTGAAGAAACGGGTATCCCTGTTACAGCGACTGGCGATGTGCATTACATAAGGAAAGAAGATAAGGCTGCCTACCGCTGTCTGAAAGCGATTAAAGCAGGGGAGAAACTGACGGATGAACCAGCCGGAGATCTGCCTGATCTCGATTTGAAGCCACTCGAAGAAATGCAAAACATTTATCGAGAGCATCCCGAAGCACTGCAAGCTTCTGTTGAGATCGCGGAACAATGCCGGGTTGACGTCAGCCTCGGACAGACCCGACTCCCATCTTTCCCGACTCCAGACGGAACGTCCGCTGATGATTATTTAACGGACATCTGTATGGCAGGACTCCGCAGCCGATTTGGCACGCCTGATGAACGATATCTTCGCCGTCTTCAATATGAGCTTGATGTCATCAAGCGGATGAAGTTCAGCGATTACTTTCTGATCGTATGGGATTTTATGAAACACGCCCATGAAAAAGGAATCGTTACAGGACCGGGAAGGGGATCTGCGGCAGGCTCTCTTGTGGCTTATGTGCTGTATATTACAGATGTTGACCCGATTAAACATCACCTGCTGTTTGAACGATTTTTAAACCCCGAACGGATCAGCATGCCGGATATTGATATTGACTTTCCGGATACAAGAAGGGATGAAGTCATCCAATATGTTCAGCAGAAATACGGTGCAATGCACGTCGCACAGATTATCACTTTTGGAACACTTGCGGCAAAAGCGGCACTCCGGGACGTCGGCAGAGTATTCGGCGTCAGCCCTAAGGAAGCAGATCAGCTTGCAAAACTCATCCCTTCAAGGCCGGGCATGACGCTGGAGGAAGCGAGACAGCAATCGCCGCAGCTGGATAAGAGGCTTCGGGAGTCAAGCCTGCTTCAGCAAGTCTATACAATTGCCCGAAAAATAGAAGGGCTGCCAAGGCATACCTCAACCCACGCAGCAGGTGTTGTCCTGAGTGAAGAACCGTTAACGGATGTTGTTCCGCTTCAGGAAGGGCATGAAGGGATATATTTGACGCAATACGCGATGGACCATCTTGAAGACTTGGGTCTTTTAAAAATGGATTTCTTAGGCTTACGCAACCTGACGCTTATCGAGTCCATCACTTCAATGATCGAAAAAGAAGAAAACATCAAAATAGATCTTTCAAATATTTCCTACCAGGATGACAAAACGTTCTCCTTGCTGTCAAAAGGGGATACGACAGGGATTTTCCAGCTTGAATCGTCGGGGATGAGAAGCGTCCTGAAGCGGCTTAAACCTTCAGGCCTCGAGGATATCGTGGCGGTCAATGCGCTGTACCGGCCTGGTCCGATGGAAAATATTCCGTTATTTATCGACCGTAAACACGGCCGGGCGCCTGTTCAATATCCCCATGAAGATGTAAGGAGCATCTTGGAAGATACATATGGCGTCATTGTGTATCAGGAACAAATTATGATGATTGCTTCCCGGATGGCAGGGTTTTCTTTAGGCGAAGCAGACCTGCTGAGACGGGCGGTCAGCAAAAAGAAAAAAGAAATCTTGGACAAAGAGCGAAGCCATTTTGTTGAAGGGTGCTTAAAAAAGGAGTATTCTGTAGACACTGCAAATGAAGTCTACGATTTAATCGTCAAATTCGCAAACTACGGCTTTAACCGAAGCCATGCGGTGGCATACAGCATGATCGGGTGCCAGCTTGCGTATTTGAAAGCTCATTATCCGTTATATTTTATGTGCGGATTGCTGACAAGCGTCATTGGCAATGAGGATAAAATATCTCAATATCTTTACGAAGCAAAGGGGAGCGGGATTCGTATCCTTCCTCCGTCAGTGAACAAAAGCAGTTTTCCGTTTATAGTTGAAGACGGATCTGTCAGATACAGCCTCCGCGCGATAAAAAGTGTAGGCGTCTCAGCAGTCAAAGATATATATAAAGCAAGAAAAGAGAAACCATTTGAAGATCTTTTCGATTTCTGCTTTCGCGTGCCGTCAAAAAGCGTAAATCGCAAAACGCTTGAAGCACTTATCTTTTCTGGTGCGATGGACGAATTCGGCCAAAACCGGGCCACTCTGCTCGCATCTATTGACGTTGCTTTGGAACATGTTGAGCTATTTGCCGCGGACGATGACCAAATGGGATTGTTTTTAGATGAATCGTTTTCGATTAAGCCGAAGTATGTGGAGACGGAGGAGCTACCGCTTGTAGATTTGCTTGCGTTCGAAAAAGAAACGCTTGGCATTTATTTTTCAAATCATCCGCTCTCTGCCTTCCGTAAACAGCTGGCTGCGCACGGAGCAGCATCCATTCTGGAGGCCCAGCAGGCAGTCAAAAGGCAGCTTTCTCTCGGAGTCCTGCTGTCGAAGATCAAAACGATTCGGACGAAAACAGGTCAAAACATGGCGTTTTTAACGCTAAGTGATGAAACCGGCGAAATGGAAGCTGTTGTCTTCCCAGAACAATTCAGACAGCTTTCTCCCGTTTTAAGAGAAGGCGCTCTTTTGTTCACAGCGGGCAAATGTGAAATAAGACAGGACAAGGTCCAGTTCATTATGTCCCGGGCAGAATTGTTAGAAAATATGGATGCAGAAAAAGCGCCATCGGTTTATATAAAGATAGAAAGCAGTCAACACAGTCAGGAAATCCTGGCAAAAATTAAGCGCATTTTGCTGGAGCATAAAGGGGAAACAGGCGTTTATCTCTATTATGAAAGGCAAAAACAGACGATTAAGCTTCCTGAGTCGTTTCATATCGATGCGGATCACCAGGTGTTATATCGCTTAAAAGAGCTGTTGGGTCACCAAAACGTCGTTTTAAAACAGTGGTAACGATTTACTTTTTGTTATACAATTGGAGCAATTATGTGATCCTGTTTAAATAATCAGATAGATAACTCCGCAGAATGCAGCAATCAAAGCAGCAGTATACGAATCAAAAATATCCATAAGGAGTGTTTAGGAGAATGTCATTAAGAGAAGAAGCATTACACCTGCATAAAGTCAATCAGGGGAAACTGGAGTCTAAATCGAAAGTAGAAGTCAGAAACGCGAAAGATTTAAGCCTTGCGTATTCCCCGGGTGTTGCAGAACCGTGCAAGGATATTCATGAAGACATTAACAAAGTATATGATTATACAATGAAGGGGAACATGGTAGCAGTTGTAACTGACGGTACAGCTGTGCTCGGCCTTGGAAATATCGGCCCTGAAGCTGCGCTTCCTGTTATGGAAGGAAAAGCTGTCCTTTTCAAAAGCTTTGCAGGCGTAGACGCGTTCCCGATTGCTTTAAGCACAAACGATGTAGATAAAATTGTTGAAACTGTTAAATTGCTTGAACCGACATTTGGCGGCGTAAACCTTGAAGATATTGCAGCGCCTAACTGCTTTATCATTGAAGAACGCCTCAAAAAAGAAACAAACATCCCAGTTTTCCATGATGATCAGCACGGTACTGCCATTGTAACTGTAGCAGGTCTTGTAAACGCGCTGAAACTGTCTGGAAAATCCATGTCTTCCATTAAAGTTGTGGCAAATGGAGCCGGTGCAGCAGGTATTGCGATTATCAAGCTTCTTCACCATTACGGCGTACGCGACATCGTGATGTGCGATTCAAAAGGAGCGATTTATGAAGGGCGCCCGAACGGTATGAACGATGTCAAAAATGAAGTGGCGAAATTCACAAACCAAGACCGGAAAGACGGTTCTTTGAAAGATGTCATCGTTGATGCTGACGTTTTTATCGGCGTATCAGTAGCAGGTGCGTTAACAAAAGAAATGGTTCAAAGCATGGCAAAGGATCCGATTATCTTTGCAATGGCAAATCCGAATCCGGAAATTATGCCGGAAGATGCGCGTGAAGCTGGCGCAAGTGTTATCGGAACGGGCCGTTCTGACTTCCCGAACCAAGTAAACAATGTTCTTGCATTCCCTGGCATTTTCCGAGGAGCGCTTGACGTTCGCGCCACTCACATTAACGAAGAAATGAAAATCGCTGCGGTTGAAGCTATTGCTTCACTGGTTTCAGAAGAAGAGCTTAGCGCAGACTACGTTATCCCTGCACCGTTTGATAAACGTGTTGCGCCTGCTGTTGCGAAGGCTGTGGCAAAAGCGGCGATGGAAACAGGTGTCGCAAGAATCACTGTTGACCCTGAGGAAGTTGCTGAAAAAACGAGAAAACTTACGATTATTGGTGAATAATTTTAGTTCATTCCAAAATGGCAGCGTGTTGGCGGAGACCGGCGCGCTGTTCTCAAGTTAAACTGGCGGCTGAAATTTTTTTAATGGCTGGTCTTAAAAAAATTTCAGCCGAGTTTAATGTCATTTTTGAATACGCTGCCAATCCTGTTATTTCAACGTTTTATCTGAATTCATCCGAGCCTTTCCGAACGCGTCATTGTATAAAAAGTTGTCGAATTGAGGATGACAGCGTTTGACAAAAAAAGTACAATAGTTTCGGTAAAGTTATTAGCAAGTCTATCTGTTTGATGACATGCGGTGAAGAGAACCCTTCACAAAAGGGAGGTAATCATTTGTTAAAGGATATATTCACTAAAAAGAAAAAGTATGCTTCCGTACCGTCTGATCAAGCGAAGCACGATGTTCCGGAAGGCATTATGACAAAATGTCCCAAGTGTAAAAAAATCATGCTCACTAAAGAGTTGGATAAAAATATGCGGGTATGCATGAACTGCGATTATCATTTCCCGATGAACGCAAAACAGCGTATCGCAAGCTTAATGGATGAACAATCCTTTGAGGAATTCAATCAAGGAATGTTATCGGAAAACCCGCTCGGTTTCCCGGGATATCTTGAAAAGCTTGAAAAAGATCGCGAGAAAACATCCTTAAACGAGGCTGTTGTGACAGGCAAGGGCACCATCGGCGGACACCCGGCTGTTGTCGCAGTCATGGATTCTTCATTCAGAATGGGAAGCATGGGTTCAGTCGTCGGTGAAAAAATCACGCTTGCGATTGAAAAAGCAAAAGCTGATAAAGTTCCGTTTATTATTTTTACGGCTTCTGGCGGCGCGAGAATGCAGGAAGGCATATTAAGTTTGATGCAGATGGCTAAGACAAGCTCTGCCTTAAAACTGTTCAGTGAAGAACAGGGCCTCATTATCTCAGTTATGACGCATCCGACTACCGGGGGCGTATCAGCCAGCTTTGCATCCCTTGGCGATTACAATTTCGCTGAGCCTGGCGCGCTGATCGGTTTTGCCGGAAGACGGATTATTGAACAAACGATAGGTGAAAAATTGCCTGAGGACTTCCAAACGGCAGAATTTTTATTAAAACATGGACAGCTTGATGCGGTTATTCACCGCGAAGACATGAAACAAACGTTAGAAAATCTGCTGGATATGCATCAATCGGGAGGTGACTTTGAGTGGCTGCAAGATTAGAATTTGAAAAACCGGTGATTGAACTGCAAACCAAAATCGCCGAACTGAAAAAATTCACCCAAGATTCCGATATGGATCTGAGTGCGGAAATCGAACGGCTCGAAGACCGGCTCGCTAAGCTTCAGGATGATATTTACAAAAATCTGAAGCCTTGGGACCGTGTTCAAATCGCGCGTCTGCCGGACCGTCCAACAACGCTTGATTATATTGAACACCTGTTTACCGACTTTTTTGAATGTCACGGGGACAGAGCGTACGGAGACGATGAAGCCATTGTCGGCGGCATTGCGAAGTTCCATGGCCTTCCTGTAACGGTAATCGGGCATCAGCGCGGCAAAGACACAAAGGAAAACCTTGTCCGTAATTTTGGGATGCCGCATCCTGAAGGCTACCGTAAAGCGCTTCGTCTCATGAAACAGGCTGACAAATTTAACAGACCGATTATCTGTTTTATTGATACGAAAGGAGCATATCCTGGACGAGCAGCGGAAGAAAGAGGACAAAGCGAAGCCATTGCCAAAAACCTGTTTGAGATGGCCGGTCTCCGAGTGCCTGTTATCTGCATCGTCATCGGTGAAGGCGGAAGCGGCGGAGCCCTGGGTCTGGGTGTAGGAAACCACTTGCATATGCTGGAAAACTCTACTTATTCTGTTATTTCTCCGGAAGGTGCCGCGGCACTTTTATGGAAGGACTCCAGTCTTGCTAAGAAAGCAGCAGAAACAATGAAAATCACTGCGCCGGATTTAAAAGAATTAGGTATTATAGATCATATGATAAAAGAAGTAAAAGGCGGAGCGCACCACGATGTAAAGCTGCAGGCAAGCTATATGGACGAAACCCTTAAACAATCGTTAAAAACTTTGCTGAAGCTGAGCGAAGAAGAATTAGTTCAGCAGCGCTATGAAAAATATAAAGCAATTGGCAAAGTCTCGATTGAAGATCAATATATCGGGGTAAACTAAATAAACGTGAAGCCTTTGGCTCACGTTTATTTTTTGTGACATTCCTTAAATTTTATTTAAAAACAATTTATTTAATTGTATAATAGGTAAGGTTTCATAGGGAGGATGGAGATCCCTTTTCATTGTTTTTAGGGCAATGATCATGTTATGTTTAATCATATATGTTGCTGAGGTGAATGGAGAATGAAACGTATAGGGGTATTAACGAGCGGCGGGGATTCCCCGGGAATGAACGCAGCAGTTCGCGCAGTAGTCAGAAAAGCGATTTATCATGACGTTGAAGTTTACGGCATTTACAACGGATACGCAGGATTGATCAGCGGAAAGATTGAAAAGCTTGAACTCGGATCTGTAGGCGATATTATACATCGTGGAGGAACAAAGCTTTATACGGCAAGATGTCCTGAATTCAAAACGGTTGAAGGCCGTGAAAAAGGGATAGAAAACTTGAAGAAGCTCGGTATTGAGGGCCTTGTTGTCATCGGCGGAGACGGTTCCTATATGGGTGCCAAAAAATTAACGGAACACGGGTTTCCATGTGTAGGTGTACCGGGTACAATTGATAACGACATTCCGGGCACTGATTTTACAATCGGCTTCGATACAGCTTTAAATACAGTAATTGACGCAATTGATAAGATCCGCGACACAGCGACTTCTCATGAACGTACATATGTGATCGAAGTAATGGGCCGCCATGCCGGCGATATCGCATTGTGGGCCGGTCTTGCAGGGGGCGCGGAATCAATCTTGATCCCTGAGGCAGACTATGACATGCACGAAATCATTGCCCGCTTAAAACGCGGCCACGAACGCGGCAAGAAGCACAGTATTATTATTGTTGCCGAAGGTGTAGGCAGCGGTGTTGAATTCGGGAAACGCATTGAAGAAGAAACAAATCTTGAAACTAGGGTATCTGTATTGGGCCATATCCAGCGCGGAGGTTCTCCGAGCGCTGCTGACCGCGTGCTGGCAAGCCGTCTTGGCGCATATGCAGTTGAACTGCTGCTTGAAGGAAAAGGCGGACGCTGTGTAGGTATACAAAACAATAAGCTTGTAGACCATGATATTATAGAAATACTGGAAACAAAACACACAGTTGAGCAAAACATGTATCAGCTTTCAAAAGAACTGTCTATTTAATGTGCAGCTGAAGGCTGAAGATTTCAGAAGGAAGTGAACCAAATGAGAAAAACTAAAATTGTTTGTACCATCGGTCCGGCAAGTGAAAGTATTGAAATGCTTACGAAATTAATGGAGTCAGGAATGAACGTGGCTCGTTTGAATTTTTCTCACGGAGATTTTGAGGAGCACGGTGCAAGAATAAAAAATATCCGCGAAGCAAGCAAAAAGCTTGGCAAAAACGTTGGTATCCTGCTTGATACAAAAGGTCCTGAAATCCGCACACATACAATGGAAAACGGCGGCATTGAGCTTGAAACAGGCAAAGAGCTTATCATTTCAATGGACGAGGTTGTAGGAACAACAGATAAAATTTCAGTGTCATATGAAGGTTTAGTCGATGACGTTGAACAAGGGTCAACGATTCTGTTAGATGACGGCCTTATCGGCCTTGAGGTGCTTGATGTTGATGCCGCTAATCGCGAAATCAAAACAAAAGTACTAAACAACGGAACACTCAAAAATAAAAAGGGTGTTAACGTACCGGGCGTCAGCGTTAACCTTCCTGGTATCACTGAAAAAGATGCGCGAGACATCGTTTTCGGTATTGAGCAAGGAGTAGATTTTATCGCAGCATCTTTCGTACGCCGTTCTACGGACGTGCTTGAAATCCGTGAGCTTCTTGAAGAGCACAACGCTCAGGATATTCAAATCATCCCTAAAATCGAAAACCAAGAGGGCGTTGACAACATCGATTCTATTCTCGAAGTGTCTGACGGTTTAATGGTTGCACGCGGAGACTTAGGTGTGGAAATTCCAGCCGAAGAAGTGCCGCTCGTCCAAAAAGAACTGATCAAAAAATGCAACGCGCTGGGCAAACCTGTTATTACAGCGACACAAATGCTTGACAGCATGCAGCGCAACCCGCGTCCGACTCGTGCGGAAGCAAGTGACGTTGCAAATGCGATCTTCGACGGCACAGATGCAATCATGCTTTCTGGTGAAACAGCTGCCGGAAGCTATCCGGTTGAGGCGGTTCAAACAATGCACAACATCGCTTCCCGTTCTGAAGAAGCTTTAAATTATAAAGAAATTCTTTCTAAACGCAGAGATCAAGTAGGCATGACGATTACAGATGCAATTGGACAATCTGTCGCGCATACGGCGATTAACCTGAATGCTGCTGCAATCGTAACGCCGACTGAAAGCGGCCATACAGCACGTATGATCGCAAAATACCGTCCGCAGGCGCCGATTGTTGCGGTTACTGTAAATGACTCTATTTCCAGAAAGCTAGCGCTCGTATCAGGCGTATTTGCAGAAAGCGGTCAAAATGCGAACTCAACAGATGAGATGCTTGAGGATGCTGTCCAAAAATCATTGAACAGCGGAATTGTAAAACACGGCGATCTGATCGTCATTACAGCAGGATCTGTCGGTGAGTCTGGCACTACGAACTTAATGAAAGTGTACACTGTCGGCGATATCATCGCTAAAGGCCAAGGCATTGGACGCAAATCAGCTTACGGTCCGGTTGTCATTGCACAAAATGCAAAAGAAGCTGAGCAAAAAATGACTGACGGTGCGGTTCTTGTTACAAAAAGCACTGACCGTGATATGATTGCATCACTTGAAAAAGCGTCTGCCCTTATTACAGAAGAAGGCGGCTTGACAAGCCATGCTGCGGTAGTCGGATTAAGCCTTGGCATTCCGGTTATCGTTGGTCTGGAAAATGCGACGTCTATTTTGGCAGATGGCCAGGATATTACAGTTGACGCTTCCAGAGGCGCAGTCTATCAAGGACGTGCGAGCGTTCTTTAATCAGAGGTGAAAACGGAAGGGGCTTCCCTTCCTTTTCTCTTTATGTTGAACAGAGGCGTGTTACACGTGTGGGGGGCTTGGATATGAGATTTTTATTTTTGCTTTTTATTGTGTTTCCGGCAATAGAAATCGGCATATTCCTATTTTCAGGCAAGCTGATCGGCATATTGCCGACGGTCCTTTTAATGATTCTGACGGGCATTATCGGCGCAGCAGCTGCAAAAAAACAAGGAACCGAAGTGTATTACAAGGTTCAGCGTGATCTTCAATATGGCAAAATGCCTGGCGAAGCGATTGCTGACGGCCTGTGCATTTTCATTGGCGGTCTTTTGCTGATGCTTCCGGGCTTTTTATCAGATTTGGCCGGTGCCTGTCTGCTTATCCCGTTCACCCGCAGCTGGTGTAAGCCGATTCTGTTCAAATGGCTGAGAGGAATGTCGAAGAACAAGCGGATCATCATCAAATAAAAAACGGCAGCCATGCAACATGGGCTGCTTTTTATTTTTGCTGAACGGTGATATAGGACCATATTTCCTTTAATGCGCCTGTTGTAATGAACGCCTGAATGATGACGAGAACAGCCGGTCCTGCAATTAGTCCTAAAAACCCGAATAACTTAAAACCGGCAAACAGGGCGATGAGCGTTGCCAGCGGATCGATACCGATTGATTTACTAAGTATTTTGGGTTCTGTCAGCTGCCTTTGAATAAGAACGACGAGGTACAGCACCCCGATTCCAATGGCCTGGGGCAGCTGGCCTGTAATCGATAAATACAAAATCCACGGCACAAATACCGAGCCAGCACCCAAATAAGGGAGAAGATCAACAAGCCCGATTAAAAAAGCAATTGTTGCGGCATGTTCAATTTTTAAGAGAGAAAGGCCGATAAATACAATCACCATCGTAATGAAAACGAGAACGGCCTGCGCTTTGATAAAACCGGTCATTGCTTTTTTTAATTCGCTGCTGATCGCTTTGCTGTTAGCTGTAACCCGATCCGGCAGAACCGAAACGAGCATGGCTTTCAGCTTGTGCCAATCCTTTGTCATAAAAAATGTTGCCAGAAGAGAAAAAATCAGAACCGCCGCTGTATTGGGAAGAAGCGCGAAAAACCTTGGGATCATTTCTAGAATGTGGGACAGCAGCAGCCCGGCATTTTTAGCAGCCGAATCACCAAGTGTCTGAATGTGGGTAACGATGGAATCCTGCTGGTTGGTCTCCAATTCTTGAAACAAAAGGGTCAGTTCGTGATAGAGCGGCTGGATATGTGTTGTAAACAATTTTTCACAATATGAGATAAACGTGCTGATATGCGGAGGCAGCGTTTTTGCAAGATACGCTGTTCCCGTTATGATTTCGGCTACCAGAATGGTGAGCACGCCGAAGGCTGCGAGCAGAAAAAAAGCAAGCACGCCCAGAACGTTTATCGTTCGGGGGAATCCTGTCACTCTGTCCAAATAGTCAACAACAGGATGAATCGCTGATGAAAGAATAAGGGCGATCAGGAACGGATAAGTTAACGGAAACGAATAATAGGCCGCAGCTATCGATCCTGCGGTAATTGACATGACAAAGAGGGTTCTGAAAAAAATAGTGATATAAGATTGATTCACGAAAACGGTCCTCCTCTCGTCAGCATGTCCTATTTTTTATATGTATTCACGCTCCGGCTGAATATGAATACATTCATCTTAAAGGAGGGATGGCATGTGTTTACACAAGCGAATTTATTTTTAATATTACTCTTGGCTATCGCACTTATCGCAAAAAATCAATCATTGCTCTTTGCTGTATCCGTCCTTTTGATCATCAAAATCGTTGGACTTGACCAGAAATTATTTCCAACCATCCAGTCGAAAGGCATCAACTGGGGTGTGACCATTATTACAATCGCTGTTCTTGTTCCGATTGCAACAGGAGAAATCGGATTTAAGCAGCTTGGAGAAGCAATGCGGTCTTCCTACGCATGGATCGCCTTGGGAGCGGGAATCGCAGTGGCGCTGATTGCCAAAAACGGCCTGGCCCTGCTGGAAAATGACCCGCATATTACAACTGCTCTTGTGATCGGAACCATTCTTGCAGTCGCACTTTTTGGCGGAGTAGCGGTGGGTCCGCTGATCGGAGCGGGAATTGCTTATATTGCCATGCAGATCGTAAAATTGTTCACTTCATGAAAAAAAGCGGCTTAAAGCCGTTTTTTTTTTGTATGCAAAAACCCGCAAATAAAGGCGTTTTTTCGGGGAAATCACAGAATGAAAAAAAAAATTATAGGTAAACATTTAACAAATGTCTGATTATTGTTTATAATGAGAATAGGCTTAAACTTAAATAAGCTTATAAGAATTTGTTATGTTCTTTCATAAGCAAAGGGTTTCATTACCAGCAGGCAGTAAAATGTAAGCATTTTCTTTTAGGGGGAGAGAAATACTTGCATCGTGCTTTTTAAGTAAGCCTCATGTTTTTACAACACTCTTAAAGGGGAAATTTATTGAAAAGGAGATGTTATATATGACAGCGACACGCGGTCTTGAAGGGGTTGTAGCAACAACATCATCTGTTAGTTCTATTATTGATGATACCCTTACATATGTGGGGTATGATATCGATGATTTAACAGAGAATGCAAGTTTTGAAGAAATCATCTACTTGCTTTGGCATTTAAGGCTGCCAAACAAAAAAGAGCTTGAAGAGTTAAAGCAGCAGCTTGCAAAGGAAGCTGCCGTTCCGCAAGAAATTATTGAGCACTTCAAATCTTATTCCCTCGAAAATGTTCATCCCATGGCTGCTCTTCGGACAGCAATTTCATTACTAGGCCTGCTTGACAGCGAGGCTGAAACCATGAACCCGGAAGCCAATTACAAAAAGGCGATCCGCCTTCAGGCAAAGGTGCCTGGTCTGGTTGCGGCGTTTTCCAGAATCCGCAAAGGCCTTGAGCCTGTTGAACCAAGAGAAGACTACGGCATTGCTGAGAATTTTCTCTACACATTAAACGGTGAAGAGCCTTCGCCAATTGAGGTTGAAGCCTTCAACAAAGCATTGATTTTACATGCTGACCATGAGCTGAACGCGTCAACGTTCACAGCGAGGGTCTGCGTCGCGACACTTTCTGATATCTATTCAGGCATTACTGCCGCAATCGGCGCGCTGAAAGGGCCTCTTCACGGCGGGGCGAATGAAGGCGTTATGAAAATGCTGACAGAAATCGGCGAAGTGGAAAACGCTGAGCCGTACATCCGCGCTAAGCTGGAAAAGAAAGAAAAAATCATGGGATTCGGCCACCGCGTTTATAAGCATGGCGACCCGCGCGCGAAGCATCTGAAAGAAATGAGCAAGCGCCTGACCAACCTGACAGGCGAAAGCAAATGGTATGAGATGTCGATTCGCATAGAAGAGATCGTCACATCAGAGAAAAAGCTTCCGCCTAACGTTGATTTCTATTCGGCTTCTGTTTATCACAGCCTCGGCATTGACCATGATTTGTTTACACCGATTTTTGCTGTAAGCAGAATGTCTGGCTGGCTCGCTCATATTCTTGAGCAGTATGACAACAACCGTCTGATCCGTCCGCGCGCAGATTACACGGGCCCTGATAAACAAGCATTTGTTCCGATTGAAGAAAGAGCCTAAAGAACCATTGGAGGCTGGCTTGCGTTAATGAGGTTAGCCTCTTGTTCAGAACATCAAAAGTGGTTTACACTTTAAATTGAATGTTGAGAAAAATCATTTTGTTTTCTATATAAGAAAAATAAAATGTTTTCTAAATATGAATTACATACTGGGAGGTTTTTATTGTGGCACAAGGTGAAAAAATTACAGTCTCTAACGGAGTATTAAACGTACCAAACAACCCGATTATCCCGTTTATCGAAGGAGACGGAACCGGTCCTGATATTTGGAACGCGGCTTCGAAGGTTTTGGAAGCAGCAGTAGAAAAAGCTTACAAAGGCGAAAAGAAAATTACATGGAAAGAAGTTTATGCCGGAGAAAAGGCTTATAATAAAACAGGTGAGTGGCTTCCTGCTGAAACATTAGATGTGATCCGCGAATATTTCATCGCGATTAAAGGGCCGTTAACGACACCTGTCGGCGGCGGTATCCGTTCTTTGAACGTAGCGCTCAGACAAGAGCTTGACCTATTCGTCTGCTTAAGACCTGTAAGATACTTTACTGGAGTGCCGTCACCGGTAAAACGCCCTGAAGATACTGATATGGTCATCTTCCGTGAGAATACAGAAGATATTTATGCAGGCATCGAGTACGCAAAAGGCTCTGAAGAAGTGCAAAAGCTCATCAGCTTCCTGCAAAATGAGTTAAACGTCAACAAAATCCGTTTCCCTGAAACATCAGGTATCGGCATTAAGCCTGTTTCTGAAGAAGGAACAAGCCGTTTGGTCAGAGCTGCAATTGATTATGCGATTGAGCATGGCCGCAAATCTGTAACGCTTGTTCACAAAGGAAACATCATGAAGTTCACAGAAGGTGCCTTCAAAAACTGGGGCTATGAACTTGCTGAAAGAGAATACGGCGAAAAAGTCTTCACATGGGCTCAATATGACCGCATTGCTGAAGAACAAGGAAAAGACGCTGCAAACAAAGCGCAAAGCGAAGCGGAAGCAGCAGGCAAAATCATTATCAAAGACAGCATTGCTGACATTTTCCTTCAGCAGATCTTAACGCGTCCGAACGAGTTTGATGTCGTTGCGACAATGAACCTGAACGGAGATTACATTTCTGATGCTCTTGCAGCGCAAGTAGGCGGAATCGGTATTGCTCCTGGAGCGAACATCAACTATGAAACAGGACATGCGATTTTCGAGGCGACGCACGGAACGGCTCCTAAATATGCAGGCCTTGATAAAGTAAACCCATCTTCAGTTATTCTTTCAGGCGTTCTGCTTCTTGAGCATTTAGGATGGAACGAAGCGGCTGATTTGGTTATCAAATCTATGGAAAAAACAATCGCTTCTAAAGTCGTAACTTACGATTTTGCCAGATTAATGGATGGCGCAACTGAAGTGAAATGTTCAGAGTTCGGAGAAGAACTGATTAAAAACATGGACTAAGCAAGGAAACAGCCTAAAACTAGCCATAAAGGAGAAGAGAGACATGGGAAATACTCGTAAAAAAGTTTCTGTTATCGGAGCAGGTTTTACCGGAGCGACAACCGCATTTTTAATCGCTCAAAAAGAGCTGGCAGACGTTGTTCTTGTTGATATTCCGCAATTGGAGAACCCGACAAAGGGAAAAGCGCTTGATATGCTTGAAGCAAGCCCTGTTCAAGGCTTTGACGCGAAAATTACGGGAACATCCAACTATGAGGATACAGCGGGTTCTGACATTGTTGTCATTACAGCCGGTATCGCAAGAAAACCTGGTATGAGCAGAGATGATCTGGTCTCTACAAACGAAAAAATTATGAGAAGCGTTACACGAGAAATCGTGAAATATTCTCCTGACTCTATCATTGTGGTGCTGACAAATCCTGTTGATGCAATGACTTACGCGGTGTATAAAGAATCAGGCTTCCCTAAAGAGCGAGTAATCGGCCAGTCCGGTGTGCTTGATACGGCAAGATTCAGAACATTTGTGGCAGAGGAATTAAACCTGTCAGTAAAAGACGTGACTGGTTTCGTTCTTGGCGGACACGGTGACGATATGGTGCCGCTTGTGCGTTATTCTTATGCTGGCGGTATCCCGCTTGAAACCCTTATTCCGAAAGAACGGATTGACGCAATTGTGGAGCGTACAAGAAAAGGCGGAGGCGAAATCGTGAATCTTCTTGGAAACGGAAGCGCGTATTATGCGCCTGCTGCTTCTCTGACAGAAATGGTCGAAGCGATCTTGAAAGATCAGCGCCGCGTCCTTCCTACAATTGCTTATCTTGAAGGTGAATACGGCTATGAAGGCATCTACCTTGGTGTTCCTACAATTGTAGGCGGCAACGGTCTTGAGCAAATCATTGAACTTGAACTGACAGACTATGAAAGAGCACAGCTGAATAAATCAGTTGAATCTGTCAAAAATGTCATGAAAGTATTATCTTAATAAAAAGAGAGAAAGGCTTGCTTGATAGAGCCTTTCTCTTTTTACTATAAATGAAAGCGCTATCATTCGCTCCTTTATTTCTTTTTGAAAAATGATGTAAAAGGCGAATTGTCGGAATGTCCTGCTTTCGTTAAAATAAGATCATGAAACATGTTAAGATGACATAAAATAGAGAAATAGGATGTCGGGGAATTATAATACTGGAGGCACAGCATGAACAAGAAAATTTTAGTTGTGGATGATGAAGAATCTATTGTTACTCTTTTACAGTACAATTTGGAACGGTCAGGCTATGATGTCATTACCGCCTCAGACGGGGAAGAAGCACTCAAAAAAGCGGAAACAGAGAAGCCTGATTTGATTGTGCTTGATGTGATGCTTCCAAAACTGGACGGAATCGAAGTATGCAAGCAGCTGAGACAGCAAAAATTGATGTTTCCCATTTTAATGCTGACAGCGAAGGATGAGGAATTCGACAAAGTATTAGGGCTTGAGCTTGGTGCTGATGATTATATGACCAAGCCGTTCAGTCCAAGGGAAGTAAATGCAAGAGTCAAAGCGATTTTAAGGCGTTCCGAAATGGCTGCGCCCTCTAGTGAAATGAAGAACGATGAAATGGAAGGCCAGATCGTGATTGGCGATCTGAAAATCCTGCCTGATCATTATGAAGCGTATTTTAAAGAAAATCAGCTTGAGCTGACACCGAAAGAATTCGAACTGCTGCTCTATTTGGGCAGACATAAAGGCAGAGTGCTGACGAGAGATCTGCTGCTGAGCGCTGTCTGGAATTATGATTTTGCCGGAGATACGAGAATTGTTGATGTGCATATCAGCCATCTCCGCGACAAAATCGAAAACAATACAAAAAAACCGATCTATATTAAAACAATTAGGGGATTGGGGTATAAACTGGAGGAGCCAAAAATGAATGAATAAATACCGTGTGCGCCTTTTTTCTGTACTTGTTGTCTGTATGATTCTGGTGTTTAGTGTCCTCGGGCTGTTTTTGCAGCAGCTCTTTGAATCATCTGATCAAAGAAAAGCAGAGGAACACATTGAAAAAGAAGCCAAATATATGGTCTCACTTCTTGATGCCGGCAATCTGAATGATCAAGCAAATGAGAAAATCATTCAAGATGCAGGCGGTGCGCTTGATGTGAACGCATCCGTTATCGATACAGACGGCAAGGTGCTGTACGGGTCAAACGGGAGTGCGGCAGATTCTCAAAAGGTGCAGGCGCTTGTTTCTGGCCATGAGGGTGTTCTCTCAACAGCAGATAACAAGCTTTATTACGGACTTTCGCTTAGAAGTGAAGGTGAAAAAACAGGATATGTGCTGCTTTCAGCCCCTGAACATGGCTCCGGCTTGAACGGCGAATTGTGGGGTATGCTGACGGCCAGTCTTTGTACTGCTTTTATCGTCATTGTTTATTTTTATTCCAGTATGACCTCACGTTATAAAAGGTCAATTGAAGCAGCAACAAACGTAGCAACAGAACTGTCCAAGGGGAACTATGATGCCCGGACGTACGGCGGCTATATCAGGCACTCTGATAAGCTCGGCCGTGCGATGAACAGCCTTGCTGTAGATCTGATGGAAATGACGAGAACGCAGGAAATGCAGAGGGACCGGCTGCTGACTGTCATTGAAAATATTGGCTCCGGGCTGATTATGATTGACGGAAGAGGCTTTATCAATCTCGTGAACAGGTCTTACGCCAAGCAGTTTCATATCAATCCGAATCAGATGCTGCGCCGACTTTATCATGATGCATTTGAACATGAAGAAGTGATCCAGCTTGTCGAAGACATTTTTATGACGGAGACAAAGAAATGCAAGCTGTTAAGACTTCCGATCAAAATTGAGCGGCGTTATTTTGAAGTGGATGGCGTTCCGATTATGGGGCCGGACGATGAATGGAAAGGAATTGTGCTCGTTTTCCATGACATGACGGAGACGAAGAAATTAGAGCAGATGAGAAAGGATTTTGTGGCTAACGTTTCTCATGAACTGAAAACGCCGATTACCTCTATTAAAGGGTTTACGGAGACGCTATTGGACGGGGCGATGGAGGACAAAGAGGCGCTTTCTGAGTTTCTCTCTATTATTCTGAAAGAAAGCGAAAGGCTTCAGTCTTTGGTTCAGGATCTTCTCGATCTCTCAAAAATTGAGCAGCAAAATTTTACGCTCAGCATTGACACATTTGATCCAGCCAAAATGCTTGGTGAGATTGAAACGCTTCTTAAGCATAAGGCGGATGAGAAAGGCATCTCCTTACAACTGAATGTCCCGAAAGACACGCTCTATGTATCGGGAGACCCGTACAGGCTGAAACAGGTATTTCTTAATCTCGTAAATAATGCGCTAACCTATACGCCTGAGGGGGGCTCTGTAGCTATCAATGTAAAGCCCGGAGAAAAAGACATTCAGATTGAAGTTGCGGATTCCGGAATCGGAATTCAGAAAGAAGAAATTCCGCGCATCTTTGAACGTTTTTACCGCGTGGATAAAGACAGAAGCAGGAATTCGGGCGGAACAGGCCTAGGTCTTGCGATCGTAAAGCATTTAATAGAGGCTCATGAAGGGAAAATCGATGTCACAAGCGAGCTGGGACGGGGAACTGTCTTTACAGTGACGCTGAAACGGGCCGCTGAAACGTCCGCCTAATGTTTACAAAGGTTTAACAATATCTTCATGCACTGTTAAACCTATGTTGATAGGATGTAGTAGAACCCCTTCATCCAAGGAGCCAATTTTGACGGCGGGAACCATTTGTGTTCCCGTCCTTTTTTGTGTCTTCTCTTCAGTTCACGTATTTTCCTTTCAAATTGAACTTTGTTAAAATAAGAGGAGCTAATGACTATGTAAGAGATGAATAGAAGCCTGAGGCTTCTTAGGAGGATATTGAATGACGGAACGAAAAAAATTAGTGCTTGTAGACGGAAACAGTCTGGCTTACCGGGCGTTTTTTGCATTGCCGCTGTTAAGCAATGATAAAGGTGTTCATACAAATGCCGTATACGGCTTTGCGATGATTTTGATGAAGATGCTTGAGGATGAAAAACCGACACACATGCTGGTTGCATTTGATGCCGGGAAAACAACATTTCGTCACGGCACATTTAAAGAATATAAAGGCGGCAGACAGAAAACCCCGCCTGAGCTCTCCGAACAAATGCCGTTTATCCGCGAGCTGCTGGATGCCTATCAGATCAGCCGCTACGAATTGGAACAATACGAAGCCGACGATATTATCGGCACACTGGCCAAATCGGCTGAAAAAGACGGATTTGAAGTAAAAGTATTCTCTGGAGATAAGGATTTAACTCAGCTGGCAACAGACAAAACGACGGTTGCCATTACGCGAAAAGGAATTACCGATGTTGAATTTTACACACCGGAGCACGTCAAAGAGAAATACGGGCTTACGCCTGAGCAAATCATAGATATGAAGGGTTTGATGGGCGATTCCTCAGATAATATTCCAGGTGTGCCCGGCGTAGGAGAGAAGACAGCGATTAAGCTTTTAAAACAGTTCGATTCCGTTGAAAAACTGCTGGAGTCCATTGACGAGGTAAGCGGGAAGAAACTGAAGGAAAAGCTTGAGGAATTTAAAGATCAGGCATTGATGAGCAAGGAGCTTGCGACGATTATGACGGATGCGCCGATTGAGGTATCCGTTTCCGGCCTGGAATATCAAGGCTTTAATCTTGAACAGGTGATTTCCATCTTTAAAGATCTTGGTTTTAACACACTTCTTGAACGGCTTGGGGAAGACAGCGAAGAAGCAGAACAGGATCAGTCGTTAGAAGAAATTAATGTCGAAACTGTCACAGACGTAACAAGCGGCATATTGGTTTCTCCATCCGCATTTGTCGTTGAACAGATCGGCGATAATTATCATGAAGAGCCGATTCTCGGTTTTTCGATCGTTAATGAAACGGGATCTTATTTCATTCCGAAAGACATTGCCGTGGAGTCTCAGGTGTTTAAAGAATGGGTAGAAAATGACGAGCAGAAGAAATGGGTCTTCGACAGCAAGCGGGCTGTTGTCGCTTTGCGCTGGCAGGGCATTGAGCTGAAAGGAGCGGAGTTTGATACGCTTCTTGCGGCTTATATCATCAATCCGGGCAATTCATATGACGACGTTGCGAGTGTGGCTAAAGATTACGGCTTGCATATCGTTCAAAGCGACGAATCAGTTTACGGCAAAGGAGCAAAACGGGCTGTTCCGTCAGAAGATGTACTGTCTGAGCACCTTGTCAGAAAAGCATTAGCCATTCAAAGCCTCCGGGAAAAGCTCGTTCAGGAGCTGGAGAACAACGATCAGCTTGAACTGTTTGAAGAGCTCGAAATGCCTCTCGCGCTTATTCTCGGCGAAATGGAATCAACTGGCGTCAAGGTCGATGTTGACCGTTTAAAGCGGATGGGTGAAGAACTGGGCGCGAAGCTGAAGGAATATGAAGAAAAAATCCATGAGATTGCGGGAGAGCCGTTTAATATCAATTCTCCGAAACAGCTCGGCGTCATCTTGTTTGAAAAGATCGGCCTGCCTGTCGTGAAGAAAACAAAAACAGGCTATTCAACGTCAGCCGATGTGCTTGAAAAGCTGGCAGACAAACATGATATTGTCGACTATATTTTGCAGTACAGACAAATTGGCAAGCTTCAATCGACATATATTGAAGGGCTTTTAAAGGTGACGAGACCGGATTCGCATAAGGTGCACACGCGCTTTAACCAAGCTTTAACGCAAACCGGCCGTCTCAGCTCGACTGATCCGAACCTGCAAAACATACCGATCAGGCTTGAGGAAGGACGTAAAATCCGCCAAGCTTTTGTTCCGTCTGAAAAAGACTGGCTCATTTTTGCAGCCGATTACTCACAAATCGAGCTGCGTGTACTTGCCCATATTTCAAAGGATCAAAATCTCATCGAAGCTTTTACAAATGATATGGATATTCATACGAAAACGGCAATGGATGTGTTCCATGTCGCTGAGGATGAAGTGACATCTGCGATGAGACGCCAGGCGAAAGCGGTCAACTTTGGCATCGTATACGGCATCAGCGATTACGGGCTGTCACAGAATCTCGGCATTACCCGGAAGGAAGCCGGAGCATTTATCGACCGCTATTTGGAAAGCTTCCAGGGCGTAAAAGCGTACATGGAGGATTCAGTTCAGGACGCGAAGCAAAAGGGCTACGTAACAACGCTTATGCATCGCCGCCGCTACATTCCTGAGCTGACGAGCCGAAACTTTAATATTCGCAGCTTTGCGGAGCGGACGGCAATGAATACACCGATTCAAGGAAGCGCCGCTGATATTATCAAAAAAGCAATGATTGATATGGCTGCCAAGCTGAAAGAAAAGCAATTGAAGGCAAGGCTGCTGCTTCAAGTGCACGATGAATTGATTTTTGAAGCGCCGCAGGAAGAAATTGAAATTCTTGAAAAGCTTGTTCCTGAAGTGATGGAGCATGCACTTGCATTAGATGTGCCGTTAAAGGTGGACTTTGCATCTGGCCCATCTTGGTACGATGCGAAATAAATAGAGATAGGAAGTGATGGATGTGCCGGAATTACCAGAGGTTGAAACCGTCCGGCGCACTCTGACCGGGCTTGTAAAGGGAAAAACAATTAAATCGGTAGAGATCAGATGGCCAAATATCATCAAACGGCCTGCCGAACCGGAGGAATTTGCGCGAAAACTAACAGGAGAAACGATACAGTCTATCGGAAGACGGGGAAAGTTTTTACTGTTTCATTTAGATCATTATGTCATGGTTTCCCACCTTCGAATGGAAGGGAAATACGGGCTTCATCAAGCGGAGGAGCCAGACGATAAACACGTGCATGTCATATTCACGATGACGGACGGAACTCAGCTTCGTTACAGGGATGTGCGAAAGTTCGGAACCATGCACTTATTTAAACCGGGAGAGGAAGCGGGCGAGCTTCCGCTTTCTCAGTTAGGGCCGGAGCCGGATGCAGAAGAATTTACGAGTGCATATTTAAAAGAACAGCTTGCTAAAACAAACCGTGCTGTCAAAACCGCCCTGCTGGATCAAAAAACGGTTGTCGGACTCGGGAACATTTATGTGGACGAGGCTCTTTTCAGAGCGGGTGTCCATCCCGAAACGAAAGCAAATCAATTATCAGACAAGACAATCAAAACACTTCACGCTGAAATCAAAAATACCCTGCAGGAAGCGATTGACGCGGGCGGCAGCACTGTCCGCTCATATATCAACTCCCAAGGGGAAATCGGAATGTTCCAGCTTCAGCATTTTGTGTACGGAAAAAAAGACGAGCCGTGCAAAAATTGCGGAACGATGATTTCAAAAATTGTCGTCGGAGGCAGGGGCACGCATTTTTGCGCGAAGTGCCAGAAAAAAAAGTAGCATAATGCTTCATCGTCCAAGCTGTCGGTGCATATATCAGTAATTCTGTAATAGAGGAATGCCATTTTCGAAACACGGATTTTTTACTTTTCCATATATATGATTGTGATGAATCCCGGGCATTTTACATCTGATACAAGAGCACCAACAGAAAGGAAGAAACGGATATGCAAATGGTTTCTATTCTGCTGCTGGCGTTGGCTGTCAGCTTGGACAGTTTTTCAGTCGGATTTACGTACGGTTTGAGAAAAATGAAAATACCGTTTAAAGCGATTTTGGTTATCGCCTGCTGTTCCGGTGCTGTCATGTTTATATCCATGCTGATCGGAAGCTTTCTCACAAAGTTTTTTCCTGTATATGTGACGGAGAAGCTTGGCGGTTTGATATTGGTCGGCATCGGTGCGTGGGTTCTGTATCAATTTTTCAGGCCGGCAAAAGACAAAGAATACTTATTGCATGAAAAAACGCTGCTTAATTTAGAGGTTCGGTCATTAGGGATTGTGATTCATATTTTGAGAAAACCCATGAGTGCGGATATCGACAAATCGGGTGTGATCAATGGAATTGAGGCGGTCTTATTGGGATTTGCCTTATCAATTGATGCCTTCGGAGCAGGTATAGGGGCAGCCATTCTCGGTTTTTCACCGATTGTGATGAGCATCGCCGTGGCAGTCATGAGCTCGCTGTTTGTATCAATCGGAATCAATGCCGGCCATTTTCTGTCTAAGTGGAAATGGATCGATAAAATGGCGTTTTTGCCGGGGCTTCTGCTGATCACGATTGGGCTCTGGAAATTGTAAAAAGGAGTTGATCTCTTGACCTTAGTCATTGGTTTAACGGGAGGAATAGCTAGCGGCAAAAGCACGGTTGCCAATATGCTGTTTGAAAAAGGAATAACAGTTATAGATGCAGATATTATTGCAAAAAAAGCGGTAGAAAAAGGGATGCCGGCCTACCGGCAAATCATTGACGAATTCGGTGAAGACATTCTGCTCCCAAATGGCGATATAGATCGGAAAAAGCTTGGGGCACTGGTATTTACAAATGAACAAAAGCGTCTCGCTTTAAATGCAATTGTTCATCCCGCAGTCAGGCAGGAAATGCTTAAGCGCCGTGATGAAGCCATTGCAAATCGGGAGGCATTTGTTGTATTGGATATCCCGCTATTGTTTGAAAGCAAATTGGAATCTTTAGTTGATAAAATTATTGTGGTCAGTGTGACCAAAGAGCTTCAGCTGGAACGTCTTATGAAGCGCAATCAGCTGACGGAAGAAGAAGCGGTCAGCCGTATCCGCGCTCAAATGCCTTTAGAGGAAAAAACAGCAAGAGCAGATCAAGTCATCGATAACAGCGGCACGGTTGAAGAGACCAAACAGCAGCTTGATGAAATCATCACTGGCTGGTCATAATACAAAAACACCGTTCAATATGAACGGTGTTTTTTCATTAAAAATCAAAGTTGTCCGGATCAGGACCGACGCGCAGGTTTTCATTCAGCGCATCGATTCGGTTCATGTCACTCTGTGTTAATTCAAAGTCAAATACGCTGGCATTTTCTTTAATACGATGTTCTTTCGTTGATTTAGGAATCGTAATGATGCCATGCTGCAGATCCCAGCGCAAAATGATTTGCGCGACAGATTTGTTATATGTTTGAGCGATGTCTGCCAGTACAGGATGATCCAGCAGCTGCCCCTGCATTAAAGGTGACCAGGCTTCCATCTGGATGCCTTGTTTTTGGCAGTATGCCATTAGCTCTTTTTGTGTAAGGCGCGGATGGAATTCCACTTGGTTGATCATAGGCTTGATTTCAGCAGCCGTCATCAAATCTTCAAGATGATGGATTTGGAAGTTGCTCACGCCGATCGCTTTGACACGGCCTTCTTTATAAAGTGTTTCAAGCGCTCTCCATGCTTCTTTGTATTTTCCCTCTACAGGCCAGTGGATAAGGTATAAATCTAAATAATCCAAACCGAGTTTTGACAGGCTTGTTTCAAACGCGGCGAGTGTTTCCGTGTATCCTAAATCCGCATTCCACACTTTTGATGTAATAAATAGGTCCTCTCTTGAGATGCCTGCTTCGTCAATACCTTGCTGAAGTCCTTCTCCGACTCCAGCTTCATTTCCATAGATAGCGGCAGTATCAATACTGCGGTATCCGTGAACAATTGCGGTTCTAACGGCGTTTACCAGTTCAGTTCCTTCTTCCACTTGGAACACGCCGAGGCCGAACCAAGGCATTTTCACCCCATTATGAAGTGTTGCTGTAGCTTGTAAATGTGTTGTCATGTTGATTTCCTCCTTTGAAATTGTCAGGCTGCCTGCCGATCTCGTTTTTCCATCAAGCGGCTCCAGCCTGTTAAGATAACTGCACCGACTACCATTAATCCGCCTATCCAAGCGGTATGAATCAGTCCGATTGAATCGGTAATCACACCTCCAAGGTATGAGCCAAGCGCAATCCCTGCATTAAAGGCAGCGATATTCATCGCGGATGCGACGTCAACTGCACTCGGGACAAAACGTTCAGCCAGCATAACGACATACACCTGAAGGCCGGGCACATTCATAAAGGCCAGCAAGCCCATACAGAGAATAGTAATGAGGCCAGCTGTTTGATATGGAGCCGTAAATGCTAGTACGAACAGAACGAGTGCCTGTACGATAAACATATAGAATAAAGCGGCAATCGGATTTCGGTTTGACAGCCTTCCGCCGATCATATTGCCGATTGCGATGGCAATTCCGTATCCGAGCAGGATCACTGCTACAGTTCCGGCTTTGAAGCCTGTTACTTCCTGAAGCAAGGGAGACAGATATGTGAACACAACGAATGTTCCTCCGTATCCAAGCGCCGTAATGACAAATAAAAGCAATAACCGGCCGTTTGTCACAAGCTTCAATTGATCTCGCATCGTTGTTTTCGTCCCTTTTCGTAATTTGGACGGAACAAGGATGCCATTTGTAATGAAAGCAATAACTCCGACGGCGATAATAACCATAAAGGCAAAACGCCAGCCGAGCTGCTGACCGATAAACGTGCCGAAAGGAACACCGGTTACAGTTGCCACAGTGAGGCCTGTAAACATAATCGAAATCGCGCTGGCCCTTTTATCCTCAGGGACAATATCCGCTGCGATCGTCGAACCGATCGACATAAACACACCGTGTGAAAAAGCTGATATCACACGTGCTGCTAATAAAATCCCGATACTTGAAGCGGTAGCTGCCATCGTATTCCCGGCAATAAAAATGAACATGATCCAAAGCAATAGCGTCTTTCGTGACATGCTTGACGTCAATGAAGTTAAAATAGGGGCTCCGAATGTAACGCCAAGCGCATATAGGGAAACGGTCAATCCCGCTGTTGTGACAGGAATGTCCAGATCATCAGAAATTAACGGCAAAAGGCCGACGCTGATAAATTCGGTTGTCCCTATGGCGAATGCACTTACAGCCAGAGCCAGGAGTGCAGGAATGCTGCTTTTGCTTTTATTGGCTGAAGTCATCATATTCCTCCTTTGTGTAATGTGTTGTATGATTGAAATTCTGCCGAGTAAGCTATATAAATAAAATAGAGCAGATTCAAATCAGCCGGCAAATGTGATTATGAAAGATATCATCAAGAAAGAAAAGTACGTACTTTTAAGTGCTATAGTCACTTTTTAGTGCCTGTAAGGAGAATGAACGGTATGGAGAAGAAAAAATATAACATTTCTGTTGAAGCGACTCTTGAAGTGATCGGCGGGAAATGGAAGTGCGTCATTTTATGCCACCTGACGCACGGAAAAAAACGCACGAGTGAATTAAAGCGCCTGATGCCTAACATCACGCAAAAAATGCTGACCCAGCAGCTGCGTGAGCTGGAAGCGGACGGTGTCATTAACCGGATCGTGTACAATCAGGTTCCTCCCAAAGTGGAATACGAGCTCAGCGAATACGGCCGCAGCTTAGAAGGGATTTTAGACATGCTGTGTGCTTGGGGAGCGAATCATATTAACAGAGTGTACGGGGATACATTTTCTGTGTTAGAAGAAAGTGTGCTCAATGATAAGTTAAAACAGGAATCATAAAAAGAGCAGTCAGTGCGGAGCGCTGGCTGCTTTTTGGTTCTTACGCCTGATATTGTGTGCAAGAAAACCTATAATGCATCATAAATTAGCGTTATAATCGTTGATTTTTATCAATATGTACTGGCGATTTCATTTTAATGTGTTATACTAATTTTAGATAGCAGTAAATTAGGATGGCATAATTGATAAGGGGTGTCCAACATGAAGGTAAAAGTAGCGATCAACGGGTTTGGAAGAATCGGAAGAATGGTCTTCAGAAAAGCAATGTTAGACGATCAAATTCAAGTAGTGGCCATTAATGCCAGCTATTCCGCAGAAACGCTGGCTCATTTAATAAAGTATGACACAATTCACGGCAGGTACGACAAAGAGGTTTTGGCTGGTGAAGACAGCCTGATCGTGAATGGAAAGAAAGTGCTTTTATTAAACAGCCGTGATCCAAAACAGCTTCCTTGGGGCGAATATGATATTGACATTGTCGTTGAAGCAACAGGAAAATTTAATTCAAAAGATAAAGCGATGGGCCATATAGAAGCGGGTGCGAAAAAAGTCATTCTGACTGCTCCGGGAAAAAATGAAGACGTTACCATTGTGATGGGAGTAAATGAGGACCAATTCGACGCTGACCGTCATGTCATCATTTCGAATGCGTCATGCACGACAAACTGCCTTGCGCCTGTTGTTAAAGTGCTGGATGAAGAATTTGGTATTGAGAGCGGGCTGATGACCACGGTTCATGCGTATACGAATGACCAGAAAAATATTGATAATCCGCACAAAGATTTGCGCCGGGCGCGGGCCTGCGGTGAATCCATCATTCCAACGACAACTGGAGCGGCAAAGGCGCTTTCGCTCGTACTGCCGCATCTGAAAGGAAAGCTTCATGGCCTCGCCTTGCGTGTCCCTGTTCCGAACGTCTCATTAGTTGATCTCGTTGTCGATCTGAAATCAGATGTAACGGCTGAAGAGGTAAACGAGGCATTTAAACGGGCTGCCAAAACGTCGATGTACGGCGTGCTTGATTATTCAGAGGAACCGCTCGTTTCAACTGACTACAATACGAATCCCCATTCAGCGGTCATTGACGGGCTTACGACAATGGTAATGGAAGACAGGAAAGTAAAGGTGCTCGCATGGTATGACAACGAATGGGGCTACTCATGCAGAGTCGTTGATCTGATCCGCCATGTAGCGGCACGAATGAAACATCCGTCTGCTGTATAGAATAAGGTCATGGACGCACTTTGAAGAAAAAACCCTTAACAGCATATTTCTGAAAAAACGCACCTTGCAAATTAGACTTAAACACAGTATACTATTTTTCGTGAACTTCTTGCTTGAGACTGTTTCGGAATTACTTAAAGGGTTAGGACCTCTCCGGACTAACTTTCCCCCGTGGTAAATGGCCGACCCAGTTGTTGGAATTTCACTTTTTAATTCTTGTTAAGGGGGGTCCATGACTATGGAAACAATGGGGCGTCACGTTATCTCCGAGCTATGGGGATGCGATTTTGATAAGCTGAATGACATGGATTTTATTGAAAAAACGTTTGTAAATGCTGCTCTAAAATCAGGTGCTGAGGTGCGCGAGGTTGCATTTCACAAATTTGCACCGCAAGGCGTAAGCGGAGTTGTGATTATTTCTGAATCACACTTAACAATTCACAGTTTTCCTGAGCACGGATATGCGAGCATTGATGTTTATACTTGTGGAGACTTAGATCCTAATGTTGCTGCTGACTACATTGCAGAGGCATTACATGCTGATACAAGAGAAAACATTGAAATACCGAGAGGAATGGGGCCTGTGCAAATTAAACAGGCGCAAGCGAAGGTACTATAAAGTAATCACGAACACAAAGGGAGCTGAAGCTAGAAAGCCGTTATGCGCTTTTTAGCTTATGCTCCTTTTATTTTTATAAAGAAACAAGAGTGGTCAGCTTTTTCTTTTTTCATTTTTTTTGTAAAATAAGAAAGAGATTTTCACAAACCACCTGATGCTGTAGAATGCTTTACACAACGGCTCTCCCGACAGATGGCTGTCACATTTATTTTGAAAAGGCGGAGGCTGCCGAAAATACATTGCAGGGAACGAAATAGTTGGGAGCTGATTTTATTGAAATGTCCTTCATGCCAGCATAACGGAACGCGAGTCCTTGATTCACGTCCTGTGGATGACGGAAAATCGATTCGCCGAAGACGTGAGTGCGAATCCTGCCACTACCGGTTTACGACCTTTGAGAAAGTAGAGGAAACCCCGCTCATCGTAGTGAAAAAAGAAGGCGTGCGTGAGGAATTCAGCAGAGAAAAAATGCTGCGCGGTCTCATAAAAGCATGTGAAAAAAGACCCGTTTCACTCAAAACGCTTGAAGACATGTGCTTTGATATTGAAAAAGAACTTCGCAATCAAGGCTGCTCTGAGGTAAAAAGCGAGCTCGTCGGAGAAATGGTCATGGACCGGCTGGCTAAGATTGATGAAGTCGCATATGTGCGGTTCGCGTCCGTCTATCGGCAGTTTAAAGATATAAATGTCTTTATCGACGAATTAAAAGACTTAATAAAGAAAGAGCGTTAAAAGAGCTAAGAGGATTCTTCTAGCTCTTTTCTCATGTGCAAAATTGGCATTTGATAGATATAAGAAACGGTGTAAAATGAAAGGTAGAAACAAATTCGGAAGGTTTGAGAATGTATGGCTGACTATTGGAAAGATGTACTGCCTGTAGATCCGTATGTGGTCAAAAGCAGATCGATGCTGCAGGATATAGACAGACAAATTATCACACAACTGTATCAGCCCTTAATCGGCCCTGTTGCATTCTCTCTTTATATGACATTGTGGGGAGAGCTTGAACAAAACCGTTTGTGGGGCGGAGAGTCCACACATAGACAGCTGATGGGGATGACACAGTCCAATTTAAAAACGATTCATCAGGAACAGGGGAAGCTCGAGGGCATCGGATTGCTAAAAGCATATATGAAAGAATCCGAGCGGCAGGAGCGCCTCTTTATATATGAACTCCTCCCACCGCTCAGGCCAAATGAATTTTTTGAAGACGGAATGCTGAATGTTTTTCTGTACAATAGAGTCGGAAAAACAAAGTATCAGCAATTAAAACAATTTTTCACGCACCCGGCTATTTCAGAAGATGCGAAGGACATTACGCGGCCGTTTAATCATGCGTTTGAATCGCTGCAGCCGAGTGAATGGAAGCTCACATCTGATATGGAGGAAACGGTGAGACTTGCGCCGGGCACAGAATATACTTCTGTCGGACAAGCGCCGTCCTACACCATAACGGAGGAAGTGTTTGATTTTGATTTGTTTTTAGCGGGACTTTCTGAGACGATGATTCCGAGAAAAGCGATGACCCAGCAGGTGCGCGACACAATCAAAAAGCTTTCTTATCTGTATGGCATAGATCCTTTGCAGATGCAAAATGTCGTGATGAGTGCGATTGATGAGCGTGATGTGATTACGACGGAGGCTTTAAGAAAAGCGGCCAGCGATTGGTATCAAATCGAAAGAAACGGACAGCTGCCTGACTTAGTGGAAAAAACACAGCCGGTGCACCTGCGTGAAGGCGAAAAGCCGGTGGAAGAGGATTCACTGGACGGAAAGCTGATCGCATTGCTGGAGGCGATTTCTCCGAAGAAGCTTCTCCAGGACATTGCCGACGGAACAGAGCCGTCAAAAGCGGATCTGAAAATCATTGAAGAAATTATGTTTGAACAGAAGCTCGAGCCAGGCGTTACAAATGTGTTAATTTATTATGTCATGCTGAAAACTGACATGAAGCTATCGAAAAACTATATTCAAAAAATCGCCTCGCATTGGGCGCGCAAAAAGGTAAAAACGGTCAGAGAAGCGATGAAGCTCGCGATAGAAGAAAACCGCCAATACCTTGAATGGGCTGAGGGAAAAGCAAATCAGCCTTCAAAACGAAACCAAAAAGTGATTCGCGAAGAAAAACTTCCTGATTGGATGAAAGAAAAAGAGACAGCATCCGATTCAGAAGCCGGACAGCAGAAGCTGCAACCGCAGGATTTGGAAGAACAGAAGAAAAAGATGATGGAAGAAATGCAAAAACTGAAAAAATACTCTGCCTATTAAAGGCAGAGATGCGGGGTGAAGTAATAGATGGAACCAATCGGCCGTTCCCTGCAGGGCGTAACCGGCAGACCGGATTTCCAAAAACGCCTAGAACAAATGAAGGAAAAAGTCATGAATGATCAAGATGTTCAGGTATTTTTGAAGGAAAACGAAGAAATAATTGACCAAAAAATGATCGAAAAGAGCTTAAATAAGCTTTATGAATATATCGGGCAAAGCAAGAATTGCTCCTATTGTTCGGAAGATGAAGATTGCAACAATCTGTTGGAGGGCTACCATCCGAAGCTTGTTGTCAATGGCCGCTCTATTGATATCGAGTATTATGAATGTCCGGTCAAACGGAAGCTCGACCAGCAGAAAAAACAAAAGTCTCTTATGAAAAGCATGTATATCCAGCAGGATCTCCTCGGGGCAACGTTCCAGCAGGTCGATATCAGTGACCCGAGCAGGCTCGCGATGTTCCAGCATGTTACAGATTTTCTGAAAAGCTATAATGAGACGGGAAAAGGGAAAGGACTGTACTTATACGGGAAGTTCGGGGTAGGAAAAACGTTTATGCTCGCTGCGATTGCCAATGAGCTGGCGGAAAAAGAGTATTCCTCTATGATCGTCTATGTGCCCGAATTTGTGAGAGAGCTTAAAAATTCGCTGCAAGACCATTCATTGGAAGAGAAACTCAATATGGTCAAAACAACACCCGTATTGATGCTTGATGACATCGGGGCGGAATCAATGACAAGCTGGGTAAGGGATGAAGTCATTGGAACGGTGCTTCAGCACAGAATGTCCCAGCAGCTGCCGACTTTCTTTTCTTCTAATTTCTCACCTGACGAGCTGAAGCATCATTTTACGTATTCGCAAAGGGGAGAAAAGGAAGAAGTAAAAGCGGCAAGACTAATGGAGCGGATATTATATCTGGCTGCTCCGATCCGCCTTGACGGAGAAAACCGCCGCCATCCGTAATCGCTGCGGTTCAAAGGGGAAGGAACTGAGGGTATGAAAATAAAAACGGCTGTTAAATGGCTGGCAGTGCTTGCAGGTGCAGGTTTAGTCTATTGGGGAAATAAAACGTATTTGAATTTATCGCCGAAAGAGATCAGAGTATGGGTATTGTCATTCGGGGTCTTTGCGCCGCTTATGTTTATCGGGATATCCATCGTCAGACCTCTTGTTTTATTTCCGGTATCTGTTATTTCTATAGCGGGCGGACTTGCGTTTGGCCCGCTTGTCGGCACGCTTTACACATTGTTCGGTTCGATGTGCGCTTCTGCTGTATCGTTTTTTGCGGCCGGTTTGTTTGCGGCGAAAAAGAACGGCCATTACGAAAAGCTGGAAGCCATTCAGAAGCAAATGGAGGATAACGGATTTTTTTATATCTTTCTTTTAAGAATCCTGCCGATCAATTTTGATTTCGTCAGCTATGCGGCAGGCCTTTCCAATGTCAAAGCGCTGCCGTATTTTGCAGCGACGGCCGTGGGAATCATCCCTGGAACCATTGCGCTGAATGTGCTGGGAGCGAGCTTTTTGACTGGGAATCTGCCCGCTTTCTTTATGGTGCTCACTTTGTATATCGTTTTTGTCTCGCTGCCATTTATCTTCAGAAAGAAAATGCAAAGCTTGTTTCAAGAATCAAATTAAGATTTGCCAGTGACCTTTACGTCTATTTTAAAAACATCCCCCATATACTTGTAACAGATGCCGTAAGGGGGGACAAACATGCTTGAAATAATCTTTGAAGATGACCATGATGCAGCCGCTTTTTTACATCTCATTCAGCATTCGGACGATCGGAACAACCTCATTGTCCGTGAAGGCATACGGAAAATCGGGATTGAAAAAGCGAAGCCGGCTTTCTCTATTCAGCGTTTTATGGAGCCAATTCTGGTCAAATTTTTTTTGGAATGCAAAGAAGACGAGCATATGCTGTCATTGATTGAGGGAACATACTGCTTCACGGACCAGGATGAACAGCAGCAAATCCTTCAGCTCGCACACAGTATTATTGAAGGAGAAGCGGACGATCTTCCGTTTGAGCCGCTAAAGCTTTCGCGGAAACAATCAATTTTGGATGAACTCCAAACGATCTGTTTAGAGGAAGGCGTATTTTCCATTCGTTCTTTTCAGACTTTCCGACTCGGACAATACTACAAGCAGCTGAGAGACATTACGGAAGCGGCGATAGATGAATATAAGATGGAACAGGAATATCAAAACTTTATTCAAACACTCAGAGACTATGTAACAGCCAAACAGCCGCGAATCAAAAAGGTGCATATTGTCCATGATGGTTCATTTACATTGTGGGAGCTGCGCTATGTGCCGGAACGGGAAAAAATGAAATACATAGACAGGCGATTTGTCCGGGATCATCCTATGTACATTGATTCTCATTTGCTTGCGCCGCTGATTTCCATCGCGCCTGATGAAGTGGTGCTTTACACCGACCAGCCCGAGCACATGATGGCAAGGACCATTCAAAACGTATTTCAAGAGCGAATGGAAATGCTTCCGCTGCACGCTTTTTCAGGTGCAGAAATACCGGTAAAGCACTCGGAAGGATAAGGGCCGGCAGCCTGTATATATAAGGCTGTCGGTTTGAAAAAAAGGAAATACGATCGTGTTGATTTTTTGGAATGAACAATTTATAATACATAGGAGATCAAGAAAGACACACGTATTGATAAGGACATGAAGGAATGATACCGGCTCAAAGAGAGGGAAGTCACGGCTGCAAGCTTCCCAGCTAAGGACCATTCGCTTTACCGCCTTTGAACTTCAGCTGTGAACTCCTTCATAAGGAACAGTAATGGCTGACGGGAACTCCCGTTACAGAGCTTAGAGCCGCAGGTGCCGGGGTATTGGCTATGCGGAAAAAAGGGTGGAACCACGATTCCGTTTATTCAACCTCGTCCCTTTCATAGGGGGCGGGGTTTTTATATGCAAAAAAAAGGAGTGACAAAGATGTCAGATATGGTAAAAATCACATTTCCTGACGGAGCAGTCAAGGAGTTTGCGAAAGGAACAACAACAGAAGATATCGCGGCATCCATCAGTCCGGGATTAAAGAAGAAATCATTAGCCGGAAAACTGAACGGAAAAGAAATCGATTTGAGAACACCGATCAATGAAGACGGTACAGTGGAAATCATTACAGAAGGCTCAGAAGAAGGTCTTCAAATTATGCGCCACAGTACGGCTCATTTGCTGGCTCAAGCGATTAAACGCATCTACAAAGATGTTAAATTCGGTGTCGGTCCAGTCATCGAAAACGGTTTTTACTACGATGTAGAAATGGAAGAAGCGATTACGCCGGAAGATCTGCCGAAAATTGAGAAAGAAATGAAAAAAATCGTCAATGCGAACCTTCCGATCGTTCGAAAAGAAGTCAGCCGTGAAGAAGCGAAAGCCCGTTTTGCAGAAATCGGCGACGACCTGAAGCTTGAACTATTGGATGCGATTCCTGAAGGAGAAACGGTTTTGATCTATGAGCAAGGCGAATTCTTTGACCTGTGCCGCGGCGTGCACGTTCCTTCAACAGGAAAAATCAAAGAGTTTAAGCTGTTAAGCCTTGCAGGTGCATATTGGCGCGGTGACAGCAACAACCAAATGCTTCAGCGCGTATACGGCACAGCGTTCTTCAAAAAAGCTGATCTTGAAGAGCATCTTCGCATGCTTGAAGAAGCAAAAGAGCGTGACCACAGAAAGCTCGGCAAAGAATTAAAGCTGTTTGCGAATTCTCAAAAAGTCGGACAAGGACTGCCGCTTTGGCTGCCAAAAGGCGCGACAATCCGCCGCGTCATCGAGCGCTATATTGTCGATAAAGAAATCAGCCTCGGCTATGAGCACGTATACACACCTGTGCTTGGAAGCAAAGAGCTGTATGAAACATCAGGACACTGGGATCATTATCAGGAGGGCATGTTCCCTCCGATGGAAATGGATAATGAAACACTTGTGCTCCGCCCGATGAACTGCCCGCACCATATGATGATTTACAAAAACGACATCCACAGCTACCGCGAGCTTCCGATTCGTATTGCGGAGCTGGGAACAATGCACCGCTATGAAATGTCAGGTGCGCTGTCAGGTCTTCAGCGTGTGCGCGGCATGACATTAAACGATGCGCACATCTTTGTGCGTCCGGATCAAATTAAGGATGAGTTTATCCGTACAGTCCGTTTAATCCAGGAAGTATATGAAGACTTCGGTTTAAGTGATTACACATTCCGTCTCTCTTACCGTGATCCGGAAGACACAGAGAAATATTTTGATGACGATGAAATGTGGAACAAAGCACAATCCATGCTGAAAGAAGCAATGGACGAAATCGGCCATGATTATTACGAAGCAGAAGGTGAAGCGGCATTCTACGGCCCTAAACTTGATGTTCAGGTGAAAACAGCGATCGGCAAAGAAGAAACATTGTCTACGGTTCAGCTTGACTTCTTATTGCCTGAACGTTTCGATCTGACTTATATTGGCGAAGACGGCAAGCAGCACCGTCCGGTTGTTATTCACAGAGGTGTCGTATCAACAATGGAACGTTTTGTTGCCTTCTTAATCGAAGAACACAAAGGCGCGCTGCCAACATGGCTTGCACCGGTTCAATTCCAAGTCATCCCGGTTTCTCCGGCTGTGCATTTAGACTACGCGAAAAAAGTGCAGGAACGCCTGCAGCGTGAAGGCCTGCGCGTAGAAGTCGACAGCCGTGATGAAAAAATCGGCTACAAAGTCCGTGAAGCGCAAATGCAAAAAATTCCGTATATGCTTGTGGTCGGTGACCAAGAGGCAGAAAACGGAGCGGTAAACGTCCGTAAGTACGGAGAGCAGAACTCTGAAACCATTTCATTTGATGATTTTGTGAAAAAGGCAGTAGCTGAAGCGAAAAAATAACATAAAAAAGAGCATGATCTCATTGAAGAGATCATGCTCTTTTTATTTCTCTAATATAGGAAACAAATCATGAAGGCTGCTGATGATGTAATCAGGCGTCACGTCAGTTTCGTTTTTCTTATCCGTCCGGTTGATCCAAACGGTTTTCATTCCGGCTCTTGAAGCGCCTAAAATATCAGTATTCAAATTATCGCCGACCATGATCGCATCGTCTTTTTCAATATTCATCAGCTTAAGGCAGTGTTCAAAGATTGAAACATCCGGTTTCCCTTTGCCGAAAGCGCCCGAAATGACGATTTCATTGAAATAAGGAGCGAGTTCAGGCACGCCTGCGAGTTTCTCCTTTTGCAGACTCGGATCTCCGTTTGTCAAAAGCAGCAATTCATACTTGCCTTTTAATTGATCGAGTACAGCAAATGTCTCATCATATACAAACGGGCGTCTTCTGCGCTCTGCCGCAAAAAACTCTCCTAAAAATTCGCCGTATGCCGGATCATCGATGCCAAGCGCTTTCAGTCCGTTTGTCCATGCATTTCTTCTGTACTCCGGCACAATCTTGTTCAGCTTCTGAAATCCTTCACTGATCGGTTCTGAGAAATTGGACCACAGTCCTTCAAACGGGTTAATGCCGATCATCACTGTATATGGATACGTCTCATATGACATGTACAATTCTCTCGCCGCTTCGCGAACAGCTGCTTCGAATGCCTGATGGTCAAGGCCATATTTTTTCTCCGCTTGTAAACAAGTTTCTGCAAATGTTGTTCTGACGCTTTTTTCATCCCAAAGTAGTGTATCGTCTAAATCAAAAAATACGGCTTTCATGATCTTCTCCTCTGCTTCAGATTCAAATCTTTCTGCCAAAAGGCTCATGTTTTATTTTACAATAGATAATAGCCTTGTGAAATATGTTTTCAGACGATTTTAAAAAAACAGTCAGCCATGAAATTCATGGACCGAAAACATGCTAGAATGAAAATGGAAAGAACAGGTGACATGCATGATTCATTTAATGATTATGATGCTTGAGAGGGTAGGGATTATTGTTATATTGGGGTTCATTCTCGCCCATACAAAGCTGTTCAGACAAGCGCTGCAAAATCAGGACGGCTATAAAGGAAAAGCGGTTTTAATTTCTATTTTTTCTCTTTTCAGCATCATCAGCAATTATACAGGCATTGAAATTCAAAAAAATATGATTGTAAACAATGACTGGGTGTTTGCGATAGATCCGTCTGGCTCTATTGCAAACACCCGTATTTTGGGCGTGGAAATCGGAGGCCTTCTCGGAGGTCCGTTTGTAGGGGCGGGGATCGGTATACTGGCAGGCCTTCATCGTTTTTCGCTCGGCGGCAGCACGGCCTTAAGCTGTGCGGTATCATCCGTTTTAGCGGGTGTTCTTGCCGGCTTTATCGGCAGGTATTTTACGAAGCGCTACCGAATGCCGACACCGCGTGTCGCCGCTCTTGTGGGAATCGGCATGGAGTCACTGCAGATGGTGATTATTTTGCTGATGGCAAAGCCGTTCAGTGACGCTTGGGAGCTTGTCAGCATGATCGGAATTCCGATGATACTCATCAATGGGACAGGCAGTTTTATTTTCCTGTCGATTATCCAAGCGATCATTCGCAAGGAAGAGCAGGCAAGGGCGCTTGAAACGCACAGAGTGCTGACGATTGCTGACCAGACGCTTCCATTTTTTCGCCAAGGATTAAATGAAAACTCCTGTAAAAGTGTAGCGTCTATTATCCATAAGCTGACCGGAACGGATGCGGTGTCTCTCACTGATAAAGAAAAGATCCTTGCGCATGTCGGCGCGGGAATGGATCATCACATCCCATCAAAAAGCTTGATCACCGGCCTGTCCAAAAAGGTGATAAAAACAGGGCAAATTATGAAGGCGATTTCACAGGAAGAGATTGAATGCACACATTCTGAATGCCCTTTGCACGCGGCAATTGTCCTGCCGCTGACATCAAACGGAAATACAATCGGCACCTTAAAAATGTACTTTAAAAACCCGGCAGGCCTGAGTCAGGTAGAAGAGGAGCTTGCTGAGGGGCTGGCCATGCTGTTTTCGACACAGCTTGAGCTTGGGGAAGCAGAGCTGCAAAGCAAGCTTCTCAAGGATGCTGAAATAAAAGCGCTTCAAGCACAGGTGAATCCGCATTTTTTATTTAATGCGATCAATACAATTTCTGCGTTATGCCGCACGGATGTTGAAAAAACCCGTAAGCTCTTATTGCAGCTCAGCGTTTATTTTCGTTCAAACCTTCAAGGAGCGAGACAGCTGCTGATTCCGCTCTCAAAGGAGCTGAACCACCTCCACGCCTATTTATCATTAGAACAGGCGCGTTTTCCTGGGAAATATAAGATTGAGCTCAATATCGACAGCAGGCTGGAGCAGATTGAAATCCCACCGTTTGTTTTACAGGTGCTTGTGGAGAACGCGCTTCGGCATGCGTTTCCGAAAAAACAAGACATGTGCAAAGTTACGGTCTGTGTCTTATCTGATGATACATCCGTCTATATGAAGGTGACGGATAACGGACGGGGAATTCCGCCGGACATCCTTCCCGAGTTGGGAAAGAAACCGTTTCCGTCTAAGGAGGGAACCGGCACAGCGCTTTATAACCTGAATCAGCGGCTGATCGGTTTATTCGGACAGCAGGCCGCACTGAATATCAGGAGTGAGGTTCATAAAGGGACAGAGGTTTCCTTTCGAGTGCCAATGCAACATATGAAAGAGGGAGAAGAACATGCTCAGGGTGTTAATAGTTGATGATGAGATGCTGGCAAGGGATGAACTGGCTTACTTGCTCAAGCGGACCAATGAGGAAATGGAAATCAATGAAGCGGAAAATATTGAATCTGCTTTTGATCAAATGATGGATCAAAAGCCTGACTTGCTGTTTTTAGACGTTGATTTATCCGGAGAAAACGGTTTTGATATCGCAAAGCGGTTGAAGAAAATGAAGCATCCTCCTGCTGTTGTGTTTGCGACGGCATATGACCAGTATGCGCTCAAAGCATTTGAGGTGGACGCCCTTGATTATTTAACCAAGCCTTTCGATGAGGAAAGAATTCAGCAAACGCTGAAAAAATATAAAAAAGTCAATCGGGATATTGTTGAAACAGATCAGAGCAGTCATTCCGGCCAGCACAAACTCGCACTATCTGTAGGAGAATCAATAGTGATCGTAGATACGAAGGACATTATCTATGCCGGAACGGAAGATGGTCACGTCAATGTAAAAACCTTCGATACATCGTATACGGTCAGCGATACGCTCGTTGTCATTGAGAAAAAGCTGTCTGATGCTGGTTTTATCCGCGTCCATCGGAGCTTTGTCGTCAATACCGAATATCTTAAAGAAATTCAGCCGTGGTTTAATTCAACCTATAACCTGATTATGAAAGATGGATCAAAAATACCGGTCAGCCGGACATATGCGAAGGAATTGAAAAAGCTGCTCCATATTTGATGGGCGGCTTTTTGCATTTCAGCCATTTGTTTCTGCAACTCAGTCCCGCTATTCGGCATGTTATCTTGTAAGCGCTTTATAATAAGGGATTCTTATTTATAATGGGGGTACCAAAGAGAAAGAGGTGAAGAAAATGAGTGCTAAAAAAGTGTACGGGTTTTTAACACAAGCATTTATTTTTGCCGTCATTATGCTGGTTTCAAATATGATTGCCGCTATTGTCCCAATCCCTATCCCGGCATCGGTTGTAGGGTTGGTCTTATTATTTCTCCTATTATGTTTGAAAGTCATTAAACTGGAACAAGTAGAAACGCTCGGAACGTCTTTAACCTCTCTGATCGGATTTTTATTTGTTCCGTCTGGTATATCTGTTATGAATTCGCTTGGCGTGATGCAGCAATACGGTTTGCAAATTGTTCTTGTCATTCTGCTCGCAACGATTATTTTGCTGGGGGCTACGGGATTGTTTTCTCAGCTGATTCTTTCGCTGAGCGGAAAACGCAAAACCGCAGCGGAAGTGAAAACAAAAACAGTGCAAAGCCCGCAGAACAATAAAGAACTCGTTCACCATTAAGGAAAAAGGAGGTTCTTCAGATGGAAAGCACAATGAGTCCTTATTTCGGAATTGTCGTATCACTTGCTGCATTCGGCATCGGCACCTTTTTATTTAAGAAAACGAAAGGCTTCTTCCTTTTCACTCCTTTGTTTGTTGCCATGGTGCTTGGGATCGCTTTTTTAAAAATCGGCGGTTTTTCCTACGTGGACTATAATAACGGGGGAGAAATCATTAAGTTTTTCCTTGAACCGGCGACGATCGCTTTTGCCATTCCTTTGTACAAACAAAGAGATAAGCTGAAAAAATACTGGTGGCAAATCATGTCCTCCATTATTGTCGGCTCTATCTGCTCTGTCACGATTGTTTATTTACTCGCAAAAGGCATTCACCTCGATGCGGCCGTGATGAAAAGTATGCTCCCGCAGGCGGCAACAACGGCAATTGCGCTTCCTTTATCAAAAGACATCGGAGGCATTAGCGATATCACTGCCTTTGCGGTCATCTTTAACGCTGTCATTGTGTATGCGCTCGGAGCATTGTTCTTGAAGGTGTTTAAAGTAAAGAATCCGATTTCTAAAGGATTGGCACTCGGAACGTCCGGACATGCACTCGGTGTAGCTGTCGGGATCGAGATGGGAGAAGTTGAAGCTGCGATGGCAAGTATTGCTGTTGTCGTAGTGGGAGTGGTAACGGTTCTGGTCATCCCTGTGTTCATGCAGCTGATCGGAGGATAAGCCAAGGCTGAATGCCTTGGCTTTTTCTTTTATGGTGCGTCTTCGGGATCGATATACCCTTGTTTAATGCCCCATTCCACTTGATCGTCATGCCACTTTTTTCGTTCTTCATAACCATAACTATCGTCATCAGGAAGCTCTGAAGCTGGCTGTTGAATGGTTTTATCCGTCTGGCTCGAGGAAGAAGGTGGATCTTGACTATTAGATGAGGGTGCCTCGGTCTGCTGCCGTTGTGCCTGCGATTGCCGCTTTTTTTCAGCGTTCGCTTTCTGTTCTTTTTGGATTGCTGCCTGCCGCTGTCTTTCAAGTTCAGCTTGTCTTTCCGCTTCCGCTAATCGCTGTCTCTCTGCAGCCTGCTGCTCTGCCAATCGCTGTCTCTCCGCTGCTTCCTCCTGCTGTTTCTTTCGTTTCGCCTCCCGCTCTTTTTCACGTTTTTTCTCGGCTGCGATCTGTCTTTGCTTCTCGGCTGCTTCTTTTGCCTTCCGCTTTCCTAACTCAGCAGCGAGTGGACTCTCGAAATCCATGTCCAGTGAAACGGGTTTTAGTTTTTTCAGCTCTTTTTCTAGTTCCTTTTGATTAAATACTACGGCTGTCTTAACCGTTTCAGCTTTTGGTTCAGAAGATGTGCTGCTATTCGAGCAACCGGTTAATATCAATGTGAAAAATAAAGCAAGCTGTATCAGTTTGTTCATGTGTCAGACTCCCTTCTGCTTCTTATATCGGTTAGGGATTAACTTTACTTTACATTTTTTCCTGTCAGTGGTTTTATGGGAAGCTGCGAAATAAGGAGAAGGATGGAAGGAGACTATTGATTCTATATACAATAGAATCAGATGTTTACCATCCTCGGCTCATGGTCTTTATTCATGGCGGGGTGTCAGCGGCTGGATGTGGGAACAGCAAATCAGCTACTTTCAGCATTTCGGGGATCGGTCATGTAGCACCGCAGGCTGAACCGAGCTTATTCAACAGAACACTTGATGCGTGGCTAAGCGGTTCAGAAACTTTCCATTCTGGATGAGGATGAAAGATTTTCTTTTTCTCTCTTGCACTCATAGAAAACCCATGTTACAATGTAAAAGTTGTTCCGGATAAGTCGTCCTTGACTAAAGATCCGGTATTGTGTAGAATAGTTATTGAATTGAATATAAATCACAAGTAGAAGCACCCGCTTCTCACCTGATTGACACATGCATGTAGTTGGCAGGTTGACCGTACATTTTTATTGATACAGATGTTCGTAGTGTGGGTGTTTTATAATGCCCGCACTTTTTGTTTGCCTGCAGAATGCAGTCAAAATGAGTTGTGAATCAATTCGAAGAAACTATGGAGGTGGCTCATTATTAGCAAAGATCAATTGGTTAATGAGGGTATCCGTGCACGTGAGGTCCGTTTAATCGGACAAAATGGCGACCAGCTGGGAATCAAGTCCCGTCAGGAAGCACTTGAAATCGCCGGCCGCGCAAATCTTGACCTTGTGTTAGTTGCAGCGAATGCAAAACCGCCTGTCTGCCGAATCATGGACTACGGTAAGTTCCGATTTGAGCAGCAGAAAAAGGAAAAAGAAGCACGCAAGAATCAAAAAATCATTAACTTAAAAGAAGTTCGGTTAAGTCCGACAATCGATGAGCATGACTTTAACACGAAATTGCGCAATGCGATTAAATTCCTTGAAAAAGGCGATAAAGTAAAAGCTTCTATCCGCTTTAAAGGACGCGCAATCACTCATAAAGAAATCGGTCAGCGTGTGTTAGACCGTTTTTCTGAAGCATGTGCTGAGGTTGCGACTGTCGAAACAAAACCAAAAATGGACGGCCGCAGCATGTTCTTAATGCTCGCGCCGAAAAACGAAAAGCAATAAGGAGGAAATCCCATGCCAAAAATGAAAACTCACCGCGGATCTGCTAAACGTTTTAAAAAGACAGGTTCTGGGAAGTTAAAACGTTCTCATGCGTACACAAGTCACTTATTCGCCAACAAATCTCAAAAGCAAAAGCGTAAGCTTCGCAAGAGTGCTGTTGTAAGCGCAGGAGACTTCAAACGTATCAAACAAATGCTTGCTAACATCAAGTAATCGGACAAGGAACAATTAGGAGGGAAATTTAATGCCAAGAGTAAAAGGCGGAACTGTTACACGTAAGCGTCGTAAAAAGGTTCTTAAATTAGCAAAAGGTTATTTCGGTTCAAAACATACATTATACAAAGTAGCTAACCAGCAGGTCATGAAATCTGGAAACTATGCTTTCCGTGACCGTCGTCAGAAAAAACGTGATTTCCGTAAGCTTTGGATCACTCGTATCAACGCAGCTGCTCGCATGAACGGTCTTTCTTACAGCCGTTTAATGCACGGTCTTAAGCTGTCTGGTATCGAAGTAAACCGTAAAATGCTTGCTGATCTTGCTGTAAACGATCTTACTGCATTCAATCAGCTTGCTGATGCTGCTAAAGCTCAATTAAACAAGTAATCATATAAGGCCGCTCTCCAGCAGAGCGGCTTTTTTATATAAAGGATGAGGCAACATGGTTATCGCTGTCTATTTGGTGCTGATGAACCTGTGCGGTTTTTGTGTGATGGGTGTTGACAAGCGAAAAGCGCAGCAGCATAAATGGAGAATTTCTGAAGACCGGCTGTGGCTGATTGCGATCGTTTTTGGAGCGCTCGGTGTATGGCTCGGCATGCAAACCTTCAGACATAAAACGAAACACGCGTCTTTTAAGTACGGAGTACCGCTTCTTCTGGTGATTGAAGCGATCTTGATCGGCATTTATTACAGCCCGCTTGATTTATAAAAAGCAGAAAAGCGTTTTAGCGCTCTTCTGCTTTTTTTGCGAGTTTAATGGGCTGGTCCCAGTCAATCTTACAATTTGGATATCGTTCCAGCACTTTTTCTTCAATGTTTTCAAAATCTTTTACAGAGAAATGCTTCAGCTTCTCAGGAGATTCTGTCCAGACAAAGATCGTGTGGATAAATAGCGGATGATCCTTGGAAGGAATATGCTTTTCTCCTTCAAAAAGCACGCCTTTATACGTCAGCTGAAAGTTTTTTCGGGTATTGTTCTGTTCATCGATAATATAAAAATGTTCTTTTGATTGGGCCAGCTTGAGCCTTCTTTTTGGATTCGCGACATATTTGACCGCGGCATAAATACAATAAGCAAAAAGTGCAAGCAATATAATCCTTAGAACCATGACAAACATTGTGTGAAGGCACCCCCCTTATTGTGATGATCTGATGTAATACGAAGAGCATAGAAAAAGGTTTCACTTTTTCTAAAGAAAGTTCTAAAAACATATACCCGATTTTCAAGTGAAATAGTCGTATGGTTAGCGCCAGGTTTTGTATAATAAGAATGCAGGACTGATGAAGGAGGTTTTTAGAACATGGCAAAATTAGATGAAACATTGACCATGCTGAAAGATTTAACAGATGCAAAAGGCATACCGGGCAATGAGAGAGAAGTAAGGCAAGTGATGAAATCATACATAGAACCATTTGCTGATGAGGTCACAACAGATCGGTTGGGCAGTTTAATTGCCAAAAAAACAGGTGCGGAAAACGGCCCGAAAATTATGATTGCTGGACATTTGGACGAAGTCGGCTTTATGGTGACACAAATCACTGATAAAGGCTTTATCCGTTTCCAAACCGTTGGCGGCTGGTGGGCTCAGGTCATGCTGGCCCAGCGTGTTACCATCGTAACGAAAAAAGGGGACATCACAGGGGTTATCGGCTCTAAGCCGCCGCATATTTTATCTCCTGAAGCGAGAAAAAAATCAGTAGAAATAAAAGAGATGTTTATTGATATTGGAGCGCCAAGTCGAGAAGAAGCCTTAGAATGGGGCGTGCTCCCGGGAGATATGATTGTTCCTCATTTTGAATTTACGGTCATGAATAATGAAAAATTCTTATTGGCGAAGGCATGGGACAACCGCATCGGCTGTGCGATTGCCATTGATGTGTTAAGAAATTTACAAAACACAGATCATCCAAACATTGTGTATGGCGTTGGAACCGTGCAGGAGGAGGTCGGCCTCAGAGGAGCGAAAACGGCTGCGCATACCATTCAGCCTGATATTGCGTTTGGTGTTGATGTAGGGATAGCAGGAGACACGCCTGGCATTTCTGAGAAAGAAGCGCAAAGCAAAATGGGCAAAGGCCCGCAAATTATCATTTACGATGCATCCATGGTCTCTCATAAAGGCTTGCGTGATATAGTCGTCGCTACTGCAGAGAAAGCGGGCATTCCGTACCAATTTGATGCCATTGCCGGCGGCGGCACTGACTCGGGGGCCATCCATTTGACAGCAAATGGCGTTCCTGCACTGTCCATTACCATTGCTACCCGCTACATTCATACGCACGCGGCCATGCTGCACCGTGACGATTATGAAAACGCGGTAAAATTAATTACAGAAGTCATTAAGAAGTTAGACCGAAAAACGGTTGATGAGATTACGTACCAATAAAGATACGGAGGAATCCGCCTATTAGGGCGGGTTCTATTTTTTTGTCTGTACAAATTACAACAGAGTGACTACAATAAAGAAGATACCGAAAATTTCCTGAACATGATGACATACGATACGCAGCTCATTTGTAAGGAAGGGAGGATAAAACAATCTTTATTTGTAAGCGCTTTCTAATTTAAAGGAGGTTAGACAAGTTGAAAATGAAAAAAACATGGAAACGCTTCTTTCACTTTTCGAGTGCCGCTCTGGCTGCAGGACTGATATTCACTTCCGCTGCTCCAGCAGAGGCCGCATTTTGGGGGGCATCCAATGAGCTGCTTCACGACCCGACTATGATCAAAGAGGGAAGTTCGTGGTACGCGCTTGGAACAGGGCTTACTGAAGAACGGGGACTGCGGGTTCTGAAGTCTTCGGACGCTAAAAACTGGACCGTACAAAAATCCATTTTCAGCACACCGCTATCGTGGTGGTCTAATTATGTGCCGAATTACGGCCAAAACCAGTGGGCGCCGGATATCCAATACTATAACGGTAAGTACTGGCTGTATTATTCAGTCTCTTCTTTTGGAAGCAATACATCTGCCATCGGACTGGCATCTTCAACAAGCATCAGTTCGGGAAGCTGGAAGGACGAAGGCTTGGTAATCCGTTCGACAAGCTCCAATAATTATAACGCCATCGATCCGGAGCTGACATTTGACAAGGATGGCAACCCGTGGCTTGCATTCGGCTCGTTTTGGAGCGGGGTTAAGCTGACCAAGCTAGATAAGAGTACGATGAAGCCGACAGGCTCGCTCTATTCGATTGCAGCCAGACCGAATAATGGCGGGGCACTGGAAGCTCCTACTCTCACGTATCAAAATGGCTATTACTATTTAATGGTCTCATTTGATAAATGCTGTGACGGAGTAAACAGTACGTACAAAATTGCTTACGGAAGATCTAAAAGCATTACAGGCCCTTATCTTGATAAAAGCGGAAAAAGCATGCTGGATGGCGGGGGCACCATTTTGGATTCCGGAAACGACCAATGGAAAGGTCCCGGAGGCCAGGATATTGTAAATGGAAACATTCTTGTTCGTCATGCCTATGACGCCAATGACAACGGCATTCCGAAGCTTCTTATCAATGATTTGAATTGGAGCTCGGGCTGGCCTTCCTATTGAATGAAAAAGCCGGGGCTGCGCCCGGCTTTTTTAAAAGAAAAGATTGACAGTATAATAGTCAATTACTATAATGAAATTGTTCGTACAAATTAATAGTTATTGATTTATTTTTCATCATTAGTACGTATCTTTTTCGTGTTTGAAAGCGTTTTATTTTATGGGAAAGGGGCAGTTTACATGCTTCAGACAAAGGATTATGAATTCTGGTTTGTAACAGGAAGCCAGCACCTATACGGGGAAGAGACGCTGGAACTGGTGGATCAGCATGCGAAAAGCATTTGTGAGGGGCTCAGCGGGGTTTCTTCCAGATATAAAATCACGCATAAGCCCGTCGTCACTTCACCGGAAACCATCAGACAGCTGTTAAGGGAAGCGGAGTTCAGTGAGACATGCGCCGGCATCATTACATGGATGCACACATTTTCTCCTGCGAAAATGTGGATAGAAGGCCTTTCCTCTTACCAAAAACCGCTTATGCATCTGCATACTCAATATAATCGCGATATCCCGTGGGGTACGATTGACATGGACTTTATGAACAGCAACCAATCCGCACATGGCGATCGTGAATACGGTTACATCAACTCGCGAATGGGTCTGAACCGGAAAGTCGTCGCCGGCTATTGGGATGATGAAGAAGTGAAGAAAGAGATTTCCCAGTGGATGGATACGGCGGCTGCATTAAATGAAAGCAGGCATATTAAGGTTGCCAGATTCGGAGATAACATGCGTCACGTCGCGGTAACGGACGGAGACAAGGTGGGTGCGCATATTCAATTTGGCTGGCAGGTTGACGGATATGGCATCGGAGACCTTGTTGAAGTGATGAACCGCATTACGGACGACGAGGTTGACACGCTCTATGCGGAGTATGACAGGCTTTATGTGATCAGTGAGGAAACAAAACGTGACGAAGCAAAAGTAGCGTCCATTAAGGAACAGGCGAAAATAGAGCTTGGCTTAACCGCTTTTCTTGAACAAGGCGGATACACAGCTTTTACAACATCGTTTGAAGTGCTGCACGGAATGAAACAGCTGCCGGGACTTGCCGTTCAGCGCTTGATGGAGAAGGGCTACGGGTTCGCCGGAGAGGGAGATTGGAAGACAGCGGCTCTTGTGCGGATGATGAAAATCATGGCTGAAGGAAAAAGAACGTCCTTCATGGAAGATTATACGTATCATTTTGAACCGGAAAATGAAATGATTCTGGGCTCGCACATGCTTGAAGTGTGTCCGACGGTCGCTTTGGATCAGCCGAAAATCGAGGTTCATCCGCTATCTATTGGTGGCAAAGAGGATCCTGCGCGTTTTGTGTTTAACGGGATCAGCGGTACAGCCATTCAAGCTAGCCTTGTTGATATCGGTGGGCGTTTCCGCCTTGTTTTGAATGAGGTCAACGGCCAGGAAATTGAAAAAGACATGCCGAATCTGCCTGTGGCCCGTGTTCTCTGGAAGCCGGAGCCGTCATTGAAAACAGCGGCGGAGGCATGGATTTTAGCCGGCGGCGCACACCATACCTGCTTGTCTTATGAACTGACAGCGGAGCAAATGCTCGATTGGGCGGAAATGGCGGGGATCGAAAGTGTTCTCATTTCCCGTGATACGACAATTCACAAGCTGAAACACGAATTAAAATGGAACGAGGCGCTTTACCGGCTTCAAAAGTAGAGAGGGGGATGTCACTTGGCTTACACAATAGGGGTTGATTTTGGAACTTTATCAGGAAGAGCGGTGCTCGTTCATGTCCAAACAGGGGAGGAACTGGCGGCTGCTGTAAAAGAATACAGGCATGCTGTCATTGATACCGTCCTTCCAAAAACGGGTCAAAAGCTGCCGCGCGACTGGGCACTGCAGCATCCGGCTGATTACCTCGAAGTTTTGGAAACAACCATTCCGTCGTTACTCGAACAGACGGGGGTTGAACCGAAAGACATTGTCGGGATCGGAATTGATTTTACGGCATGTACGATCCTGCCTGTTGACAGTGCAGGACAGCCGTTATGCATGCTGCCGGAATATGAAGAGGAGCCGCACAGCTATGTGAAGCTCTGGAAGCATCATGCGGCCCAAAAACATGCTGATCGGCTCAATCAAATCGCGGAGGAAGAAGGAGAAGCTTTTTTACAGCGGTACGGAGGCAAAATTTCCTCTGAATGGATGATTCCGAAGGTCATGCAAATTGCCGAAGAAGCGCCTCACATTTATGAAGCGGCTGACCGGATCATCGAGGCAGCAGACTGGATCGTGTACCAGCTGTGCGGCTCGCTCAAGCGAAGCAACTGTACTGCAGGATATAAAGCGATTTGGAGTGAAAAAGCGGGTTATCCCTCAGATGATTTCTTTGACAAATTAAATCCTTTAATGAAAACGATTACAAAGGACAAATTGGCAGGTTCTATTCATTCAGTAGGGGAAAAAGCCGGCGGACTGACTGAAAAAATGGCGCAGCTGACAGGCCTTCTTCCTGGGACGGCAATTGCGGTTGCCAATGTTGATGCTCATGTTTCTGTGCCAGCGGTTGGCATCACAGAGCCAGGGAAAATGCTGATGATTATGGGAACCTCAACGTGCCACGTTCTTCTGGGAGAAGAGGTACATATCGTGCCGGGTATGTGCGGTGTCGTGGATAACGGGATTCTTCCCGGCTATGCGGGATATGAAGCCGGGCAGTCCTGTGTTGGCGATCATTTTGACTGGTTTGTGAAAACATGTGTCCCGCGAGCGTATCAAGAGGAAGCAGAGGAAAAAAACATTGGCATTCATGAACTGCTGAGCGAGAAGGCAAACCTTCAAGCGCCGGGTGAAAGCGGTCTGCTTGCTTTGGATTGGTGGAATGGAAACCGTTCAACTCTTGTTGATGCTGATTTAACAGGAATGCTGCTTGGCATGACGCTGCTGACGAAGCCTGAAGAGATTTATAGAGCGCTAGTTGAAGCGACAGCTTACGGAACCCGGATGATTATCGAAACGTTCAAAGAAAGCGGAGTTCCGATCGAGGAGCTGTACGCAGCCGGCGGAATAGCTGAGAAAAACCCGTTTGTCATGCAGATTTATGCGGATGTGACAAACATGGACATTAAAATCTCTGGTTCCCCGCAAGCCCCTGCCTTAGGATCTGCCATTTTCGGCGCGCTTGCCGCAGGTAAAGAAAACGGCGGATACGACGACATCAAAGAGGCAGCGGCGCACATGGGAAAACTGAAAGATATTTCTTATTCGCCAAACGCCGAAAACGCCGCGGTGTATGAAAAATTATACGCTGAATATAAAGAGCTGGTTCACTATTTCGGAAAAGAAAACCATGTCATGAAGCGTCTGAAAACAATTAAAAATCTTCAATTTTCAACTGCCGCCAAAAAGAATTCATAAAGGGTGATAGAGCATGCTTGAAACATTAAAAAAAGAAGTGCTGGCTGCCAACCTGAAGCTTCAAGAGCATCAGCTGGTAACCTTTACATGGGGAAATGTCAGCGGCATCGACCGTGAAAAAGAAAGAATTGTTATCAAACCTAGCGGAGTCGAATACAGCGACCTGACAGCTGATGACTTGGTTGTTTTGAATCTTGAAGGAGAGGTCGTCGAAGGATCGCTCAAGCCTTCTTCAGATACACCTACTCATGTTTATTTGTACAAAGTCTTTCCGAACATCGGGGGAATTGTCCATACCCATTCTCAATGGGCGACTAGCTGGGCGCAATCGGGCAGAGACATACCGCCGTTAGGCACGACACATGCTGATTATTTTGACAGTGCGATTCCGTGTACAAGAGAAATGTACGATGAAGAAATCATTCATGACTACGAACTGAATACAGGAAAAGTCATAGCGGAAACCTTTCAGCATCATAACTACGAACAGGTGCCGGGTGTGCTCGTGAATAATCATGGCCCGTTCTGCTGGGGCACGGATGCCTTAAATGCCATTCATAACGCAGTTGTATTAGAAACAGTTGCGGAAATGGCCTATCACTCCATTATGCTGAACAAGGATGTAAACCCAATCAATACAGTCCTTCATGAAAAGCATTTTTATCGAAAACACGGAGCAAATGCGTATTATGGCCAGTCATGATTCCGTGGTGTCACCGGCCGGCATTCTGATTGACTTGGACGGTACTGTATTCAGAGGAAATGAATTGATTGAAGGGGCAAGAGAAGCGATCCATACGCTTCGTGAAATGGGAAAGAAAATCGTTTTTCTGAGCAATCGCGGTAATATCTCCCGTGCCATGTGCAGAAAAAAGCTTCTCGGCGCGGGGATTGATGCGGACGTAAATGACATTGTTCTCTCGTCAAGCGTGACAGCAGCTTTTCTGAAAAACCATTATCGGTTTTCAAAGGTGTGGGTGCTCGGAGAACAAGGCTTGGTTGACGAACTGAGGCTGGCCGGCGTGCAGCACGCGAAAGAACCGAAGGAAGCGGATTGGCTTGTGATCTCCCTTCACGAAACGCTCACGTACGAAGATTTAAATCAAGCCTTTCAAGCGGCCGCAGGCGGAGCTCGTATTATTGCTACGAACAAAGACCGCTCTTTTCCGAACGAAGACGGCAATGCCATCGATGTGGCCGGAATGATTGGGGCGATAGAGGCTTCCGCTCAAGCCAAGACGGAGCTTGTTGTCGGAAAGCCGTCCTGGCTGATGGCGGAGGCTGCCTGTACAGCAATGGGGCTGTCCGCACATGAATGCATGATTATCGGGGACAGCATTGAATCAGACATTGCGATGGGGAAGCTTTATGGCATGAAAAGCGCCTTAGTGCTTACTGGTTCTGCGAAACCGGGTGAACAGCGTTTGTACTCACCGGATTACGTGCTGGAGTCCATTAAAGATGTAACCAAATTGGCTGAGGAGGGGATTCTGCTATGAATCATATCGCAGCTGACGTTCAGCGTGCTTTTGAACACGCTGGAGAAAAGACGTTTCCTATAGAAGTTGAAGAAATTGTTATCGATAAACAAGCAGCTGATCCGTTATTGGATTATGTCAAAAGAAAAAACGGTAAGCATATCGTTCTTGTCTGCGACTCGAATACACACCGCATTGCGGGAATTGATCTGGAAAACCGACTGAATCAAGAAGGATTTCAGGCCGAGTGCCTGATCATTCCGGAAAATGAAGCCGGAGATGTGACGGCTGATGAACGGTCGCTCATTCATGTCCTAGTCCATACGAAAAAAGCAACGGATGTCATGATCGCTGTCGGTTCGGGTACGATTCATGATATCGTGCGCTTTGCAGCGTTTCAGAGGGATTTGCCGTTTATTTCTTATCCAACTGCTCCATCTGTAGACGGATTTACATCAGCCGGGGCGCCTCTTATTTTATACGGTACGAAAACAACCATCCAAACGAAGGCTCCGTCTGCGCTGTTTGCTGATCTGGAACTATTAAAATCGGCACCCCAGTCAATGGTGGCGGCAGGATTTGGCGACATGCTCGGTAAAATAACGTCTTTAGCTGATTGGCAAATATCCCGCCATCTTGCCGGCGAGCCTTATTCGCCAGCAGGGGCTAAGCTCGTTCAGGAGGCGCTTGATGCCTGTATCGAACACACAGAAGACATTGCAATGAAAACGGAAACAGGCATACGGGTTTTGATGGAATCTTTAATTGTATCGGGGCTTGTCATGCTGGCCTTAGATCATTCCCGCCCGGCATCAGGCGGAGAGCATCATATTTCACATTGGATTGAGATGGAATTAATGGAGAAAAACCGGCCTCAGATTCTTCATGGGGCAAAGGTGGGATGTGCCGCTGTTTTATTAACAGACACATACAGAAAGCTCGCTCTGGATGACGGGCTGAACGAATTTTCTCCGCACCGGCGCCAAGCCATTCAATCGGCTTATGAAACGCTCCCGGAAGGAGAAGTGCTGGCCGATTGGCTGAGATCAGCCGGAGGCCCTGCGTCTTTTGACGAAATCGGTGTCGGGCAGGATTCCGTCAAGAATGCCTTTAGACACGCCCACACCTTAAGAGACCGCTGCACCGGTTTAAGAATTATCAATGAAAACAAAACGCTGATCAATCATGGTCTATATGAATAGCCCGCACCTCGAATGGAAGGGGTAACGCAGATGAAAAAAATGACTGCCTGTTTTCTTGTGCTGATGATGCTGCTGACATTATTCATTGCTGGGTGTTCAGCAGAACGATCATCCGGAAAATCGGGTGAAACTGAGCTGACCTTTTGGACATTTAACGGACTTCATGAGCAGTTTTATGTAGAAATGGTGAAGGAATGGAACAAAAAATATCCTGACCGCAAAATTAAACTGAATACGGTCGTTTATCCATATGGGCAAATGCACGATAACTTATCTATCTCCTTAATCGCGGGAGAAGGCGTCCCTGATATTGCCGATGTCGAATTGGCCCGTTTTTCAAACTTTTTGAAGGGCTCTGACATACCGCTTGCCGATCTGTCTCCGCTGATTGAAAAGGACCGCGATAAATTCGTAGAGGCGCGGCTTACCCTGTACAGCAAAAACGGCAAGCTTTACGGGCTGGATACTCATGTAGGGACGACAGTCATGTTTTATAACATGGATGTTATGAAAAAAGCCGGCGTCAATCCTGATGATATTAAAACGTGGGATGATTACCATAAAGCCGGGCAGAAAGTGCGCAAAGTGACCGGGAAGCCGATGGGAACGGTGGAAACAAATGATTCCGGAACGTTCTTATCCATGATTTCACAGCAAAACTCAGGCTATTTTGATAAAAACGGCAAGCTGATCCTCAATAACGACACCAACGTCAAAACACTTCAATATTTAAAAGACATGATCAATGATAAAACGATGATTCCTGCGCCGGGCGGGGGGCATCACAGTGAAGAATACTACGGCTTTATGAACCAAGGCGGAGCCGCTTCAGTCCTGATGCCGATTTGGTATATGGGAAGATTCATAGATTATATGCCTGATCTGAAAGGGAAGATTGCTATCCGGCCACTCCCGGCATGGAAAGAGGGAGGCGACCGTTCGGCAGGTTTGGGCGGTACGGCAACTGTTGTGCCGAAGCAAGCTAAGCATGTTGAATTAGCAAAAGAGTTTTTGGCCTTTGCGAAGGGCTCTAAAGAAGGAAACAAAAAGCTCTGGAGCGTACTCGGGTTTGATCCGCTTCGCTGGGATGTCTGGAGCTCCAAGGAATTAAAAGAGAAAAACAAATACACGGATTACTTCCAAAACGGAACAGGCATTTTTTCTGTGCTGCTCAATATTAAGAATGAAATCAATCCGATTTATTTACATGAGGATTTTGCCAAGGCTTCAGACCTTGTCAACAGAAGCGTATTGTTCGACGCACTTAAATCTCAGCAAAAAACGCCTAAACAAGCCTTGGACAGAGCGGCAGGTGAACTGAAACAGAAATAGAATCCCATTCAAAAAATGAAAGCGGGGAGGTTCTCATGAAACCTGTGAAAACGGGAACGGTTCATCCCGTTCCTTCAGCTGCGAAACAATCAGGCTGGCGAGATCTATTTTATTCGAAAAAAGCGGCGCCCTATCTGTTTACAGCGCCATTCGTTCTATCCTTTCTCGTATTTTTTCTATACCCCATCATTAGCGTCTTCATCATGAGCTTTCAAAGAATATTGCCGGGAGAGGTGACGTTTGTCGGATTGTCCAATTATACTGCATTAAACAATCCGACGTTCTATACCGCCCTTTGGAATACGCTGAAATACACCTTTTGGACGCTGATTGTGCTGATTCCTGTCCCATTGCTTCTGGCCATATTCCTGAATTCAAAGCTGGTCAAATTCAGAAATATATTCAAATCAGCGCTATTCATTCCGGCATTGACCTCTACCATAGTGGCGGGGATCATTTTTCGGCTGATCTTCGGAGAAATGGAAACGTCGCTGGCCAATTCCATCTTACTCAAACTCGGCTTTTTACCTCAGAACTGGATGAACAATGAACATACCGGCATGTTTCTGATGGTGCTGCTTGCTTCGTGGAGATGGATGGGAATCAACATCCTATACTTTTTGGCCGGCCTGCAAAATGTGCCGAAAGAGCTATACGAAGCCGCTGATATAGACGGCGCGAATACGATGAAAAAATTTATGCACATTACGCTGCCGTTTCTCAAGCCTGTAACCGTATATGTGCTGACCATCAGCATCATCGGCGGATTCAGGATGTTTGAGGAAAGCTACGTCCTTTGGCAGAATAATTCCCCGGGTAATATCGGTCTGACGCTTGTTGGATATTTGTATCAGCAGGGGCTTGCTTACAATGAAATGGGATACGGAGCGGCCATCGGCATTGTGCTTTTGATTGTGATCCTTGTTGTCAGCCTGATTTCGTTAAAGCTGTCAGGTTCGTTTAAGGGGGAAGGATAAATGTTGCGGCACAGACCTCAGTTTAGCGTTTACAGAATCGCGCTGACCCTGTTTTTTATTATGCTGAGCCTATTGTATATTTTTCCGATTTTCTGTTTGCTTTTAGGATCATTAAAGCCGTCATCTGAGCTTTTGCGTGTGGGTCTGAATCTTGACATTGATCCTAAAGTGATGAGTCTTGATAATTATACATTTCTGTTTAACGGCGGCAGCATTTATTTCAAATGGTTTTTTAATAGTCTTGTGCTTGGGCTTTTCACGACCGTGCTCACTCTGTTTTTTTCTTCGATGATTGGGTACGGGCTTGCGGTTTATGATTTTAAGGGCAGAAATATCATCTTTGTTCTTGTGCTGATTATTATGATGGTTCCGCTTGAAGTGATGATGCTTCCATTGTTTAAGCTTACCGTCGGACTGCATTTTATTGATTCGTATACGGGTGTCATTTTGCCGTTCATCGTTTCACCTGTTGCTGTTTTCTTTTTCAGGCAATATGCGCTCGGTCTGCCAAGGGATCTGCTGGACTCTGCAAGGATGGACGGCTGTACGGAATTTGGAATCTTTTTCAGGATTATGGCGCCGCTGATGAAACCGGCTTTCGGTGCGATGATTATCCTCCAGTCCTTAAACAGCTGGAACAACTTCTTATGGCCGCTGATTGTGCTTCGATCGAAAGAAATGTTTACGCTTCCAATTGGGCTGTCCAGCTTGCTGAGCCCCTATGGCAACAACTATGACATGCTTATATCCGGCTCAGTATTTGCGATTTTGCCGGTCATTATCATTTTCTTGTTTTTCCAAAAGTACTTTATCTCCGGCCTGACGGTAGGGGGAGTCAAAGGTTAATGAAGGAGGAAACGTGTGATGAAAAAAGCGCGAATGACTGTAGACAAAGAATATAAAATCGGTGAAGTAGACAAACGGATTTACGGCTCGTTTATCGAACATATGGGGCGTGCGGTATATGAAGGCATATATGAGCCTGATCATCCTGAAGCGGATGAAGAGGGGTTTAGAAAGGATGTGCAGTCGCTGATCAAAGAATTGCAGGTTCCGATTATCCGCTATCCGGGCGGAAACTTTTTGTCCGGATACAACTGGGAGGACGGAGTCGGGCCTGTCGAAAACCGCCCGAGACGGCTTGACTTGGCATGGCAAACGACAGAAACCAATGAAGTGGGAACAAATGAATTTTTATCTTGGGCAAAAAAGGTTAACACTGAGGTCAATATGGCGGTCAACCTCGGCACAAGAGGCATAGATGCCGCCCGTAATCTCGTTGAATACTGCAACCACCCGAAAGGCTCTTACTGGAGTGATTTAAGAAGATCGCATGGCTATGAACAGCCGTACGGCATCAAGACATGGTGCCTTGGAAACGAGATGGACGGCCCATGGCAGATCGGCCACAAAACAGCTGATGAATACGGACGGCTTGCCGCAGAGACGGCAAAGGTCATGAAGTGGGTTGACCCATCAATTGAACTTGTTGCCTGCGGCAGCTCAAACAGCGGCATGCCGACCTTTATTGATTGGGAAGCGAAGGTGCTGGAGCATACGTACGAGCATGTCGACTATATATCTCTCCATACGTATTACGGAAACCGGGATAACAATCTGCCAAACTACTTGGCTCGTTCCATGGATCTGGATCATTTTATTAAATCTGTCGCTGCAACCTGTGACTATGTAAAAGCAAAAACACGCAGCAAGAAAACAATCAATCTCTCTCTGGATGAATGGAACGTCTGGTATCACTCAAATGAGGCTGATAAAAAAGTCGAGCCGTGGATTACTGCGCGTCCGATTTTAGAGGATATTTATAATTTTGAAGATGCCTTATTGGTCGGCTCTCTGCTCATTACAATGCTGCAGCACGCAGACCGTGTGAAAATCGCGTGTCTTGCACAGCTTGTAAATGTCATCGCGCCGATCATGACGGAAAAAGGCGGGGAAGCATGGAGACAGCCGATTTTCTATCCGTACATGCATGCTTCTGTTTACGGAAGGGGCGAGTCACTGAAACCGCTTATTTCTTCTCCGAAGTACGACTGCTCAGATTTTACTGATGTGCCATATGTTGATGCCGCTGTTGTGTACGCCGAAGAGGAAGAAACACTCACCATTTTTGCGGTAAATAAAGCTGAGGATCAGATGGAGACGGAGATTTCGCTCAGAGGTTTTGAATCCTATCAAATCGCAGAGCACATCGTACTCGAGCATCAGGATATCAAAGCGACAAACCAGCATAACAGAAAAAATGTCGTCCCGCATTCCAACGGAACATCGTCTGTCAGCGAAAACGGCTTAACCGCCCATTTCACGCCGCTTTCCTGGAATGTGATCCGCCTGAAAAAACAGTCATAAGAGAAACAAAACCGGAGAGCTCTCTCCGGTTTTTCTTTTTTTCTCAGTAGATATGGTTCAGTACCTTGTAATGTTCAGTAGTAGATGTTACCATATGGGTAAGTGGTGGAAAATGTAAACAAAAATTGACGAGCCGCAGGGAGGATTTTATGATGAATGCTCAATTTAAAAAGGGAGCATTAGAGCTATGTGTGCTTGTATTAATATCCGAAAAAGACCAATACGGATATGAGCTATCTCAAAACATTTCCAGGTACATGGCGATTGCTGAAGGCACCTTATATCCTCTTCTCAGAAGACTGACGAAAGAAGAGTATTTAGAAACATATATGGCGCCGTCTTCCGAAGGGCCTGCCAGAAAATATTACACGATGTCAAAGCTTGGTTTCATGCGAATGAAACTGCTGCTGGCAGAATGGGATCAGTTCACAGCATCTGTCAATCAAATCATTGATACGGCAAGGGGAGGAGAACGATGAATCAAGAACTGTTTTTGCAGGAGTTGAGTAAAGCGTTAAAGCCGCTTTCAGAAAAAGAGCGGAATGAGGTCTTATTTGATTTTGAAGAACATATTACCGAAGGGATCAAAGAAGGCAGGCCAGAAGCGGACATCATCAGGGAACTCGGCTCCCCAAAACAAATTGCAAAGGAATTGATGCAAGATGTCACGGAAACTGCTTCAGCAGAGCAGCGCCCTAAAAAGAACCTCTTTCATATGGTATGTTCAGCAGCAGCGATAAGCTTCTTAAATATGATTTTCGTGCTGGGACCGGCTATTGGCATTTTAGGAGTGTACGTGGGATTATGCGGGGCGGCGCTTGCACTTTCTGTGTCACCGATCATTTTTGTCGGCATGGTGATGTTTCAAATGAATACGCACATGATGCTGGAGTTCTTTTTATCACTCGTGTTTGGAAGTCTGGGGCTGCTCCTGTGTATAGGGCTGTGGCACTTAGGCAAGCTGCTGTATGGCATGAGTTTACGATATATCAGATATAATCTAAAGCTGGTGACGGGGGCGCAGACATGAAAAAGATCATAATAGGATTGATCGCAGTATTTGCAGTCGGGGTAATCGGAGCTATTATCTCTGCAGCTGCCTCGGATTTTACAATAGATGAGGTGAAAGCTGCCGAAACATATGATGCTTCAGATATTAAAAAAATTAAGGTAACAACGACCTCCATGAATACAGAGGTCAAAAGCGGGCAAACGGATGATATTCAGGTAGCTGCTGAAGGAAAAGTCAGCGATAAAAGCAAAAAGCTGTTCGATGTGAGCCAGGATGGAAAATCATTAAAAATCAATCAAAAAGAACGCGAGAATATCATCTCTTTTATACCGTGGGGCAGCGAAAAGGATATGAAAATCACAATCACTATTCCGGAAAAGAAGTATGATGAGATAACCGTAACGACAACCTCTGGCGATATTCTGATAGAAAATGCGCAAACGGATCAATCAGCTGCTGACTCTACATCAGGAAATATTGAGCTGAAGCATACACGCATCAAAAACGAGCTAACGTTAAAAACAACAAGCGGAGATATCCAAGCTGACCAAAATTCATTCGGCCAAGGTGAGGTAAAGACAACAAGCGGATCAATAAAAAGCAGCGACACCACAGCTAAAAAGGTGAACTATAAGACAACCTCCGGGGATATTGATCTTCTTCAGGATCATCAGAACGAAAAAATCGACATCGTCACTACGAGCGGAAGTGTGTCCGTAGAATATCAGAAAGAACCTGCATCCTTGGCAGTGGATTTTCAGGCTGACTCCGGTGATGCCTCGGTCAATCTCGATCAAATCCTGTATAAAGAAAAATCAGAGCACCGTATTGTAGGTTATGTAGGTGATAGCGGGATCTCTAACCATTTAAAAGTTCGTACAACATCTGGAGATATTGAACTAAACTAACTGTCTCAAGCCGGCCCATTCCAGCCGGCTTTTTTGTATAGGAAAAAATGACCGCTTTTCACTATGAAATTGTGATATATTTATGAAAAACAGCAAAGGGGATGGGAGAAAATGAATGCGGTTACAATTGTGATAGCGTCAATGTGTATTTTGGCTATCGCCTATCGCTTATACGGAACATTTATGATGGTGAAGGTTCTCAAAGTGAATGATGACAAGCCGACGCCTGCTCACGCGCTTGAGGATGGAAAAGACTATGTGCCTACAAATAAATGGGTTTCGTTCGGCCATCATTTTGCGGCGATCGCAGCGGCCGGGCCGCTGGTCGGACCGATTCTGGCCGCGCAGTTCGGCTATTTGCCGGGGTTATTATGGCTGTTAATCGGGGCGGTAATAGGGGGAGCCGTCCATGATATCGTTGTGCTGTTTGCATCGATGCGCAAAAATGGAAAGTCGCTGTCGGAAGTGGCGAAGGATGAGCTCGGCCCTGTTGCCGGATTTTGCACGGGCCTGTCCATGCTGTTTATTATCACGATTACGATGGCGGGCCTGTCGATGGTTGTGCTGCACGCGCTTGAACGCAATCCGTGGGGAACGTTTGCGGTAGGGATTACGATTCCGATTGCGATGGGCGTGGGCTTATTTTATAAGAAAACAGGAAATTTAAAGCTCGCGTCAACAATCGGTTTTCTCTTTTTAATGGCAGGAGTCTTTATCGGCCCATGGGTGCAGACTACCGCGCTCGGTGACTTTTTAACGCTAGATACGAAAACGCTTTCAGTAGCGCTTCCTGTTTATGCGTTCTTTGCAGCGGCGCTTCCTGTTTGGCTGCTTCTCGCACCGCGTGATTATTTAAGCAGCTTTATGAAAATCGGTGTTTTTATCGCTTTGATTGCTGGGGTGTTTGTCGTCAATCCCTCCATCCCATTTCCTGCGTTTACAGAATTCGTAAAAGGCGGAGGGCCGGTGTTGGCAGGGCCCGTCTGGCCATTCATTTCAATAACCATTGCCTGCGGTGCGATCTCGGGATTCCATGCTTTTGTCGGTTCAGGAACGACGCCGAAAATGCTGAATAAGTGGAGTGATATGAAGCCGGTTGCGTTCGGTGCAATGCTTGTCGAGTGTCTTGTCGGTATCATGGCACTGATTGCGGCAACCGCCTTGCAGCCTGCTGATTACTTTGCGATTAACAGCACACCTGAGGTTTTCCGTACGCTCGGCATGGATGTTGTACATTTGCCTGAATTGAGCAGGGAAATCGGTTTAGACTTAGAAGGAAGAACAGGGGGAGCCGTCACGCTTGCAGTGGGAATGACTTATATTTTTACCGGAATGCCGTTTTTCAGCCATTTGGCCTCATACTTTTTCCAATTTGTCATTATGTTTGAAGCTGTATTTATTTTAACAGCGATTGACGCCGGCACACGTGTTGCCCGTTATTTGATTCAGGATTTCTTCGGAGAGGTGTATAAGCCGCTGAAGAAAACAGACTGGATTCCGGGATCTGTATTTGCCAGCGCGCTTGCCTGCTTGATGTGGGGTTATTTGCTGTATTCAGGGGATATCGGTTCCATTTGGGCGCTGTTCGGCGTGTCCAATCAGCTGATGGCTTCAGTGGGTCTGATTATCGGAGCGACCATAGTGCTGAAAATCGCCGATAAACGCCGTTACATTCTGACCTGCCTTATCCCGCTTGCCTATTTATATGTCACTGTCAATTATGCGGGCTATTGGATGGTGCGCCATGTGTATCTCAATCCAGAAGCAGCAGGATATAGTGTATTGAATGGCGTATTATCGATCATCATGCTGCTGTTAGGCTTCATCATTATCGTTGCAGCAGTAAAAAAATGGGCACAGATGTGGAAAGATCCGAGCTTAAGGATGGAAGCATCTATCTCGGGATAGAAGGGCTAATGAAAAATTTAAGGAGGATTGGAAATGAATCTATCAATGAAATATCTTATTCTATACGTATCAGACAGCAAGCAGGCCATTCATTTTTATCAGGATATTTTAGGACTGCCGATTCGTGCTGAACACGGCACGTATGTCGAATTTGAAACAGGCTCTACGATATTGGCGCTTAATACGCGAGAGAGCGCCAGAGAAATCACGCCGCTAGACATTCCAGATACATCTGATTCGCACACATTTGAAATCGGGTTTGTTACTGAAAATGTAGAAGTGGTCATCAAAAGGATGAGAGAACAAGGCGTATCAATTATCGAGGAGCCGAAAGTGAAACCATGGGGGCAGACGGTCGCCTATATCGCTGATCCGGATGGACATTATATCGAAATTTGCAGTCCGATGGAATAACGCACAAAAGCCCAAAACAATTTCTGTTTTGGGCTTTCTCATGATGTTTTGTGCCCGGCTGCTTCCAATAGCAAATCAGCCAGGTGAACGGCTCTGACTTTACCGCTTAGTCCTTCGCGTTCAATGCCGAGCTTCATCTGCAGCAGGCAGCCGGGATTTGCTGTTACAATGAGGATTGCTTCGGTTGCTTTGACGGCAGCCATTTTACTGTCCAGTATTTTCATAGACATCTCAGCTTCCACGATGTTATAAATTCCCGCTGATCCGCAGCAGCTGTCCGCTTTATCCATCTCTCTGAATTCGGTTCCCTTGATGCTTTGAAGAAGCTGGCGGGGCTCGAGCGACGTATGCATCACATTTCTTAGATGGCATGAATCTTGATAGGTAATGATCTGCTGCGTTTCGAGTGCTAGGTCCATCTGATGGAAATCGAGCTCAACCAAAACGGACGAAAAATCTTTCAGCTTCTGAACAAACGCAGCAGCCCGCTCCGACCACTCGGGGTCATCCTTCAGCAAATGATCATATTCAGTGAGAAAGGCTCCGCATCCTCCTGCGTTTGTAATGACAGCATCCACGTCTAACGCTTCAAAAGCAGCGATATTTTGTTTCGCGAGCTCCTTGCCTGCGTTTTTTTCACCGCTGTGTCCATGCAGGGCACCGCAGCAAGCCTGTTCAGGCGGAATGACAATGTCACAGCCTGCCAGCTGCAAAAGTTTCAGTGTGGCATTGTTGGTCGGTAAAAACATGGTATCCATTAAGCAGCCCGAAAAAAAGGCAACCCGTTTTTTCATGGGGCCAATTGACGGCAGTAAACGCGGCCGATGCTTCATGTCTTTGCTTTTGGGAACATCAGGAAGAACAGCTTCCATCGTCCGCAAATGCTCTGGCAGGACGCGAAGCATACCGGTTTTACGCACAGCGGTTTGCAGCCCTGACCGCTGATACAAACCGATAAGGCTTACAGCTGAGCGCATGCGGTTTTGATGCGGAAACAGCTCGTGAAAAGCCGCCTTTCGCATGACACGTGCGCCGAGCGAGTGTTTTTTATTTTGGTGGATAATATCTCTGGCTTCCTCAAGCAGCTGTCCGTATTTCACGCCTGACGGGCATACAGGTTCACAGGCGCGGCAGCCGAGGCAAAGTGACAGCGACCGTTCGACATCTTCATCCGGTTCAATCATACCGTCAGCTACGGCTTTCATTAAGGCGATGCGCCCGCGCGGAGAGTGAGTTTCCTGAAATCCCGATTCGATATAGGTCGGGCAGGAAGGAAGACAGAAGCCGCAGCGCATACAATTCAAAAGCTCGCCTTCATCCATGCGCACTTTAAACTCATCTTGGATCTGTTTCATTTCTTTTTCTGTTGTCATCTTTCCGTCACCACACGTTTTCTGGCGTCTTTCGCAAACATTTTGCCGGGATTTAATATGTTATGGGGATCAAATGCCGCTTTCAGCGCTTTCATCGCGGCAATGCCCTCTTTTTTCAGCTTCATTTCCAAGTAAGGCGCCTTCATGGCCCCGACTCCGTGCTCTCCGGTTATCGTCCCGCCAAGTTCAATCGCTTTCTCAAAAATCTCGGCAAAAGCCTGTTCGACACGTTCCATTTCATCCTCATTTCTTATGTCTGTCGTGCATGTCGGGTGAAGGTTCCCGTCTCCCGCATGGCCAAAGGTGCAGATGGAAATATCATATTTAGCAGCAATATCATTAATCGCTTTTACCATATTGGCGATTTCTGAGCGAGGAACGGTCGCATCCTCTAAAATCGTCGTCGGCTTGAGGCGGGCTAGGGCAGAAAGTGCAGAACGCCGGGCTTCAGCCAGGGCAAACGCTTCCTCCTCTGTTTGTGCGGTCTGAACGGAAACGGCGTCGCCTTTTTTGCAAATCGCCTCAATCTTTTCCATATCCCGTGCTACGGTTTCAAGCGGTCCGTCTTGCTCAATTAACAGAACCGCCTTTGCGTTTGTCGGAAGGCCGATTTTGGCATAATCCTCAATCACCAAAAGTGTAGGCTGGTCGAGAAATTCAAGCGTGGCGGGTATGATTTTTGCGGCAATGATGTCTGATACCGTTTGAGCAGCGGCGTCGATATTTTCATAAAGGGCAAGCAGCGTCTTCTTTGTTTCCGGCTTTGGAACGAGTTTGACGATTGCCTCTGTTACAATGCCGAGTGTTCCTTCTGAGCCGACAAAAAGACGTGTGAGATCGTATCCGGCCACATCCTTTGCGAGTTTTCCGCCGGTGCGGATGATGTCACCATTTGCGAGCACAACCTCCAGTCCAATAACATAGTCGCGGGTGACGCCGTATTTTAATCCGCGGAGCCCGCCGGAATTTTCATTGATGTTTCCGCCCATGGTTGATATTTTCATAGAACTCGGATCAGGCGGATAAAACAAACCCTTGCTTTCAACCGCGCGGATCATATCCAGCGTAATGACGCCCGGCTGGACTGTGGCGGTCAAATTTTCTTCATCAATCTCAAGAATCCGGTTCATATGCTTAAAGAGAAGAACAAGTCCGCCTTCAGTCGGGCACGTGCCGCCGCACAGGTTTGTCCCTGATCCTCTTGGAACAATCGGCACTTGATGTTCGCTGCAAATCGCTAAAATTCGTGATACTTCATCTGTATTCCTCGGTGCAATCACGGCATCAGGCATAGACTGAAACTGCGGCGTCGCATCATATGAATAGACGAGACGCCCGGCATTGGAGTCATCAAAGTTTTCCGGTCCGACGATTTGTATCAGCTGTTTTTTTACATCTTTGGTGATCATTTCACCCATCCCCCTGTCAAAAAACGCTTTTAATCTATTGTAAGAGAAAAAAAGCAAAGCCTTCCATGGAGAAACATATAAATAATGAAACTGAAACTCTCTTTATTTTGTATCTTGATCTAAAAAATAGAGTGCAACATACATTGTGACGATGTCCTCAGTGCGGTCAAAACGCAAACCTGTCAGCTGTTCAGCCTTAGACAGACGATAACGCAATGTATTGATGTGTATATGCATGTCTTCAGCGGTTTGTTTCAAAGACAAATCGTGATGAAAGAAAGTCCGTATCGTATTCATAAGCTCCAGACGTTGAAGTGCCTCACGGAATACCCTTTGCGGAAATTCATTACGGGTACCAGGGCTGATCTCAGTCAGGCACATATCAAGCTTCAGATCCTCTTCGAAGATGGGCGTTTTTCGCTTAAGGCTGACAGCCAGCGCTTTTTCCGCTTGCTCGTATGAGTCTGTCAGGCTGGAGCTTGCAACAGCCCTTCCGGCGCCAGCTGCGGCATATCGGCTGTTTGCGGTATGAGCAAACGAACAAATGAGAAGAATCTGCCGTAAAAGCCGATCCCTCTGTTCATGTTTTGGCACTTCGTGATTAATCAGAATCCGTTCATTTCCCCACCTGATGAACAAATCCGAAGGGTACGCTGATTTCCAGATATGTGTCATTTGTTCAATTTCATAGCGTGACCACTCATATCCTTGAATGAGAATCATTTGGCGCGGGGAGGCAAGGTCAATACCAAGAAGCTGGGCTTTCTCCAGAAAACCGGGTGACCATTCTTTTAATTGCAGCCAATCAATCATAAAGGACTCCAGCATTCTCTCACGCCACTGGGACTGCTCTAAATGCCACGATTCCTTAATGAACAGTTCTGTCATTTTCCGAAGCAGCTCCCCGTATGGCTGAATCTCAGCGGGCTCGCCTGTCAGCCCGAAGACGGCGATCACATCACGGTCAGAAAATACAGGGAGATTCAGGCCTGCCTTCACTCCTTTTAATTTCTTTTCATCTTCTTTTGTAATAATGACATTGCGCTTCTCTTTTGCGCAGATGAGCGCTCCCTCATGAAAACGTCCGACCCGCTCATCATTTGTGCTTGCCATAATGAGACCGTCTGTGTTCACAATAATGACTTCCCGTTCGTACATTTTTTTGACTTCAGCAATGATTTTTTTCGCTAATAACGGTTGTAAAAACATGGCGATCCCCCTCATCATGTTTTTATTATATAAGAAAAAAACCGGGCGCTGTCACCCGGTTTCATGTCTTATTGGGCGGGTTTTAATCCGCCTTCAAGCGTTTTTAGCATTTCGTTTTTCTCACTCTCGGATGCGTGCTGCCAAATGACTTCGAATAAAACGCCGAGCCCCGGAAGCATTTTTTCTTCACCGCTTTGAATCGCATCCACAATTGTATGTTCAAGCTGCTCCTGATTATTGCCGGTTACATTGGCAATGACGGCATGACGTAAATTAAGATCCATGTGAAAACGCTCCTTTTCCTAAAATGTTATACGTATATTCTAACCCTGCACCTGGTTTATTATGTGCTGTTCTTGCGATATAATAACATCATGTTAAAAAAAGGAGAGCCACACAGACAGTGAAACAAATAGAATCCGCAAAAAACCAAAAAGTGAAGGATTGGAAAAAGCTTCACACGAAAAAAGAACGAACAAAAACGAATACATTTCTGATTGAGGGAGAACATCTTGTTGAAGAGGCGCTCAAGAGTCCGGGCACGGTGAAAGAAATCCTTGTAAAGGATGAAACGAAAATTCCGTCAGAACTTGATGTAAGCATCCAGTGCTACGTGCTGAGTGAAGATGCGTTTTCAGCTGTTACTGAAACTGAAACGCCGCAGCAGATCGCCGCTGTGTGCCATATGCCTGAAGAAAAACTGGCGTCGCCTCAGCGGGTGCTGCTGATTAACGCTGTTCAAGATCCGGGAAACCTCGGCACGATGATTCGGACAGCAGATGCGGCCGGTTTAGATGCGGTTGTGCTCGGTGACGGCACGGCGGACGCCTTTAACGGAAAAACGCTTCGATCCGCGCAAGGTTCTCACTTTCATATTCCTGTTGTGAGAAGAAACCTGCATACATATGTGGATGAATTGAAAGCAGAGGGGGTAAAAGTGTACGGCACGGCGCTGCAAAACGGAGCGCCTTACAGGGATATGCCTCAGGCTGAATCCTTTGCGCTCATTGTAGGAAATGAAGGGGCAGGGGTGGATGCCGCCTTGCTGGAAAAAACGGATTTGAACCTGTACGTGCCGCTTTACGGACAGGCTGAATCTCTGAACGTTGCGATTGCAGCTGCCATCCTCGTGTATCACTTGCGAGGATAGTGTTGCGCGAAGCGTTGGATTTCTCTATAATAGAACATAATATTTGAAAAACCGTGACAGAGGACCTCAATTTCTGATCAACTGCTTTCCAGGGAGAAAATGCCGCTGACTGAGAGCATTTTTAACGCAGCCGGAAATTGTCTTCACCTCTTGAGTTGTCGCCGGGACCGCGCACACTGCGCGTAAAGGTGAACCGGAATCTGATTCCGTTATGTCAATGAAGCTGACGACAGCATCAGTCTGTCTGAAATAAGGGTGGTACCGCGGCCACAACTCGTCCCTTGTACAAGGGACGGGTTTTTTTTGTTTTCCAAAGACATATAACGGTTTGTTTACATAAAAGGAGGATGCAAAATGGAAGAAAAGCTAAAACAGCTGGAACAAGAAGCTTTAGAACAAGTAGAAGCGGCAAGCTCATTAAAGATTGTCAATGATATTCGGGTGCAATATCTCGGAAAAAAAGGGCCGATTACAGAAGTGCTGCGCGGAATGGGCAAACTTTCTGCTGAGGAACGTCCGAAAATGGGCGCGCTCGCGAACGAAGTAAGAGAGCGTATCGCCAATGCGATTGCTATCAAAAACGAGAAGCTTGAAGAAGAAGAAATGAAGCAGAAGCTTGCGGGACAGACAATCGACGTCACGCTGCCGGGGAACCCTGTCGCAGTCGGCGGCCGCCATCCGCTCACAGTTGTCATTGAAGAAATTGAAGATTTATTTATCGGTATGGGCTACACAGTCGAGGAAGGACCTGAGGTTGAAACGGATTACTACAACTTCGAATCGCTCAACCTGCCGAAAGAACACCCTGCGCGCGATATGCAGGACAGCTTTTACATTACAGAGGAAACTCTGATGAGAACGCAAACTTCTCCAGTTCAGACACGGACGATGGAAAAGCACGAAGGCAAAGGGCCGGTTAAAATCATTTGTCCGGGTAAAGTATACCGCCGTGATAACGATGATGCGACGCACTCTCACCAATTTATGCAAATTGAAGGGCTTGTCGTTGACAAAAACATCAGCATGAGTGATTTAAAAGGAACGCTTGAACTCGTTGCGAAAAAAATGTTCGGGGAAGACCGCGAAATCAGACTCCGCCCAAGCTTCTTCCCGTTTACTGAGCCTTCAGTAGAAGTAGACGTGACATGCTTTAAATGCGGAGGAAACGGCTGCTCAGTATGTAAAGGAACAGGCTGGATCGAAATCCTCGGCGCCGGCATGGTTCACCCGAACGTGCTGAGAATGGCTGGCTTTGATCCGAAGGAATATCAGGGCTTCGCATTCGGAATGGGTGTTGAGCGCATCGCGATGCTGAAATATGGCATTGATGATATCCGCCACTTCTATACAAACGATGTCAGATTTATTTCGCAGTTTAAACAGGCGTAAGAGGAGGATGCAAGGATGTTTGTTTCTTATAAATGGTTAGAGGATTATGTTGACATAAAAGGCATGGACCCGGCTGTTCTTGCTGAGAAAATTACAAGAGCCGGTATTGAGGTTGAAGGAATTGAATACAAAGGGGAAGGCATCAAAGGCGTTGTCATCGGCCACGTGCTGGAGCGCGAGCAGCATCCGAATGCTGATAAGCTGAATAAATGCCTTGTTGATATCGGAGCGGAAGCACCTGTACAAATCATTTGCGGCGCGCCGAATGTGGATAAAGGACAAAAAGTCGCAGTTGCAACAGTCGGAGCGGTGCTGCCGGGCAACTTCAAAATCAAAAAGGCAAAGCTTCGCGGTGAAGAATCAAACGGCATGATCTGTTCTTTACAGGAGCTTGGCATTGAAAGCAAGCTTGTGGCGAAGGAGTATGCGGAAGGCATTTTCGTATTCCCGAATGACGCTGAAACAGGAAACGATGCTTTAGCAGCTTTACAGCTTGACGATGCGATCCTTGAGCTTGGTTTAACGCCAAACCGCGCGGATGCCATGAACATGCTTGGTGTTGCTTACGAGGTTGCGGCGATTTTAGATACAGAGGTAAAACTTCCGCAAACGGATTATCCGGCTGCTTCAGAACAAGCGTCTGATTACATCGCTGTCAAAGTCGAAGATCAAGAAGAGAACCCGCTGTATACTGCGAAAATCATTAAAAACGTCACGATTGCTCCGTCACCGCTTTGGATGCAGACAAAGCTGATGAATGCAGGCATTCGCCCGCACAACAACGTTGTTGACATCACAAACTTTGTCCTGCTGGAATACGGACAGCCGCTTCATGCGTTTGATTATGACAGATTCGGCTCCAAGGAAGTTGTAGTAAGAAAAGCAGCTGAAAATGAAACGATCTTAACCCTTGATGATCAAGAACGTAAGCTGTCTGCCGATCACCTTGTCATTACGAACGGAACGAAAGCGCAAGCCGTTGCCGGTGTCATGGGAGGAGCAGAGTCAGAGGTTCAGGAAGATACGAAAACGATTTTGCTTGAGGCTGCGTACTTCAACGGACAGACGGTTCGCAAGGCTTCCAAAGATCTTGGGTTGAGAAGTGAATCAAGCGTAAGATTTGAAAAAGGCATTGATCCGGCGCGCGTACGTCTTGCGGCAGAACGGGCTGCACAGCTGATCCAACTGTATGCAGGCGGTGAAGTGCTCGCTGGAACGGTTGAGGAAGATCACCTGACAATCGAAGCAAATAACATTCATGTTTCTGCTGATAAAGTGAGCCGCGTCCTCGGCATGACAATCAGCAAAGAAGAACTGATCAGCATTTATAATCGTCTCGGCTTTACTGTCGGTGAAGCAAATGATTTGCTCGTCGTGACAGTTCCATCACGCCGCGGTGACATTACAATCGAAGAGGATTTAATTGAAGAAGCGGCAAGACTGTACGGCTACGATAACATTCCGTCTACGCTTCCTGAGACAGCGGGAACAACAGGCGGATTAACGCCATATCAGGCAAAACGCCGTAAAGTCAGACGTTTTCTTGAAGGCGCAGGCTTGTCACAAGCCATCACTTACTCACTGACAAACGAGAAGAAAGCGGCAGCGTTTGCGATTGAAAAATCACTGAACACTGTGCTTGCGCTTCCGATGAGTGAAGAAAGAAGCATTCTCAGACACAGTCTTGTTCCGAATCTGCTTGACTCCGTTTCTTACAACCTGGCGAGACAGACTGACTCAGTCGCACTGTACGAAGTCGGCTCCGTTTTCCTGACGAAGGAAGAGGACACAAAACCTGTTGAAACAGAACGCGTGGCAGGAGCTGTTACCGGATTATGGCGCAAGCAGCTGTGGCAGGGCGAGAAAAAAACGGTTGATTTCTTCGTCGCTAAAGGAATTGTAGAAGGGCTGTTAGAAAAACTGAACGTCCTCGACAGCATTGAATTTGTTCAGTCTGAACGCAAACAGTTGCACCCAGGCAGAACAGCGAACATTCTATTGAATGGTTCTCTTATCGGCTTCATCGGCCAAGTCCATCCTTCATTGGAAAAAGAACTGGATATAAAAGAGACATACGTGTTTGAGCTTGATCTTCATGCGTTACTCGCAGCGGAAACAGCGCCGCTTGTTTACACGGCGATTCCAAAATATCCGTCTGTGACACGTGATATCGCGCTTGTAACAGATAAATCCGTCACAAGCGGCCAGCTCGAAAGCGTCATTAAAGAGGCTGGCGGAAAGCTTCTGAAAGAAGTATCCGTCTTTGACGTATACGAAGGCGAGCATATGGAGGAAGGCAAAAAGTCAGTTGCTTTCTCACTTCAATATGTAAACCCTGAACAAACCCTGACTGAAGAAGAAGTGACAAAGGCGCACAGCAAAGTGCTGAAGGCGTTAGAAGACAAATATCAGGCCGTTTTAAGAGGCTAATAAAAAAGCTTGCAGATTTATCTGCAAGCTTTTTTCTATGAACGTTTTTTAGCGGCAAGGCGCTGCGCTTTCTGCGTATTGGCAAAATGGAGTTTTGTAAAGGCTCTGAGAGCGGATGCCCCTTTTTTAAGGATCAGCTTGGCAGCCGCCTCATCCACGTGCGGGCCGGCCCCTTTCGGAAGCGTCATTCCTGCCTCACGCGATAGTTTATCCATTTCCATTAAAAACGAATATCTTGCAATGATTGAAGCAGCGGCGACTGACAGGTGAATGCCTTCAGCCTTTGTGCTAAAATAGGTCCGCTCCTTCACAATGTCTCTGCCCTTTAAATGATTGAAGTAGACGCCAGGCTCAGCGAATTGGTCAATCAAAATGGCCTCAGGCTTTACCCCGTCCATTTTTCTTAACAAATGGGTGATGGCCTGATTGTGCAGCAAGGCTTTCATTTTCCCTTGGCTCATGCCTTTTTCCTGCATGCTGTTGTATTTTTCATTCTTTAACACAAGCAGGCTGTACGGAATGGTTTTGATCAGGTTTCGGGCAATCTCAATGATTTGCGGGTCCTTTAAGTCTTTAGAGTCCTTAACACCGAGTTCCTTCATTAAAGGAAGCATGGTTTTGTCGACGTACGCGCATACAACCGTCATCGGGCCAAAGTAATCTCCAGTTCCGACCTCGTCAGAGCCGATAACAGACATTCCGGCGATATTTGCCGGAGGAACATAGCGGGGATCAGCCGGCTTTTTGGCCGTTTTCTTCTTTTCCTGCGGCTCTGCTGTTCCCCAGCGCGCGGATTCTGCCGCTGCGTTTTTACCTTGAAATAAGACCTTGCCGGATTTATATGCTGTAATGGTACAGCCTGGCGGTTTCGCCTGAAAAACGGCTCCCTGCGGAACAGAGGCAGTAAGCGAACCGCTATACGTCATTTTCATTTGGTCAATAGCAGACAACGGTACTTTTATAACAGAATGGGACACGTAATAATCTCCTTTTTTTACACTTTTCGCTGTATATACCAGTGTATCATAACAGCGGGAGGCTCGTCTTTCCATTCATTTAATAAACGTGTTATGATAAGAACTAGGATTCTCACGGAATGGAGGAGAAACGTTGTCTGACGGCAAAAAAACAAAAACAACCGTTGACATTTACGGCCAGCACTTCACGATTGTCGGTGAAGAAAGCAAAGCCCATATGAGGTATGTCGCCGGAATTGTTGATGATAAAATGAGAGAAATCAATGAAAAAAATCCATACCTTGATATAAATAAACTTGCAGTGCTGACAGCGGTAAATGTGGTGCACGATTATGTCAAATTACAAGAGAAATATGAGAAACTGGAGCGTCAGCTTAAAGAAAAGGATTGAACAACTATGCTAGATATCATCATCTTAATCTTGCTCCTGATGGGGACTTTACTGGGATTAAAACGCGGTTTTATTCTGCAGTTTATCCGCTTGACGAGCTTTATTTTATCGATCGCCTTTGCGGCTTTATTCTATAAAAATGTGGCGCCGCATTTAAAGTGGATTCCCGCACCCGATTTTTCAGCGGGACAGCCGGCTCTTTCTTTTTTTACGGGAAATTTGGAAGCAGCCTACTATAATGCGATTGCGTTTATCGTTTTATTTATTATCGCTAAAATCTTACTGAGAATCATAGGCTCATTCTTGAGTATTGTAGCCGGCATTCCGGTGATTAAACAAATCAACCAGGTGCTGGGCGCCGTTCTCGGTTTTCTTGAAGTCTATTTATTTACATTTGTGCTGCTGTATGTTGCATCCGTGCTTCCGGTAGATGCTTTGCAGCAAATGATGGGGCAATCGTCTCTCGCAAATGTGATCATTAACCATACACCGTATTTGTCAGGGCTCCTACAAGAGCTGTGGACACAGTACGGGGCATAAAAAACTTCTCTTGTCCGGAGAAGTTTTTTTCAAGTATGATGGAAACATATGTGAACGTCTGGGGGTTATTGTATGCATAAAAAAGATATTATCCGGCTGCTTGAAACCATTGCAGTCTACATGGAACTCAAAGGGGACAACCCGTTTAAAGTATCCGCCTTCCGAAAAGCAGCGGCAGCCCTGGAACAGGATGACCGCAGTTTATCAGAAATGGACGATATGATGTCGCTGTCCGGCATTGGAAAAGGAACGTACAGCGTCATTAAAGAGTATATAGATGAAGGAAAGTCAAGTACACTCGAATCGCTGCAGAAAGAAGTGCCGGAAGGACTCGTGCCTTTATTGAAGCTGCCGGGCCTCGGCGGCAAAAAAATCGCAAAGCTGTATAAAGAGCTCGGCGTACATGATGCAGAATCTCTGAAGGAAGCCTGTGAACAGCAAAAGGTACAAGGTCTTGCGGGTTTTGGCAAAAAATCAGAAGAAAAAATATTACAGGCGCTCGGGGAAGCCGGAAAACAGCCTGAACGGTTCCCGATCGGCTACGCCCTCCGGATCGCCAGGGACATTGAAGAGCATCTTGCTCAATTTACGGATATCATCAAATTTTCCCGTGCCGGAAGTCTCCGCAGAGCGCGGGAAACGGTGAAGGATCTGGATTATATCATTGCCACAGATCATCCGGCTGAAGTAAGAGAGCAGCTGCTTGCACTGCCAAACATCAAAAGCGTGATCGCGAGCGGAGATACGAAGGTGTCCGTTATCCTTTCCTTTGAATATGAAACAAGCGTTGATTTCCGTCTTGTCACGGAAGAGCAGTTTCCGACAACACTCCATCATTTTACGGGATCAAAGGATCACAACATTAAGATGCGCCAAATCGCGAAAGAACGCGGCGAGCGGATCAGTGAATACGGCGTCGAGACAGTTGAAACCGGAGATATCAAAACATTTCCGAGTGAACGTGAATTTTATGCGCACTTCGGCCTGCCGCTGATTCCGCCGGAGCTCCGTGAAAGCGGGCAAGAAGTGGAAACCTACAGCGACAGCATTGAATTGATAGAGCCCGAGCAAATCAAGGGAGATCTCCACATGCACTCAACGTGGAGCGATGGGGCGTTTTCTATCAGAGAGATGGCTGAAGCATGCATGGAAAAAGGCTATCAATATATGGCGATCACCGATCACTCGCAATATTTAAAGGTTGCCAACGGGCTGACTGCAGAAAGGCTCAAGCAGCAGGCAAAAGAAATTGACGCACTGAATGCTGAGTTCGAGAATTTCCAGATCTTGAAAGGCGTCGAGATGGATATTCTGCCTGACGGTACGCTTGATTATGATGACGACGTGCTGGCCGAAATGGATATCGTTATTGCATCGATTCATTCCAGCTTTAATCAGCCGGAACACGTCATTATGAAACGGCTTGAGACGGCACTGACCAACAAGCATGTTGACATTATCGCACACCCGACCGGACGCCTGATCGGCAGACGGGCCGGTTACGAAATCGATATTGATAAGCTGATTGAGCTTGCGAAGAAAACAAATACGGCGCTTGAACTCAACGCCAATCCTGCGCGCCTCGATTTGCGCACAGAACATTTAATCAAAGCAAACGAACAAGGGGTCACATTGGTCATTAATACCGATGCCCATAATATTGAGATGTTAGACGATATGAAAACCGGCGTTACTGCCGCGCGCAAAGGATGGACGGAAACGAAAAACGTTCTGAATGCCCGGTCGCTTAAAGACGTAGAGGCATTCCTGAAGCGCAACGATTAAGTAAGGAGGCTCACACAATCGTGCAGCAAAAAGTATTATCAGCTCTTGAATTTCATAAAGTGAAAGAACAGGTTATTGAGCACGCCGCTTCATCGCTCGGAAAAGAAATGCTTCTCGAGCTTAAGCCTTCTGCTTCTATAGACGAAATCAAAAAACAGCTTGATGAAGTAGATGAAGCTTCCGCCATTATCCGGCTGAGAGGGCAGGCGCCATTTGGCGGCCTTACTGATATTAGAGGAGCGTTAAGACGGGCGGAAATCGGCAGTGTTCTCAGTCCTTCAGAATTCACTGAGATCTCAGGTCTGCTTTACGCAGTTAAACAAATGAAACATTTTATCAGCCAAATGGCTGAAGACGGTGTCGACATTCCGCTGATCCATCAGCATGCTGAACAGCTTATCACGCTTTCCGATTTAGAACGGGACATTAATTCCTGCATTGATGATCACGGAGAAGTGCTTGATCATGCATCAGGAACATTAAGAGGAATCCGCACACAGCTCAAAACACTCGAATCGAGAATCAGAGACCGGTTAGAGTCCATGCTGCGCTCCTCCTCCGCTTCAAAAATGCTGTCTGATACGATCGTTACGATTCGGAATGACCGTTTTGTGATCCCGGTCAAACAAGAGTACAGATCAAGCTACGGAGGAATTGTGCATGATACCTCTTCCTCAGGCGCGACACTGTTCATTGAACCGCAGGCAATTGTAGATATGAACAACTCACTTCAGCAGGCGAAAGTGAAAGAAAAGCAAGAAATTGAACGGATTTTGCGCGTGCTCACAGAGCATACGGCGGAGCACACAGAAGAGCTCTTTCAAGATTTGCAAGTGCTGCAGACGCTTGACTTTATTTTTGCAAAAGCAAGATATGCAAAAGCGGTCAAAGCGACAAAACCGATCGTGAACGACAACGGCTTTGTCCGTTTGAAAAAGGCACGCCACCCATTGCTTCCGCCTGATCAAGTGGTTGCTAATGACATCGAGCTTGGCGGCGATTTTTCAACCATTGTCATTACAGGGCCAAACACCGGGGGGAAAACAGTCACCCTTAAAACGTTAGGCCTGTTAACCTTGATGGCGCAATCCGGACTTCATATTCCGGCAGATGAAGGGTCAGAAGCCGCCGTATTTGAGCATGTGTTCGCTGATATCGGCGATGAACAGTCGATTGAGCAAAGCTTAAGTACGTTCTCATCCCATATGGTGAACATTGTCGGCATTTTAGAACATGTCAATGAAAACAGCCTTGTGCTTTTCGATGAACTGGGTGCAGGGACAGACCCGCAGGAAGGGGCGGCTCTCGCCATGAGCATCTTGGATGACGTGCATCGCACCAATGCTAGAGTGTTAGCCACGACGCATTACCCGGAATTGAAGGCGTACGGCTATAACAGAGAAGGCGTCATGAATGCCAGCGTCGAATTTGACATTGAAACACTGTCACCAACCTATAAACTTTTAATTGGTGTGCCGGGACGAAGCAACGCCTTCGAAATTTCAAAACGCCTCGGACTCCCGGACCATATTATCGGGCAGGCCAAATCAGAAATGACGGCCGAGCATAACGAAGTCGACACGATGATTGCGTCGCTCGAACAAAGCAAAAAACGCGCGGAAGAAGAACTTTCTGAGACGGAATCAATCAGAAAAGAAGCAGAAAAGCTGCATAAAGAGCTGCAGCAGCAAATTATCGAGCTCAACAGCAAAAAAGACAAAATGCTCGAAGAGGCTGAACAGCAAGCGGCTGAAAAAGTAAAAGCGGCAACGAAAGAAGCCGAAGATATTATTCATGAATTGCGCTCAATAAAAGAAGAACACAAATCCTTCAAGGATCACGAGCTGATCAACGCGAAGAAACGGTTAGAAGGCGCAGTTCCTACTTTTGAAAAGTCCAAAAAACCAGAAAAACCGAAAACGCAAAAACGCGACTTCAAGCCTGGTGATGAGGTGAAAGTCCTCACCTTCGGGCAAAAAGGAACACTGCTTGAAAAAACCGGCGGCAATGAATGGAATGTTCAAATCGGAATTTTAAAAATGAAAGTAAAAGAAAAAGACCTGGAGTTTATCAAATCAGCTCCAGAACCAAAAAAAGAAAAAATCATTACGGCGGTCAAAGGGAAGGACTACCACGTATCGCTTGAACTTGACCTTCGCGGCGAACGCTATGAAAATGCCCTCAGCCGTGTTGAAAAATACTTGGATGATGCAGTATTAGCCGGATATCCAAGAGTGTCAATCATCCACGGAAAAGGAACCGGCGCTTTAAGAAAAGGCGTGCAGGATCTCCTGAAAAACCATCGCAGCGTTAAAAGCTCCCGTTTCGGTGAAGCAGGTGAGGGAGGATCAGGCGTTACGGTTGTTGAACTAAAATAAAAGGGAGTATGGCCATGAGTGATTTTTGGGAAAACGAGCTTGTGGAAATCGCGGCATATTACAGTGTCGCGGTTCTCTGCCTCGTCCTCTTTTTGACTGTGTTTGAGCTGGTGACGGCTTATAAAAACTGGGAAGAGATTCAAAAAGGGAATCTTGCGGTGGCAATGGCGACCGGCGGAAAAATTTTAGGAATCGCAAACGTGTTTCAGCATTCCATCTCCCAGCACAATTCTCTGCTGCAAATGATCGGCTGGGGCGTTTACGGGTTTGTTATGCTTCTGATCAGTTACTTTATTTTTGAGTTTTTGACTCCGCGGTTTAAAATTGATCAGGAAATCGAGAATGATAACCGGGCTGTCGGCTTTATTTCATTTGTCATTTCTGTCGGGCTTTCATTTGTGGTGGCAGCCGGAATATAAGGGGACGGAGAATAGATGGAAAAGCTTGCAAAAGTACTACTCGCCGCGGCGGGAATCTTTTTGTTAATTGGTCTTATATATCTGTTCGTATCATGAGAAAAAGAAAGATTTCCCTTTCTTTTTCTTTTTTTTGCCGTCCATCTGCTATAATGATAGGGTGGAACTCAAAAACCGAAAGGGGAGGTTTTATGCAGTCTCAAAAGCCGTGGCTTGCCGAGTATCCCGACGATATCCCGCATGAGCTTCCATTGCCGAACAAAACCCTGCAATCCATCCTGACAGACTCCGCCGCACAATTCCCTGACAAAACCGCAATAACTTTTTATGGAAAAAAACTCACCTTTCATGACATTCTGACGGACGCTCTTAAACTCGCAGCTTTTTTGCAGAACAATGGCCTGCAAAAAGGAGACAGAGTGGCTGTTATGCTGCCCAATTGCCCGCAATCAGTCATTTCTTATTACGGTGTCTTGTTTGCCGGCGGCATCGTGGTGCAGACGAATCCGCTTTATACCGAGCACGAGCTAGAATACCAGCTGAGAGATGCTGAGGCAAGCGTGATCATCACCTTAGATTTGCTTTTCCCGAAGGCAATAAAAATGAAAACGTTATCAATTGTCGATCAGATTTTGATAACCAGCATAAAAGACTATTTGCCTTTTCCGAAAAATATTCTTTACCCGCTGACGCAAAAACAAAAAGTGCACATCGATTTTGACAAAAAAGATCACATTCACACGTTCGCCTCTAGCATAAAGCAGGAAAAAATGGAACTTCTGACAATCCCGAAGATTGATCCTGAACATGATATCGCTGTTCTCCAGTATACCGGAGGAACAACGGGGGCTCCAAAAGGGGTCATGCTCACGCACCGGAATATTTTGGCCAATACCGAAATGTGCGCGGCTTGGATGTACGATGTGAAGGAAGGCGCTGAAAAAGTGCTTGGCATCGTCCCGTTTTTTCACGTCTACGGGCTGACGGCAGTGATGAATTATTCGATTAAGCAAGGCTTTGAAATGATTCTTCTTCCTAAGTTCGATCCGCTCGAAACGCTTAAAATCATCGACAAACAAAAACCGACGCTCTTTCCAGGCGCACCGACGATTTACATCGGCCTTTTGCATCACCCTGAATTGCAGCAATATGATCTGTCATCGATTAAAAGCTGTCTTAGCGGATCTGCCGCGCTCCCTGTTGAGGTAAAACAGAAATTTGAAAAGGTGACTGGCGGAAAGCTTGTGGAAGGCTATGGTTTGTCTGAGGCATCACCAGTGACGCACGCCAATTTTATCTGGGGGAAAAACAAGCCGGGCAGTATCGGCTGTCCTTGGCCGGGTACTGACGCAGCGATCTATTCTGAGGAGACCGGTGAGTTTGCCGCTCCATATGAGCATGGAGAAATCATTGTAAAAGGTCCGCAAGTCATGAAAGGATATTGGAACAAACCGGAGGAAACCGCCGCTGTACTAAGAGACGGCTGGCTGTTCACCGGAGACATGGGCTATATGGATGAAGAGGGCTTTTTCTATATTGCCGACAGGAAGAAGGACATCATTATCGCCGGCGGTTATAATATTTACCCGCGTGAAGTCGAAGAGGTGCTTTATGAACATGAAGCCATCCAGGAAATTGTGGTTGCAGGTGTGCCCGATTCCTACAGGGGAGAAACAGTAAAAGCATTTGTCGTGTTAAAGAAAGATGCAAAAGCCGATGCAGAAGAACTGGACGCTTTTGCCAGATCCCGCCTCGCTCCTTACAAGGTGCCGAAAGCCTATGAGTTCAGAAAAGAGCTGCCGAAAACAGCGGTCGGGAAAATTTTAAGAAGGCGTTTACTCGAAGAAGAAATTGAAAATCATCACATCAAATAACAGAAGAAAAAGAGAACACCTGTGAATAAACTTGACAAAGCCGAAAATCCTTTTTATCATGAAATTATGAATGAATAGTCATTCATTTCTATAGGAAGGAACGATGAACATTGAAGCAAAAACGGCCAAAGTATATGCAGATTATTGATGCAGCAGTAGAAGTCATTGCGGAAAACGGCTACCACCAGTCACAGGTATCCAAAATTGCCAAACAAGCCGGAGTAGCGGACGGCACCATCTATCTCTATTTCAAAAACAAAGAAGACATTTTAATTTCTCTTTTCAAAGAAAAAATGGGCCAATTTATTGAGCGGATGGAAGAGGACATAAAAGAAAAGACAACAGCGAAAGAGAAACTGGCGCTTGTGATTTCAAAGCATTTTTCCCTTTTAGCCGATGACCATAATCTCGCGATTGTCACTCAGCTTGAGCTCCGCCAGTCAAACTTGGAGCTGCGCCAGAAAATCAATGAAATATTAAAAGGCTACTTAAATATTTTAGATGGCATCTTGACCGAAGGCATACAATCAGGCGAATTAAAAGAGGGCCTCGATGTCCGCCTCGCCCGGCAGATGATTTTTGGAACGATTGACGAAACTGTGACAACTTGGGTTATGAATGACCAAAAGTACGATCTCGCTGCCTTGTCAGACAGCGTTTTAGAATTGTTGGTGTCCGGAATTCACAATAAGTAAAGGGGTTCTGTCCTATGAATGCAATATCACTGGCAGTTGATCAATTTGTGGCAGTTTTGACGATTCACCATCCGCCGGCAAATGCGCTTTCCAGCCGGATATTAGAAGAGCTGTCCTCCTGTCTTGATCAATGTGAGACAGATGCAGGCGTACGAAGCATTATCATTCACGGTGAGGGAAGATTTTTCTCAGCCGGCGCTGATATTAAAGAATTTACATCACTTAAAGGCAATGAGGATTCCTCACTGCTGGCTGAGCGCGGCCAGCAGCTGATGGAAAGAATTGAAGGCTTCCCGAAACCGATTATCGCAGCGATTCACGGTGCTGCTCTTGGCGGAGGGCTGGAGCTTGCGATGGCTTGTCATATCAGAATTGCGGCAGAAGATGCCAAACTGGGGCTCCCGGAGCTTAACCTCGGTATTATACCGGGTTTTGCGGGGACACAGCGTCTACCAAGATATATCGGTACAGCCAAAGCGCTTGAGCTCATCGGATCTGGAGAACCGATATCCGGAAAAGAAGCGCTTGATCTCGGGCTTGTGTCAATTGGAGCAAAGGATGAAGCAGAAGTGCTTGAAAAAGCAAAAGCACTTGCCGCTAAGTTTGCAGAAAAAAGCCCGCAAACGCTGGCATCACTGCTTGAGCTTCTTTACTCAAACAAGGTGTATTCCTATGAAGGCAGCTTAAAGCTTGAAGCGAAGCGGTTTGGAGAAGCATTTGAGTCAGAGGACGCCAAAGAAGGCATCCAGGCATTTCTCGAAAAAAGAAAGCCTCAGTTCAAAGGCGAATAAAAGGGGATATGATCATGAATCTATTTGTACTGATGAAACGGACGTTTGACACAGAAGAAAAAATCGTCATTGAAGCAGGAAAGATTCAGGATGACGGAGCGGAATGGATCATTAATCCATACGACGAGTACGCAATAGAAGAAGCCATCCAGCTGAAGGAAAAGCACGGCGGCACGATCACCGCCGTCACTGTCGGCGGTGAAGATGCGGAGAAGGAATTGCGTACGGCGCTTGCCATGGGATGTGACCAAGCCGTTTTAATCAACATAGAAGATGATCTCGAAGAACCCGACCAATATTCCATTTCTCAAGTTTTATACCACTATATGAAGGATCAGGAGTTTGATTTGATTCTCGGCGGAAATGTTGCCATTGACGGAGGATCAGGACAAGTGGCGCCGCGGCTTGCAGAGCTTCTGGACATTCCGTGCATCACAACGATCACCAAACTCGAAATCAACGGCACTGATGCAGAAGCAGAAAGGGACGTCGAAGGGGATGTTGAAAAAATCAAAACGACACTCCCATTGCTTATCACAGCTCAGCAGGGCTTAAACGAACCGCGCTACCCATCGCTTCCGGGAATTATGAAGGCCAAGAAAAAACCGCTTGAAGAGCTTGAACTTGATGATCTTGATCTTGACGAAGAGGATGCTGAACCAAAGATGAAAACGATCGAACGTTTTCTGCCGCCGAAAAAAGAAGCCGGGAAGCTTCTCCAAGGTGAGCCTGCCGAACAGGCAAAAGAGCTCGTCTCATTGCTCCGCAGCGAAGCTAAAGTCATTTAAAGCTTGGACATTCAAAGAAACAGGGGGATGTTAGAATGGGAAAAAAAGTGATCGTACTCGGAGAAATTCGCGACGGAGAATTGCGGAATGTCACCTTTGAAGCAATAGCTGCAGGAAGAACCATTTCAGGCGATGGAGAAGTCATCGGTGTTCTGATTGGAGAAAATGTACAAAGCGTTGCACAGGAGCTTATCCATTACGGAGCCGATAAAGTTCTCACAGCCGAGGATCCGAAGCTGAAAGCATATACGGCAGATGGATACAGCCAGGTCATGAGGGCCATTATTGACCAAGAAAAGCCCGATTCCGTTATATGCGGGCACACGGCAATGGGAAAGGACCTTTCACCGAAGCTTGCCGCCCGGCTGCAAACAGGCTTAATTTCTGATGCTACAGATGTAAGCGTTACCGGAGAAAATATCGTATTTACAAGGCCAATTTACTCGGGGAAAGCATTTGAACGCGTCATTTCAACCGATCCGCTGATTTTTGCAACGATTCGCCCCAATAACATTCAAGCTGCAGAAAAAGACGCCAGCAGGTCGGGGAGTATCGATAGCATTGATGTTTCTCTTACAGACCTCCGCACCGTTATCCAAGAAGTCGTGAAAAAAACAGCGGACGGCGTTGATCTCTCCGAAGCAAAAATTATTGTTGCGGGCGGCCGCGGAGTCAAAAGCAAGGAAGGATTTCAGCCGCTGCAGGAGCTTGCAGAGGTGCTGGGGGCCGCAGTCGGGGCATCTCGCGGGGCATGCGACGCTGATTATTGCGATTACGCTCTCCAAATCGGACAGACCGGAAAAGTCGTTACCCCGGATTTGTATATTGCCTGCGGCATTTCCGGCGCCATCCAGCATTTGGCCGGCATGTCAAACAGCAAGGTGATTGTCGCCATCAATAAAGATCCCGAAGCAGATATTTTTAAAATAGCGGATTACGGCATTGTAGGCGATTTATTTGAAGTTGTCCCGTTATTAACTGAGGAATTCAAACAATTAAATATACACTCGTAAAGAAAACCCCGGACTGTTGAAGTTCGGGGTTTTTACATTTTCAAATACATACGTACAAATATAAAGTTTAGAAAAAATGTCATTGACATGTACGAACATATATAATATGGTTACTTTAAAAGCGCTTACATTCATGCTGACTCCTCAGGCAAAAGACAGATCACATATTTGACTGTGGTGCTTTTCATATTCGTATGAAAGGAATGATCAAGCATGTCTGAACATCAAGCAGTGATCCAGACGGATATTGTAAAAGGAACGATTAACAAAAATATATACGGTCATTTTGCAGAGCATCTAGGAAGAGGGATTTATGAGGGGATTTGGGTCGGAACGGAGTCAAGCATTCCCAATATAAACGGAATTCGAAAGGATGTGCTGGAAGCGCTCAAGCAGCTTCATATCCCTGTCCTCAGGTGGCCGGGCGGGTGCTTTGCGGACGAATACCATTGGGCAAACGGTGTCGGTGACCGTAAGACGATGCTTAACACTCACTGGGGCGGAACAATTGAATCAAATGAATTCGGAACGCATGAATTTATGATGCTTTGCGAGCTGCTTGAATGCGAGCCTTATATTTGCGGCAATGTCGGAAGCGGAACCGTTCAGGAAATGGCAGAATGGATCGAGTATATGACGTTTGGAGCCGGCACGCCGATGTCAGACTGGAGAAAACAAAATGGAAGAGAGGAGCCCTGGAAGCTGAAATATTTCGGCGTGGGCAATGAGAACTGGGGCTGCGGCGGCAACATGCATCCTGAATACTATGCTGATCTGTACCGGCGTTTTCAAACCTATGTCCGCAATTACAGCGGCAATGAAATATATAAAATTGCAGGCGGCGCAAATGTAGATGACTTTAATTGGACAGACGTGCTCATGAAAAAAGCTGCTGGCCTGATGGACGGATTGAGCCTTCATTATTATACGATTCCGGGTGATTTCTGGAAGGGCAAAGGATCAGCCACAGAATTCACGGAGGATGAATGGTTTATTACAATGAAAAAAGCCAAATACATTGATGAATTGATTCAAAAACACGGAACGATTATGGACCGGTACGATCCGGAACAGCGGGTCGGGCTGATCATTGACGAATGGGGCACGTGGTTTGATCCTGAGCCAGGCACGAACCCTGGTTTCCTTTATCAGCAAAACACCATTCGTGATGCACTGGTGGCGGCTTCTCATTTCCACATTTTCCATCAGCATTGCCGCCGGGTGCAAATGACCAACATCGCCCAAACGGTAAACGTTCTTCAAGCTATGATTTTGACTGAGGGAGAACGGATGCTTTTGACACCGACGTACCATGTATTTGATATGTTTAAGGTACACCAGGACGCTTCTCTTTTAGAGACAGACACAACGTCTGCTGACTATGAATGGAAAGGTGAAACGCTGCCGCAAATCAGTCTTTCAGCATCGAAACATGCAGAAGGCGATATCAATATCACGATCTGCAACATCGACCACCAAAACAAAGCGGAGGCTGAGATTGAGCTGAGAGGCATTCACAAGACAGCGGACCATTCCGGAGTCATTCTCACGGCAGAAAAAATGAATGCGCATAACACGTTTGACGATCCTCATCACGTCAAACCGGAGTCTTTCAGCCGATATACGCTTAACAAAAACAAACTGAAAGTAAAACTGCCGCCAATGTCAGTCGTCTTACTCACACTGCGTGCTGATTCTTAATCGAGCGAGAGCGCCGGAGCTTCATGCCGGCGCTCTCTTTCATGTTTTAAAACAGCTCCGGCAGGGCATGGTAAAGTACATGACAGTGAAGAGGAGATGTTATCCTATGCTTCGTACCATTTTAATGATCATCGGGGCTATTGTAGTGATCGGGGCCATTATCAGATTCGTGTTTTAATGAAAAGTGATATATCCCATTCAATCCAGATAAAAATGAGTAAACCGATTGTGATCAGGAAAAAATAATTTGCAAGCATTAAAATAGCGTGAACGAATGGGAGATGCTATACTAAAAATCATCATTTCACAATTGGAGGAATTCAATAATGGCTATCGTAAAAGCAACTGATCAATCTTTCTCAGCTGAAACAAGCGAAGGCGTCGTACTGGCAGACTTCTGGGCTCCTTGGTGCGGACCTTGCAAAATGATTGCACCTGTTCTTGAAGAACTGGATCAAGAAATGGGAGACAAACTGAAGATCGTAAAAATCGATGTGGATGAAAACCAAGAAACAGCCGGAAAATACGGCGTTATGAGCATCCCGACACTTCTTGTGTTAAAAGACGGAGAAGTAGTTGAAACTTCTGTCGGCTTCAAACCAAAAGAAGCGCTTCAAGAGCTTGTCAACAAACATCTTTAATTTTCGGCTGCTTACATGCCAGAGCGATTCCGATTGAGGGATCGCTTTTTTTATTCGCCAATCGTGAATCATAGAGAAAAACAAACGTTCGTGTTAAACTGGAAACAAAGGATTAAACATAAGGAAGGGTAACATATGAACAAACAACTGAAAGAAAAACTCGCCCTCCTTCCCGATCAGCCCGGATGTTATCTCATGAAGGACCGGCAGCAGACTGTGATCTATGTAGGAAAAGCAAAAGTGCTGAAAAACAGAGTGCGCTCCTATTTCACCGGTTCTCACGATGCGAAAACACAAAGGCTTGTGACGGAAATCGAGGATTTTGAATATATCGTGACGTCCTCCAATCTTGAAGCGCTTATTTTAGAAATGAATCTAATCAAAAAGCATGATCCGAAATACAACGTCATGCTCAAAGACGACAAAACCTATCCTTTCATAAAAATCACCCATGAACGCCACCCAAGGCTGATCGTCACCCGCAATGTCAAAAAAGACAAAGGGCGCTATTTCGGGCCGTACCCGAACGTGCAGGCCGCAAGGGAAACTAAAAAACTGCTCGACCGTCTGTATCCTCTCAGAAAATGCTCCAAGCTGCCGGACAGAGTATGTCTATACTATCATCTGGGTCAATGTCTCGCTCCGTGCGTAAAGGACATTTCCGAAGAGACGAACAGAGAGCTGGTTGAGAGCATTACCCGTTTCTTAAAGGGCGGCTATAATGAGGTCAAAAAAGAGCTTGAAGAGAAAATGCATGAAGCTGCCGAGAATCTTGAGTTTGAACGGGCAAAAGAGCTTCGTGACCAAATCGCTCATATCGAATCAACGATGGAAAAACAAAAAATGACGATGAACGATCTAGTCGACCGTGACGTATTCGCGTACGCATATGATAAGGGCTGGATGTGCGTACAGGTCTTTTTCATTCGCCAAGGAAAACTTATTGAACGCGATGTCAGTATGTTCCCGCTCTACCAGGAAGCAGATGATGAGTTTCTTACGTTCATCGGACAGTTCTATTCGAAAAACAACCACTTCCTTCCGAAGGAAATTTTAGTTCCGGACAGCGTAGATCAATCTATGATTGAGCAGCTGCTGGAAACAAACGTTCACCAGCCGAAGAAGGGCCCGAAAAAAGAACTGCTCATGCTGGCTCATAAAAATGCGAAAATCGCGCTGAAAGAAAAATTCTCCTTAATTGAACGGGACGAGGAGCGCTCAATCGGGGCTGTGCAGAAACTCGGAGAAGCATTGAATATTTATACGCCTCACAGAATCGAAGCGTTTGATAACTCAAACATACAGGGGACAAACCCGGTTTCCGCGATGATCGTGTTTATCGACGGCAAACCGAACAAAAAAGAATACCGCAAATATAAAATCAAAACCGTTACAGGGCCGGATGATTACGGTTCTATGAGAGAGGTTGTCAGAAGGCGCTATACGAGAGTGCTTCGCGAAAACCTGCCGCTGCCTGATCTGATCATCATTGACGGAGGAAAAGGGCAGATCAACGCTGCAATGGATGTCATTGAAAACGAACTCGGCTTGGATATCCCGATCGCCGGTCTAGCGAAAGACGAAAAACACAGAACTTCAAATTTACTAATCGGGGATCCACTGGAGGCGGTGTATCTGGAACGGAACAGCCAGGAATTTTACCTCCTGCAGCGTATTCAAGACGAGGTGCACCGGTTTGCGATCAGTTTTCACAGACAAATCCGCGGAAAAAGCGCGTTTCAATCCGTCTTGGACGACATCCCGGGTATCGGAGAGAAAAGAAAGAAAATGCTGTTAAAGCATTTCGGTTCCGTAAAAAAAATGAAGGAAGCAAGCCTTGAGGACATCAAAAAAGCGGGTGTTCCCGCAGCGGCGGCTCAGCTGCTTTACGATAAATTGCAAAAATAATGTTGTCCTTTTAAAAAAGATCTGATAAAATGTGAACTAATTTCATAGTTAGATCGTGTTATATGGTGAAGATAGAGGTGCGAACTTCAAGAGTAAGCCTTTGGAGAAAGATGGATTCTGTGAAAAAGGCTGAAAGGGGAGCGTCGCCGAAGCAAATAAAACCCCATCGGTATTATTTGCTGGCCGTGCATTGAATAAATGTAAGGCTGTCAAGAAATCATTTTCTTGGAGGGCTATCTCGTTGTTCATAATCATTCAATGATGATTAATTGATAAGCAATGAGAGCAATTCCTCTCATTGCTTTTTTTATTGTGGACAAAGCGCTCTTTCTCCTCACCCGCACGAACCAAAATGTAAAGGGTGGTAATACATGGGTCTTATCGTACAAAAATTCGGGGGTACTTCCGTCGGCTCAGTTAAAAAAATTCAAAATGCGGCAAACCGCGCGATTGCAGAAAAACAGAAGGGCCATCAAGTCGTTGTTGTCGTTTCAGCTATGGGGAAATCCACTGACGAATTGGTCAGCCTTGCAAAAGCAATTACTGACCAGCCGAGCAAACGCGAAATGGATATGCTGCTGGCGACAGGCGAGCAGGTTACAATTTCCCTGCTTTCTATGGCGCTGCAGGAAAAAGGCTATGACGCTGTGTCATATACTGGGTGGCAGGCGGGAATCCGCACGGAAGCCGTTCACGGAAACGCCAGAATTACAGATATCGACACTTCGGTTTTGGGAGACCAGCTCGAGCAAGGAAAGATTGTCATTGTCGCAGGATTCCAAGGCATGACAGAGGACTGTGAAATCACGACATTGGGCCGTGGCGGGTCAGACACAACAGCAGTCGCTTTGGCTGCCGCATTAAAAGCGGATAAATGTGACATATACACGGACGTGCCCGGAGTGTTTACTACCGATCCGCGCTATGTGAAATCTGCGAGAAAGCTTGCCGGCATCTCATACGATGAAATGCTTGAGCTTGCCAATTTAGGCGCCGGCGTTCTTCATCCGAGAGCCGTTGAATTCGCGAAAAATTACCAAGTGCCGTTAGAAGTGCGTTCAAGTACAGAAACAGAAGCTGGAACATTAATTGAGGAGGAATCATCCATGGAGCAAAATTTAATTGTCAGAGGCATTGCGTTTGAAGATCAAATCACAAGGGTAACCATTTACGGGCTGACTGGCGGCTTGACAACTTTGTCTACTATTTTTACAACACTTGCCAAAAGAAACATTAACGTCGATATCATTATCCAAACGCAGGCCGGAGACAATCAGACCGGAATTTCCTTCTCTGTCAAAACAGAAGACACAGACCAAACCGTTGCGGTGCTTGAAGAGTATAAAGACGCGCTTGAATTCGAGAAAATCGAGACAGAAAGCAAATTGGCTAAAGTATCCATTGTCGGATCCGGCATGGTCTCAAACCCTGGTGTAGCCGCTGAAATGTTTGCTGTACTGGCGGAAAAAAACATTTTAATCAAAATGGTCAGCACATCTGAAATCAAAGTATCAACAGTCGTAAGCGAAAATGACATGGTGAAAGCAGTCGAAGCGCTGCACGATGCATTTGAGCTTTCAAAACACCCTTCAGCTGTGTAATGACAATCAAAAAAGGCGGGACTATGCAGTCACCGCCTTTTTTGATTACACTGGGTCTTTCATATCCCATTTCACAGTCAGAACCACTTTATCGGCTCTCTTTTTCACTTGTTCATATGATTCGGCAATTTGGTCATTCATCAATTGAATTTGTTCAGCAATAAAACCAGCTTCCAGCTGAAAGCATGGTTCTTTCTGATGTTTAAGCCGATTGGAAATGATCGGCCCTTCAAGTTCAAATTCAAGCTCTTGTTTTTTAGCGCTTACGTTGGTGAGGGTTCCCCAGCCCGCTTCTTCAAAGAAGGCCGGAAATTCCTCCCATGATTCAAGAGGAAACTTACGGGCGAGATGCTTCCCTGCCCAATACATCATGGAAGAGTAATCTTGGCCAAGCATATCTGGGAGAACGATCTCTCGTATTAGTTCGTAGGCATAGGCGTTCATTTCAAATTCTTTTAGATTGTCAATAGATGCTTCAAATTTAGACTTCATATCTGTCTCCCCTCTCTCCTTCGTATATTATAGCCCAAACAGGGGGGAGGATTACAGAATGATCCTGTAATTCTAATGAAAAATTAAGCAGAAATATATATTGATAAAATAAAATTTTTAAATCAACTATTCAATTCGGAAAATTATAATTTATGTACGCGTTTTCTTGACGCCCTTTTGAGGGAGGAGTAAAATGAAATTGTCAATAAATCTTAATAAAGTGCTTACAATTGAAAGAAGTGGGGGAAGAGATTTAGCACATTTCGCACTTATCAAACAGGGGGTAAAGTAATGTCTGGGAACAGAGAGTTTTATTTTCGAAGATTGCATTCCTTGCTTGGCGTCATACCGGTCGGCATCTTTCTCATTCAGCATTTAGTCGTCAACCAGTTTGCCGCAAGGGGCGCTGAAGCATTCAATAATGCTGCTCATTTTATGGATAGTCTGCCTTTCAGGTATGCCTTGGAAATTTTTATTATCTTCTTACCATTAATTTATCATGCAGTTTATGGTGTGTACATAGCGTTTACTGCAAAAAATAACGCAGGCCAATACAGCTATATGAGAAACTGGCTCTTCGTCCTGCAGCGTGTAACCGGTATCATCACCCTCATTTTCGTGAGCTGGCACGTGTGGGAAACCCGCATTGCAGCACAAATGGGCGCTGAGGTCAATTTCGACATGATGGCGAATATTTTGAGCTCTCCGGCTATGCTTGGCTTTTACATTGTCGGTGTTTTATCAACAATTTTCCACTTCTCGAACGGTTTATGGTCTTTCGCTGTTACATGGGGCATCACGGTAACGCCTCGTTCTCAAAGAATTTCGACATACGTTACGCTGATTATTTTTGTTGCACTGTCATACGTAGGCTTAAAAGCGATTTTTGCATTTGTATAAGAGTACTAGATTACTAGAGGGAGAGGGGCTATCATGAGTCAATCAAGCATTATCGTAGTCGGCGGGGGTCTTGCCGGCCTCATGGCGACAATTAAAGCAGCGGAATCAGGAATGGCGGTTAAGCTGTTTTCCATCGTTCCTGTCAAACGTTCTCATTCGGTTTGTGCCCAAGGCGGCATAAACGGAGCGGTCAATACAAAAGGGGAAGGCGACTCTCCGTGGGAACATTTCGATGACACTGTATACGGGGGAGACTTTCTTGCCAACCAGCCGCCGGTCAAGGCGATGTGTGAAGCGGCGCCTTCTATCATCCACTTATTAGACCGGATGGGCGTCATGTTTAACCGGACGCCTGAAGGGCTGCTTGATTTCCGCCGATTCGGGGGTACACAGCATCACAGAACAGCTTATGCGGGTGCGACGACGGGGCAGCAGCTGCTTTACGCACTGGACGAGCAAGTGCGCAGATACGAAGTTGCGGGTCTGGTCACAAAATACGAAGGCTGGGAATTCCTTGGCGCTGTATTAGATGATGACAGAACCTGCCGCGGAATTGTTGCGCAAAACCTGACAAACATGCAAATTGAATCCTTCCGTTCAGACGCGGTCATTATGGCGACGGGCGGACCGGGAATCATTTTTGGAAAATCAACTAACTCCATGATTAATACAGGCTCTGCTGCGTCGATCGTTTATCAGCAGGGAGCGTACTATGCAAACGGAGAATTCATTCAAATCCACCCGACAGCCATACCGGGCGATGACAAACTAAGACTGATGAGTGAATCAGCGCGCGGTGAAGGCGGACGCGTGTGGACATATAAAGACGGTAAACCATGGTATTTCCTAGAGGAAAAATATCCGGCTTACGGAAACCTGGTGCCGCGTGATATTGCGACACGCGAAATATTTGATGTGTGTGTCAACCAGAAGCTCGGTATTAACGGCGAAAACATGGTGTATCTCGATCTATCTCATAAAGATCCGAAAGAGCTTGATATTAAGCTTGGCGGCATCATTGAGATTTATGAGAAATTCATGGGAGACGACCCGAGGAAGCTTCCGATGAAAATCTTCCCAGCGGTCCATTATTCAATGGGCGGTTTATGGGTGGATTACGATCAAATGACAAACATCCCGGGACTGTTTGCAGCTGGGGAATGTGATTACTCTATGCACGGCGGCAACCGTTTGGGAGCAAACTCCCTGCTTTCTGCGATTTACGGAGGAATGGTGGCCGGACCGAATGCAGTGAAATATGTAAACGGTTTGGAATCTTCAGCAGAAGACATGTCTTCCTCTTTATTCGACGCTCACGTCAAAAAAGAAGAAGAAAAGTGGTCTGAGATTATGAGTATGGACGGAACCGAAAATGCCTATGTTCTTCACAAAGAACTCGGTGAGTGGATGACGGCGAATGTCACGGTTGTCCGCCATAACGACAAGCTATTGAAAACGGATGACAAAATTCAGGAATTAATGGAGCGGTTTAAAAAGATTAACATCAATGACACGACAAAATGGAGCAACCAAGGGGCAATGTTCACACGCCAGTTCTCGAACATGCTTCAGCTTGCAAGGGTGATTACCCTTGGCGCATACAACCGTAATGAAAGCCGGGGCGCCCATTATAAACCGGATTATCCTGAACGTAATGATGATGAATGGCTCAAAACAACAATGGCTAAACATGTAAGCCCGTATGAAGCGCCGGAATTTGAGTATCAGGATGTTGATGTATCACTGATAACGCCTCGGAAACGGGATTACTCGAAGAAGAAGGTGGCGAAATAATCATGAGTGAACAAAAAACCATACGATTTATTATCACACGTCAAGATACAGCCGACAGCACGCCTTACGATGAAGAATTTGAGGTTCCATACCGCCCGAACCTGAACGTCATTTCCGCTCTGATGGAAATTCGCCGGAATCCGGTTAACGTGAAAGGTGAAAAGACAACTCCTGTCACATGGGATATGAACTGTCTTGAAGAAGTATGCGGCGCATGTTCAATGGTCATAAACGGAAAACCCCGCCAGTCTTGTACGGCACTTATAGACCAGCTTGAGCAGCCGATCCGCTTAAAACCAATGAAAACATTCCCGGTCGTGCGTGATTTGCAGGTCGACCGAAGCAGAATGTTTGATTCATTGAAAAAAGTAAAAGCGTGGATACCGATTGACGGTACGTACGATTTAGGACCGGGACCGAGAATGCCGGAAAAACGCCGTCAATGGGCATATGAATTATCAAAGTGCATGACGTGCGGTGTCTGCCTCGAAGCCTGCCCGAATGTGAACAGCAAATCGAAGTTTATGGGGCCTGCACCGATGTCTCAAGTCCGCCTGTTTAACGCACATCCGACAGGCGCCATGAATAAGTCTGATCGGTTAGAAGCACTGATGGATGAAGGCGGCCTAGCAGATTGCGGCAACTCGCAAAACTGTGTTCAATCCTGCCCGAAAGGCATCCCGCTCACTACTTCGATTGCAGCCTTAAACAGAGATACAAACTTACAAGCGTTCCGCAATTTCTTCGGAAGCGACAGAGTATAAGAAGAAAAAACCTCTTCCGCATGGGAGAGGTTTTTTAACAATAAGGAGATGAGGAAAGATGAAGCTTCCCGCTTATATTGATATGCCGTTTCAAGAATGGAAAACAGCCTTTTCTTTTTTTTATGAAGTATCCGTGCGATTTTCCGAGACGGACATGTTTGGGCATATGAATAATGTAACTCCTTTTATATACTTTGAGGAGGCACGGATTTCTTATTTTAAAAAGCTGAATATGATGAATGAAAACAAACAGACCATGACAGTCGTGGCAAGCCAGCAATGCGATTATCTGCGCCAAGTCATGCCTTATGAAGAGTTGCGCATCTATGTGAAAACAAGTGCCGTCGGCAGCTCATCCCTTACCTTGCATTATCTCGGAGAGAACCGTAATGGCGAGCCCTGCTTTACCGGAGCAGTTGTGATGGTCCAGGTCTCAAAGGAAAGCGGCAAGGCTGTCAGCTGGACGAATGAGGAAAAAGAAACGCTTCTCTATACACCATAAACTAATTCTCTTGTAAACGTCACCTCCTGCGCCCTTCTTACATATGATATCTCGACTATATCAAAACCCATTCGTTTCTGATTCGCTCTCACCTTAGCAAGGAGGGTTACAATACTTGAAGGAGAAAGAATTTCAATCGAAGCCGCTGCTAACGAAAAGAGAAAGAGAAGTGTTCGAATTGCTCGTTCAAGATAAGACAACAAAGGAGATTGCAAGCGAGCTATTTATCAGTGAGAAAACCGTTCGAAACCATATTTCAAATGCCATGCAGAAATTGGGTGTGAAAGGGCGTTCGCAAGCCGTTGTTGAGCTTCTTAGAATGGGTGAGCTAGAGCTTTAATCCTTGCCGGTATTCCTTCTTTTCAGGAAGGAGCCGGTTATTGCTGTTTGTTTGGAAAGTTCAAAAACATATTTGGAATGCTATGCAAAACTTGGATAGCGAGGGCATAAAACAAATTTTTCTATTTTGATGTTGTTTGCCTAAAGTCCTCTATTTCTCTTCCGCGAGTCTTGCATTTTCTTCAAAAAAGAAGGAAAATAGACACGGAACGCTTTTGTGCGTAAGAGATCCTTGAGTGAGGGATGGACAAATGACATCAAAACCTTTGGAGCATGTTGCGGATATTGAAAAGTCACTCCGCCACATTGCCGCGATCATTAAGCAAAAAGGACGAGAAATCCTTAACCAATATGCGATTACGCCGCCGCAATTTGTCGGCCTGCAATGGCTTTATGAATTAGGAGATATGACAATCGGCGAACTATCGGGCAAAATGTATCTGGCATGCAGCACAACGACGGATTTAATCGACCGCATGCAAAAAAATCAGCTTGTCGAGCGGGTCAAGGACCCGGCGGACAGACGTGTTGTCCGGATACATCTGCTGCCTGAAGGAGAACGGATTATCCAAGAGGTCATTACAAAAAGGCAGGAATATCTGCGTGATATGTTCGAAACGTTTACAGATGAAGAAATAGCCATCTTTGAAAAATCATTGATGAAACTGCAGCATGAAATGAAGAGAAAATGAGGCGATTTTGTTGGAGCAACCAATAGGAGTCATTGATTCCGGGGTTGGCGGTTTAACCGTTGCAAAGGAAATCATGAGACAGCTACCAAAAGAGAATATTATCTACGTCGGGGATACGAAACGGTGTCCATACGGGCCGCGTCCTGAAGAAGAAGTGCTTCAATATACGTGGGAGCTGACGAATTATTTACTCGAAAACCACCACATCAAAATGCTCGTGATCGCCTGCAACACAGCAACAGCGATCGCATTGGAGGACATCCAGCGCAGCGTCGGTATACCGGTGGTCGGAGTGATCCAGCCGGGTGCGAGAGCAGCGATAAAAGTGACGGAGAACCAGCATATCGGTGTCATCGGCACAGAGAATACGATTAAGAGCAATGCGTACGAAGAGGCGCTTTTGGCATTAAATCCTGATCTGAAGGTTGAGAACCTTGCCTGTCCGCTGCTTGTGCCTTTTGTGGAAAGCGGAAAGTTTCTCGACAAAACAGCAGACGAGATTGTCAAAACATCGCTGAATCCGTTAAAAGACACATCGATTGATTCGCTGATTCTAGGCTGCACCCACTATCCTATTTTAAAAGAATCCATTCAGAGATATATGGGAGAGCACGTGAACATTATATCATCCGGTGATGAAACAGCCCGGGAAGTCAGCACAATTCTCTCATATAAAGGGCTGCTGAACCAGTCTCCGTTTGTCCCGGATCATCAATTCCTGACAACAGGAGCACGTGATCAGTTTGCGAAAATCGCAGACGACTGGTTTGGCCATGAGGTGGGTCATGTGGAATGCATCTCACTGCAAGAACCGATTAGAAGATAGTTTTCCCCCGCAACGGTATGTTGCGGGTTTTTTCTGTTTTGCCGGAATTCTTCGGTCTATTTCCTAAAGAGGCTCGTATACATAATAGTACAAACAGCCTTAGGAGGGAAAAGTATGCTGAAAAAAGGACCTGCAGTCATTGGTGCCACTTGTCTCACCTCTGTCTTGCTTTTATCCGGATGCGGTTTGTTTCAATCTGATAAGGCAGCCGAGGAAATTGATCCGCCTCAAGACGTTACATACGTGAACGATGAAGCGGGGGCCGATTCAAATACAACAGCAGCCGAAAAAACAGAAAGTGAAAAAAGCGATACCGCCAAAGCGGATCAAGCCTCATCTGCAGTCATGAGGGAGCTTTATCTCATTGATAAAAACGGGTATGTCGTTGCGCAAACGCTGCCCCTTCCGAAAAGTGAAGGCACGGCCAAACAGGCGCTTGAATACCTCGTTCAGGGCGGACCTGTGTCAGAAATTCTTCCGAATGGCTTCAGAGCCGTATTGCCGGCTGACACAACCGTTAACGTTGACATCAAAAAAGATGGGACTGCAATAGCTGATTTCTCTAATGAATTTAAAAATTACAAGAAGGAAGACGAACAGAAAATTGTTCAATCTGTGACGTGGACGCTTACACAATTCAGTTCGATAGATAAAGTGAAGCTGAGAATAAACGGCCATGAACTGAAGGAGATGCCTGTAGGCGGGACGCCGATCTCAGATGATTTAAGCCGTAAGGACGGCATTAATTTGGAAACAGCCGGTGTAAATGATCTCACTGCGACCCATCCGCTGACAGTCTACTATTTGGCGGAAAACGATGACAGTGAGTACTATGTGCCGGTGACAAAACGGATCGACAATTCGGAAAAAGACGACATCGCAGCAGCTATCAATGAATTGGCTAAAGGCCCAAGCAAGGTGAGCGGACTGTTAACAGACTTCAGTGAAGACGTAAAGCTGATCAGCAAGCCGAAGATCAAAGACGGACGGGTGACGTTAGATTTCAATCAATCTATATTCGGCAGCGCCGATGAAAAGACGAAAATGATTTCTTCAGAAGTGCTGAATAGCATTGTGCTGACGTTGACGGAGCAGCCGGATGTAAAAAGTGTCTCTGTTAAAGTAAACGGGAAATCAGAGCTTGTAAATGAAAAAGGTGAAAAACTTACAGAACCGGTCTCCAGACCTTCTCAAGTGAATACGGGTAGTTTTTAAATTGGGATTTTTGATATACTAGAAAGAAAGAGGTTAGCGTTCCGGCTGCCTCTTTCTTTATTCAATTCCGGGACAAAAATGGTTTATGTACATATAATCGGAGGTAAAACATGAGACATGACGGAAGACAACATGATGAGCTGCGTCCAATCACATTCGATTTGGATTTTATCAGCCATCCAGAAGGTTCTGTTCTAATAACAGCGGGAAATACAAAAGTAATCTGCAACGCATCTGTTGAGGATCGCGTGCCGCCGTTTTTGCGGGGCGGGGGAAAAGGCTGGATTACTGCTGAATACAGCATGCTGCCGCGGGCAACAAACCAAAGAACAATCAGAGAATCTTCAAAGGGGAAAATTTCCGGCAGAACAATGGAAATTCAGCGCCTGATCGGCCGCGCGCTTCGGGCAGTCGTAGATTTAGAAAAGCTCGGTGAACGGACGATTTGGATTGACTGCGATGTCATTCAGGCTGATGGCGGAACAAGAACCGCTTCCATTACAGGAGCATTTCTTGCGATGTCGATTGCGATTGCCAAGCTGCTCAAAGCGGGAACAATCAAGGCAAACCCGATCACTGATTTTCTCGCCGCGATCTCTGTCGGAATTGATAAGGAACAGAGAATTTTGTTAGATTTAAACTATGAAGAAGATTCCTCCGCAGAAGTTGACATGAATGTCATTATGACAGGCAGCGGCCGCTTTGTGGAGCTGCAGGGAACTGGGGAAGAGGCGACTTTTTCAAGGGAAGATCTAAACGGACTTCTCGGTCTTGCAGAAAAAGGCATTCAAGAGCTGATTGACAAGCAAAAAGAAGTGCTAGGTGATTCTCTGCCAGAACTGAAATAAAGACAGAAAGGCTTGATCATCATGAAAGAAGCAATTATTGCGACACATAATCCGGGAAAAGTAAAGGAATTTAAAGAAATCCTTGAGCCAAAAGGTTATGATGTCAAATCGTTAGCTGAAATTGGATTCACAGAAGAAATTGAGGAAACAGGCCATACGTTTGAAGAAAATGCCATTCTGAAAGCAGAAGCTGTTGCCAGAGCAGTGAACAAAATGGTGATTGCGGACGACTCCGGTCTGTCCATCGATAATCTTGGAGGCAGACCCGGCGTTTATTCTGCCCGCTATGCAGGGGAACAGAAAGACGATCAGGCAAATATCGATAAAGTACTCAGTGAGCTGAAAGGAATCGAAAAAGAACAGCGCACGGCCCGTTTCCGCTGCGCGCTGGCTGTGAGTATCCCTGGAGAGGAAACAAAAACAGTCGAAGGCCATGTTGAAGGGTATATTGCAGAAGAACCGAGAGGGGAATACGGCTTTGGCTATGACCCGATCTTTATCGTGAAGGATAAAGATAAGACAATGGCTGAACTGACAAGTGATGAAAAAAATAAAATCAGCCATAGGGCTGACGCGCTTAAAAAGCTGTCTAAGCTTTTGGAGGCATAAGGGGGAAGCTTTGTACATGAACGTACTGATTATCAGTGACAGCCATGGCCTTGAAGAAGAACTCCAAACCATCGCGAAACGACATGAAGCAGAAGTTGATCTCATGATTCACTGCGGAGACTCTGAGCTTGAAACCGGGCATCCCGCATTGGATTCTTATGAGGTTGTAAAAGGCAATTGCGATTTCACCGGCAATTTTAAGGACGAGCTTCTTCTGACTGCCGGTTCAAAAAAAATACTGGTCACGCACGGCCACCTTCATGGTATAAAACAAACCTTGTTAAACGTATACTATCGTGCAGAGGAGCTCGGAGCGGATATTATCTGTTTCGGGCATTCGCACATCGCGGGAAGCGAAGTGCTGCGCGGAAAACTGATGATTAACCCTGGCAGCATCCGCCTTCCGAGGGTGCGCAGGACAGAAAGCTATGCTATACTGACATTAGAAAATGATGCCGCAACCGTGCGTTTTTACGACCAAGCAGGCCATGAAATTGAGGATCTGCAAAACCGAGTCACACTATGAAAATGTCATGAGGAAGAAAATTTTCTTCCTCATGAAAAAAATTCTAAAAAACCGTTGACTTATTGTTGTATCCCATATATAATAAATCTTGTCGCTGATAGTTAAAGCGAAAAACGAAAAAACAAAACATGTCCCAGTAGCTCAGCTGGATAGAGCAACGGCCTTCTAAGCCGTCGGTCGGGAGTTCGAATCTCTCCTGGGACGTACCAAAAGAAAAACCTCAAATCCTTAAGGATTTGAGGTTTTTTGTTGTCGGTTTATAATTTTTATTTGTTATTTAACGGATCATCATCCAAGCCGTCAACTTTTCCTTCTTTATTCAGGCGAGGTTCTTCTTTCTTCACAGTTTCAGAAATATGTTCATTTTCTTCAACAGTACGTTTTCCAACAACTACTTCATCAGTGACAACCGGTTTTTTAGTCACTTCCAGCTTTTCCTCAACGATTGGAACTCTGACCGTTTCTGAATCATTGACAGGAGAAGCCTCCGCTGTGTTTTCATCCACTGGGCGGCGTTCAACATAAATTTCATCGTGTCTCACTGGGATGTCCATATCTCTTTGTTCTGTTTTCACTTCTTTTCCTATCTCTACTTCTCCAGTTTGAACGTCTTCCTTACCGACTTTTAGCTGTTCTTCGCGCAGCGGCATGGTTTTTTCTTCTTTCGTTGTATAATCCGCCATTTCATTTGTGCTTGAAAAGCCGCCTGAAATATCAATAGGAGTATTTACATCTGCATCTGTATCAACGGCCACAAGGAGTTTTCCGTCATCCAGATCCTCTTGATACTTGTCGATTTCGTCAGTTGTGATATCCAAATCGGATAATGCCTTGCTATGTGCAGCAGTATCATCCATGGTGAAATAATCTTTCAGTTTATCGAAAAAAGATTCAGAATCGCCCTCATGTGCATCGATGGCCTGATTGACTTCTGTTCCTGTGCGTGATTCAAGATAATCTGTATCTCGACGGCTTGTCACAACAGAAATGTCGTCAGAATCATACCCTTTTGTTAATAAGCCTTCAATTGCTGCGATTGTTTCCTGCGGAGTTTCGTATACACCAACTATACTTTTCATATCAATCTCCTCCTTTATCAATTTTACATTTTATCGTTCATGTCGTTTGTAATTCCCGCTGCTCTTTAAAATAAACAAAATTGAAAACACCGGGTGTGTTTTAAAACAAGGCGGATTAGGTGTGAAAGACAAAAAAGGATAGATAAGACAGATCACCCTCTGCACTTATCTACCCTCACAAAAAATGCCTCACAATTCCTTCGTCATAAACACACTGTTCGGATCTTCAACATAGTCTGCAAACGGTTCACAGTACTGAAAACCGAAGCTTTCATACAATTTTCTTGCCGGCTCAAATGATGCCATTGAACCCGTTTCTAAGCTTAACCGCTCATAGCCTCGCTTCCCAGCCTCCTCTAGGATGTGCTGAAGAACTTGTTTGGCAACGCCTTTTCTTAAATGGGATGCAGACGTCCGCATTGATTTGATTTCTCCATGCCGGCTGTCCAGTTCTTTAAGCGCTCCGCAGCCGGCTAGTTCATCACCCTCCCATGCGCTCCAAAATGTTATTTCAGGCTTTCTCAGTCTTTCTAAGCCTAAGGCGTGGATGCTTTCGGGCGGGGACATGAGTGTCATGCTATGTAAATGCTCCTTCACAAGTGAGATCACTTGATGTCCAGTTAAATCATCTATTTTTATATACAATTCTAGTTCCTCCTCAGAAAATTGTTGATTTGCAGAACGTATTTTCATTTCATCTTAATCATATTCCGTTCTGTTTCCAAATAGAAAGACAGAAAATCTGACAGTATGGGATTATTGTTTAGAATGATAAGACGTTTCAAAGCAAAAAAAGAGCCGAAATAGATGTTCGGCCCCTTGTGGTTTTCTTTAATATCTAAAGCCTCCGTGTACACCGGCTGCTCCGCTGAATCCCCCAGCGTGCGTTGCCGGGATACTGAAACCGCCGCCGTGACCGCTATAGCCGCCACCTGCAAATTGCTGTCCGTAAAATCCTGAAGCATATGGAAATGAGGAGTACATAGCAGATGGAGTGCTTAGCGGGCTGTATGCTTGGCTGTACGGCTGTCCGTATCCATAGCCTCCAAACGGCTGATAGCTTTGCTGATAAAAGGCAGGAGCCGTCGGATAATATGGCTGCGGAAAGCTTGGAAAACCTCCGGGGAATCCTTGGATGTCTGCTAATGATTTATTCATCGTATCACCTTTTCTATGCAAGATATCACCAGTCTATGCCGGGAATTGATAAAAGAGCCTATCCGAATTGAAAATGTTTGCAAGAAGATCTTTCATACATATGTCTCATCGAAATAATAGCACGTCATATTTTATGACATGTTTATATCAGATTGAAAAATTCTGGTGTATCCTTGATAGATTAATAAAAAAATTATAAAAACTTTTAACATTTGCAATTCCTTACATACCAATAATGAAAGCGTATACAATATAGATTGATTAATCAAAATTGTCTAATAATTTTAAAAAATGCTGTTGACACTGCGTCCAAAGCGGCGTAATATGAGTTCAACAAAAGATAAACGCAAGCTTCACAAGCAAAAATGATCGCAATATGATTCTGAAAAATCAAAAAACAATTGACCCTCTTGAACTGCTGAAAAGCCGTTCCGGAGACTGAATATGAAAAGCGCAGATGAGGATAAGTAGCCTTGCTGAAGTTTTCCACAGAGAACCGGGTTAGCTGAGAACCGGTGAAGCTTTACAAGGTGAACTCGCCTCAGAGTGCCAGTCTGAAATCGTAGTAGGACTTGGCCGGGTGAACTTGATTCACTCGTTATTAAAGCGGATAGAAATATCCATGAGACGGCCGATTAAAGGCCGTAAACAAGGGTGGTACCGCGGAAAGAAGAGCCTTTTCGCCCCTTTTAGCTATCGCATTCACTGCGCGGCTGATTGTGGGCGGAAAGGCTTTTTTTATTGAATAATCAGCTATCAAGCTAATTTAAAGATGATCTTTAGAGGATGAAAATCCAAAAGGAGGAACTAAAAATGGGGACTAATGTACAGGTGGATTCAGCATCTGCCAAATGTACACAGACGATGAGCGGAGCATTAATGCTGATTGAATCATTAAAAAAAGAGAAAGTAGAAATGATATTCGGTTATCCGGGCGGGGCAGTGCTTCCGATCTACGATAAACTCTACAATTCAGGGATGGTACATATCCTTCCCCGTCACGAACAAGGTGCGATTCATGCAGCGGAAGGATACGCAAGAGTATCTGGAAAACCTGGTGTCGTCATTGCCACATCAGGTCCGGGGGCGACAAACCTCGTTACAGGCCTTGCGGATGCCATGATTGATTCATTGCCATTAGTCGTCTTTACAGGGCAGGTAGCGACCTCCGTTATCGGCAGCGATGCATTTCAGGAAGCGGACATTTTAGGAATTACCATGCCGGTGACAAAACACAGCTACCAGGTTCGCCAGCCGGAAGATCTGCCGCGCATTATTAAAGAAGCGTTCCATATTGCAACAACCGGAAGACCCGGACCTGTACTGATTGATATTCCGAAAGATGTAGCAACAATTGAAGGAGAATTCAGCTACGATCATGAGATGAATCTCCCGGGATACCAGCCGACAACAGAACCGAATTATTTGCAGATCCGGAAGCTTGTAGAAGCCGTAAGCAGCGCAAAGAAACCGGTGATCCTGGCGGGTGCGGGCGTACTGCACGGAAAAGCGTCAGAAGAATTAAAAAATTATGCAGAACAGCAGCAAATCCCTGTGGCACACACCCTTTTGGGGCTCGGAGGCTTCCCGGCTGACCATCCGCTTTTCCTTGGAATGGCCGGAATGCACGGTACTTATACAGCCAATATGGCCCTTCATGATTGTGATCTTTTAATCAGTATCGGCGCCCGTTTTGATGACCGCGTCACAGGAAACCTGAAGCACTTTGCAAGAAACGCAAAGATTGCCCACATCGATATTGATCCGGCTGAAATCGGAAAAATTATGAAAACACAAATTCCTGTAGTCGGAGACAGCAAAATTGTCCTGCAGGAGCTGATCAAACAAGACGGCAAACAAAGTGATTCAAGCGAATGGAAAAAACAGCTTGCCGAATGGAAAGAAGAGTACCCGCTCTGGTATGTAGATAATGAAGAAGAGGGTTTTAAGCCTCAGAAATTGATTGAATATATTCATCAATTTACAAATGGCGAGGCCATTGTCGCAACGGATGTCGGCCAGCATCAAATGTGGTCAGCGCAATTTTATCCGTTCCAAAAAGCAGATAAATGGGTCACATCAGGCGGACTTGGAACGATGGGATTCGGCCTTCCGGCAGCGATTGGCGCACAGCTGGCAGATAGAGATGCTACTGTAGTCGCGGTTCTCGGAGACGGCGGTTTTCAAATGACGCTCCAAGAACTAGATGTCATTCGCGAATTGAATCTTCCCGTCAAAGTCGTGATTTTAAATAACGCTTGTCTTGGAATGGTCAGACAGTGGCAAGAAATTTTCTATGAAGAACGCTATTCAGAGTCTAAATTTGCTTCTCAGCCTGACTTCGTCAAATTGTCAGAAGCATACAGCATTAAAGGCATCAGAATTTCAACAGAAGCGGAAGCGAAAGAAAAGCTGGAAGAGGCATTAACATCAAAAGAACCGGTTGTCATTGACGTGCGGGTTGCCAGCGAAGAAAAAGTATTCCCGATGGTGGCTCCGGGAAAAGGGCTGCATGAAATGGTGGGGGTGAAACCTTGAAAAGAATTATCACATTGACTGTGGTGAACCGTTCCGGCGTGTTAAACCGGATCACCGGTCTATTTACAAAAAGACATTACAACATTGAGAGCATTACAGTTGGACACACAGAAACAACCGGCGTTTCCAGAATCACCTTTGTTGTTCACGTTGAAGGAGAAAATGATGTTGAACAGCTGACAAAACAGCTCAACAAACAGATTGATGTGCTGAAAGTCACAGACATCACTAATCAATCGATTGTCCAGAGGGAACTGGCCTTAATTAAGGTCGTTTCCGCACCGTCAACGAGAACAGAGATTAATGGAATCATAGAGCCGTTCAGAGCCTCTGTCGTTGATGTCAGCAGAGACAGCATCGTTGTTCAGGTGACAGGCGAATCTAACAAAATCGAAGCGCTTATTGAACTGTTAAAACCTTATGGCATTAAAGAAATCGCGAGAACAGGTACAACGGCTTTTGCGAGGGGAACCCAGCAAAAGGCGTCATCCAATAAAACAATATCTATTGTATAAAACATAACAAGGGAGAGATTGAAATGGTAAAAGTATATTATAACGGTGATATCAAAGAAAACGTATTGGCTGGAAAAACAGTAGCGGTTATCGGATACGGTTCGCAAGGCCACGCACATGCCCTGAACCTAAAAGAAAGCGGCGTTGACGTTATCGTCGGTGTTAGACAAGGAAAATCTTTCACTCAGGCCCAAGAAGACGGACATAAAGTATTTTCAGTAAAAGAAGCGGCAGCTCAAGCCGAAATCATCATGGTTCTGCTTCCGGATGAACAGCAGCAAAAAGTATACGAAGCTGAAATCAAAGATGAATTGACAGCTGGAAAATCATTGGTGTTCGCTCACGGATTTAACGTTCATTTCCATCAAATTGTTCCTCCGGCGGATGTAGATGTATTCTTGGTAGCGCCTAAAGGTCCGGGACACTTGGTAAGAAGAACATATGAGCAAGGAGCTGGCGTACCGGCATTGTTCGCGATTTATCAAGATGTGACTGGAGAAGCAAGAGACAAAGCCCTTGCATATGCAAAAGGAATCGGCGGCGCAAGAGCAGGCGTTTTGGAAACGACATTTAAAGAAGAAACAGAAACAGATTTGTTCGGTGAGCAAGCAGTTCTTTGCGGCGGATTAAGCGCGCTTGTAAAAGCCGGATTTGAAACATTAACTGAAGCAGGTTATCAGCCTGAACTTGCATACTTCGAGTGTCTTCACGAGCTGAAATTAATCGTAGACCTTATGTACGAAGAAGGACTGGCGGGAATGAGATATTCAATCTCTGACACAGCGCAGTGGGGAGATTTTGTATCAGGACCTCGCGTTGTTGACGCTAAAGTAAAAGAATCTATGAAAGAAGTATTAAAAGATATCCAAAACGGTACATTCGCAAAAGAGTGGATCGTCGAAAACCAAGTAAACCGTCCTCGTTTCAACGCCATCAATGCGAGCGAGAACGAACATCAAATCGAAGTGGTGGGAAGAAAGCTTCGTGAAATGATGCCGTTTGTGAAACAAGGCAAGAAGAAGGAAGCGGTGGTCTCCGTTGCGCAAAATTAATTTTTTCGATACGACGCTTCGTGATGGTGAACAGTCCCCTGGCGTGAACTTAAATACTCAGGAGAAACTTGCCATAGCAAAGCAGCTCGAAAGACTCGGGGCAGATATCATTGAAGCGGGGTTTCCCGCTTCGTCCCGAGGTGACTTTTTAGCTGTTCAGGAAATTGCAAGAACCATTAAAAATTGTTCAGTGACTGGTCTTGCCCGTTGTGTAAAAGGTGATATTGATGCTGCTTGGGAAGCGTTAAAGGACGGTGCTTACCCTAGAATTCACGTATTTATCGCTACATCGGACATTCATTTGAAACACAAGCTGAAAATGACTCGTGAGCAAGTGATTGAAAGAGCGGTTGAAATGGTGAAATACGCAAAAGAACGTTTTCCTGTTGTGCAATGGTCAGCTGAAGATGCCTGCCGCACTGAACTGCCGTTTTTAGCGGAAATCGTTGAGAAAGTCATTGGCGCAGGCGCAAGTGTTATTAATCTTCCGGACACGGTCGGCTACCTGGCCCCAGCGGAATACGGAAATATCTTTAAATATATGAAGGAAAACGTTCCGAACATTCATCAAGCAAAGCTTTCGGCCCACTGTCATGATGATTTGGGAATGGCAGTCGCAAACTCTCTTGCTGCGATTGAAAATGGCGCTGATCAAATTGAATGCGCTGTGAACGGAATCGGTGAAAGAGCCGGAAACGCGGCATTAGAGGAAATTGCCGTTGCCCTTTATATCAGAAAAGATTTCTATCAAGTTGAAACAGGCATTACATTGAACGAGATTAAGCGAACAAGCGATTTAGTAAGCAAGCTGACAGGCATGGCTGTTCCGCGCAATAAAGCGGTTGTGGGCGATAATGCATTTGCTCATGAATCAGGCATCCATCAGGACGGCTTCTTAAAAGAAAAATCGACTTATGAAATTATTTCACCGGAGCTTGTCGGCGTAACAGCAGATGCGCTTGTCCTAGGGAAACATTCCGGACGTCACGCATTTAAAGACCGGCTGACTGCTTTAGGATTCCAATTTGATAGTGAAGAGATTAATAAATTCTTTACGATGTTCAAAGAGTTGACTGAGAAGAAAAAAGAAATCACTGATGAGGATCTTGTTTCTCTTATTTTAGAAGAAAAAGTAACAGATCGCAAGATTGGGTATGAATTTCTTTCCCTGCAAGTGCATTACGGAACAAGTCAGGTTCCTACGGCTACACTCTCTTTGAAAAATCAAGAAAACGCAGAGCTTATTCAGGAAGCGGCAACTGGAGCCGGAAGCGTGGAAGCGATCTACAACACGCTTGAGCGCTGCATCGATAAAGACGTGGAGCTCTTGGACTACCGCATTCAGTCCAACAGAAAAGGAGAAGACGCATTTGCCCAGGTTTATGTAAGAGTTTTGGTGAACGGAAAAGAATCAGCAGGGCGGGGCATAGCGCAAGACGTATTAGAAGCTTCAGCGAAAGCCTATTTGAATGCAGTCAACCGTCAACTGGTTTTCCAGTCGAATATGAGCGGACTTAAAAACCATACAGCTGTCGGATCATAAAAGAAAGGAGTACGGTTAACTTGAAGAAACGTATTGCTCTATTGCCCGGAGACGGGATCGGCCCTGAAGTATTAGAATCAGCGACAGACGTACTGAAAAGTGTTGCCGAACGCTTTAACCATGAATTTGAATTTGAATATGGCCTGATTGGAGGGGCGGCGATTGATGAACATAACAATCCCCTTCCGGAGGAAACAGTTACGGCTTGTAAAAAAGCGGACGCTATATTGCTTGGCGCTGTCGGCGGACCGAAATGGGATCAAAATCCTTCGGAGCTGAGACCTGAAAAAGGGCTGCTCAGTATCAGAAAACAGCTTGATTTGTTTGCGAATTTGCGGCCTGTGAAGGTGTTTGAAAGCCTTTCTGACGCTTCGCCTTTGAAAAAAGAATATATAGATAACGTTGATTTTGTTATCGTCCGTGAGCTGACAGGCGGCTTGTATTTCGGCCAGCCGAGCAAACGCTATGTAAACACTGAAGGTGAGCAGGAAGCTGTAGACACGCTGTTTTATAAGCGGACGGAAATTGAACGTGTGATCAGAGAGGGCTTTAAAATGGCGGCAGCCAGAAAAGGCAAAGTGACCTCTGTTGATAAAGCGAACGTACTTGAATCAAGCAGGCTTTGGCGTGAAGTGGCTGAAGACGTTGCAAAAGATTTTCCTGATGTGAAGCTGGAGCACATGCTTGTGGATAACGCGGCCATGCAGCTGATTTATGCACCGAATCAATTTGATGTCGTGGTGACTGAAAATATGTTCGGTGATATTTTAAGCGATGAAGCGTCCATGCTTACAGGCTCACTCGGAATGCTCCCGTCAGCCAGCCTATCAAGCTCAGGCCTTCATCTGTTTGAGCCTGTTCATGGCTCCGCGCCTGACATAGCCGGCAAAGGGATGGCTAATCCATTCGCGGCGATATTGTCAGCGGCAATGCTTTTGAGAACATCTTTCGGGCTTGAAGAGGAAGCGAAAGCTGTAGAGGATGCGGTTAACAAAGTCTTGGCTTCCGGAAAAAGAACAAGAGACTTGGCACGAGGCGAAGAGTTCAGCAGCACTCAGGCCATTACAGAGGAAGTTAAGGCAGCAATAATGAGTGAAAATACAATTTCTAATGTGTGACAGCTTTGTTAAGCGGTCTTAGTTCATAGGTAGAGGGAGGAAATAAAAGATGATGCCTCGAACAATCATCGAAAAGATTTGGGATCAGCATATTGTAAAACATGGTGAGGGAAAACCGGATCTTCTCTATATTGATTTGCATCTTATTCATGAGGTGACGTCTCCTCAGGCATTTGAAGGGTTGAGACAAAAGGGAAGGAAGGTCAGAAGACCGCAAAACACATTTGCGACAATGGACCACAACATCCCGACCGTCAATCGTTTTGAGATAAAGGATGAAGTTGCGAAACGTCAGGTGACGGCGCTTGAACGAAACTGTGAAGAATTTGGCGTGCGCCTTGCCGATCTTCACAGTGTGGATCAAGGGATTGTCCATGTCGTCGGTCCTGAACTGGGCTTAACACTTCCGGGGAAAACGATTGTATGCGGCGACAGCCATACATCAACCCATGGCGCATTCGGCGCCCTTGCATTTGGAATCGGGACGAGTGAAGTTGAACATGTTCTTTCCACACAGACACTGTGGCAGCAGCGTCCGAAAACACTTGAAGTGCGCGTAGACGGAACGCTTCAAAAAGGGGTAACGGCAAAGGATGTCATTCTTGCTGTCATCGGCAAATACGGTGTGAAATTCGGCACTGGCTATGTCATTGAATACACTGGGGAAGTATTCAGAAATATGACGATGGATGAGCGGATGACCGTTTGTAACATGTCAATTGAAGCAGGGGCAAGAGCAGGTTTGATTGCACCTGACGAGGTGACATTTGAATATTGCAAAAACCGCAAGTACACGCCAAAAGGCGAAGAATTTGACAAGGCCGTAGAGGAATGGAAGGCGCTGCGCACAGATCCGGGTGCTGTTTACGATAAATCTATCGTCCTTGACGGCAACGAAATTTCTCCTATGGTGACATGGGGCATCAACCCGGGAATGGTTCTTCCTGTCGATTCTGAGGTTCCTGCCCCGGAAAGCTTTTCCGCGGAAGATGACAAAAAAGAAGCGATTCGCGCTTATGAATATATGGGGCTGACTCCTCATCAGAAAATAGAAGATATCAAAGTGGAGCACGTATTTATCGGTTCCTGCACAAATTCTCGCATGACTGACCTTCGCCAGGCTGCTGATATGATCAAAGGGAAGAAGGTAGCTGACAGCGTAAGAGCCATTGTTGTTCCCGGATCTCAAAGCGTGAAGCTACAAGCTGAGAAAGAAGGGATTGACCAAATTTTCTTGGAAGCTGGATTTGAATGGAGAGAGTCAGGCTGCAGCATGTGTTTAAGCATGAATAATGACGTTGTTCCTGAGGGAGAGCGCTGTGCGTCAACCTCTAACCGCAACTTTGAGGGCAGACAAGGAAAAGGTGCAAGAACACATCTCGTCAGCCCGGCAATGGCTGCGATGGCCGCCATTCACGGACACTTCGTTGATGTCAGAAAGTTTTATCGGGAAAAATCAGTTGTGTAAGGAGTGCGCGAGATGGAACCTTTGAAAACACATACGGGGAAAGCGGCCGTATTAAATCGAATCAATGTTGACACAGACCAAATTATTCCTAAGCAATTTTTGAAGAGGATTGAAAGAACAGGCTACGGCCGTTTTGCATTCTTTGACTGGAGATATGATGCGAACGGTGAACCGAACCCTGAATTTGAATTAAACCAGCCGGCTTATCAAGGCGCTTCCATTTTAATAGCAGGAGAAAACTTCGGCTGCGGATCATCTCGAGAACACGCTCCGTGGGCACTTGATGATTATGGATTTAAAATCATTATTGCGCCGTCATTTGCTGATATTTTCCACCAGAACTGTTTTAAAAACGGTATGCTGCCGATTCGCATGCCATATGACAATTGGAAAAAGCTTGTCGGTCAGTATGAAAACCAGTCATTGCAGATGACTGTTGACCTTGAAAATCAGCTTATTCATGATAGTGAAGGCAATCAAATTTCATTCGAAGTAGATCCGCATTGGAAAGAGATGCTCATCAACGGCTATGATGAAATTTCATTAACGCTTTTGCTTGAAGACGAAATCAAGGAATTTGAATCACAAAGAAGTTCTTGGCTTAAAGCCTGAAAAAGCTGCCGGCATTTGTCCGGCGGCTTTTTTTGCCTGATGAAACCTTTCATTTCTTGTGTTTGTTCACAGGTGTTGATACACTTGAACAAAATAAATGCCTGAAAGGAATATAGGTATGACGCATGACAAGAAGAACGCAAAAATTATTCCTTTTCCTCATCTGAAAGACCGTCTTGTGGAAAAAGGGATGGCATCACTGAAGGAAAAAAAGTATCAAGAAGCGCTTGAGCTGTTTTCGGAAGCGATGAAATATGATGATACTGAATCCGATCTTCACTTAGGGATGGCCATCTGCTTTTTAGAGCTGGGCGAATTGGAAGAGGCAAAAAGAGTGTGCGAGAAGATGCTCAAAGAAGGCTATGGCCATTATTTTACGGTTTTGCAGGTGTACATGACCATCTTAATTCAGCTCAAAAAATACGAAGAAGTCAAAAGAACCATTGAAGCCGTTTTAGAAGAAAACCAGCTGCCTGCGGAAAGTGCAGAGCAATTTTATAAGCTGCTTGATTTCAGCCGTAAAATGACTGATCCGGAGCGTGAGGACGAGGCTTGGGCCGAGGAATATGAGGATACAATTGACACTGAGAAAGTGCTGGCAAGCCCTGAGGAGCAAATGAATTTAATTCATTCCTTAAAAGACCGCAATGTAGCGAAGTATACAGGACTGCTGAAAACAATCCTTCAAGACCCCTCAGCTCACCCGATTATCAAAACGATGATTGTCATGTTATTGGCCGAACATGAGTACAGCAAACCCGTACACATTACTAAATTTGGCGAGTCTTTGACAATTGAACCGTCTGAGATTGTCCCGCCTGATGCCGCTCCGATTTTACACCGTGTGCTCCGGGTGCTGGATGAGACGCTTGGAAATGAAAATCCAACCTTATACGCGGCAGTAGAAGAACTGTGGAGAAGACATCTGTACGTTTTATATCCGTTCCAGCCGAAATTGCTGTCGGCCGATCTTTGGGCGGCTGCCCTGCATAAAGTCGGTTACGAGATGCACGGGATTGAAATTGAAAGAGAAGAACTTCATATGATGTATGAGTTTACCGACAGAGAACTCGATGAAGCGTGCACAATGATAAAAGATATTGAAGAAATTTCTTATTTGTAAATCGCGCCATATAGTTGAAAGCGCTATGTGTTATGTTATAATATAATGGTTGTATTTGTGTATAACGGGTTATAAGAAATACGGTTGGACAGGCTTTGCAGTTCATTATTAACATCTATACATAATGATTCTGATCTTTGGCAGCTTTGTTTTTGTTGGACGAAGCCGAATGATTGCTTTAGAATGGAAGACCGACACAACCTGAATAGATTTTTGGAGGGAAACACATGTCTGTAAAATGGGAAAAACAAGAAGGCAACGAAGGCGTTTTAACGGTTGAAGTTGATGCTGAAACGTTTAAAACAGCACTTGATGATGCATTTAAAAAAGTAGTAAAACAAGTTTCAATTCCTGGATTCCGTAAAGGTAAAATTCCTCGCGGATTATTCGAACAGCGCTTTGGCGTAGAAGCTCTTTACCAAGATGCTTTGGATATTCTTCTTCCTGTAGAATACCCTAAAGCGGTTGAAGAAGCTGGAATCGAGCCGGTAGACCGTCCTGAAATCGATGTTGAAAAAATCGAAAAAGGCGAAAGCTTAATCTTCACTGCGAAAGTAACAGTAAAACCTGAAGTGAAGCTTGGCGACTACAAAGGCTTAGGCATTGAAAAAGACGACACAGCTGTAACTGACGAAGATGTTCAAAATGAACTAAAAGCGCTTCAAGAGCGTCAAGCTGAGCTTGTTGTAAAAGAAGAAGGCGCTGTTGAAGAAGGAAACACAGTTGTTCTTGATTTCGAAGGATTCGTTGACGGCGAAGCGTTCGAAGGCGGAAAAGCTGAAAACTACTCTCTAGAAGTTGGTTCTGGTTCATTCATCCCTGGCTTCGAAGATCAGTTAGTCGGCCTTGAAGCAGGTGCTGAGAAGGATGTTGAAGTGACATTCCCTGAAGAGTATCACGCTGAAGAGCTTGCAGGCAAACCAGCTGTGTTCAAAGTGAAAATTCACGAAATCAAAGCGAAAGAGCTTCCTGAGCTTGACGATGAATTCGCAAAAGATATCGATGAAGAAGTGGAAACACTTGCTGAATTAACTGAAAAAACAAAGAAACGTTTAGAAGAAGCAAAAGAAAACGAAGCTGACGCTAAATTGCGTGAAGAGCTTGTTCTGAAAGCTTCTGAAAATGCTGAAATCGATGTGCCGCAAGCAATGGTCGACACTGAGCTTGACCGCATGCTGAAAGAATTCGAACAGCGTCTGCAAATGCAAGGCATGAACCTTGAGCTTTACACTCAATTCTCAGGCCAAGATGAAGCTGCGTTAAAAGAGCAAATGAAAGAAGATGCTGAAAAACGCGTAAAATCTAATCTGACTCTTGAGGCGATTGCGAAAGCGGAAAACCTTGAAGTATCAGATGAGGAAGTTGATGCTGAGCTTTCTAAAATGGCTGAAGCATACAACATGCCTGTTGAAAATATTAAACAAGCCATCGGTTCTACTGACGCGATGAAGGAAGATTTAAAAGTTCGCAAAGCAATTGATTTTCTTGTAGAAAACCGTTAATATGGTGCATAATAATAGTAATAATAAAACAGGGCGCGAATGATTCGTGCCTTGTTTTGTACAATTATGATATATCTCTTTTTCTTGGGGCAAGATAGTTAATGCAAGGCTGTTTTTTGTCATACATATAGAATGTGCAAGTCAGAAACACATTGTTACCGTCTTTTTGGAAAGTATGGTAAAATGCAATACATACTCGTTCGTTTCAAGAATCATTTTCTTTTGCTCTGCCGGTAAAAGAAAAAGTGAGACAAGATTAAGGGGTGAAAGAATGTTTAAATTTAACGAGGAAAAAGGACAATTAAAATGCTCGTTCTGTGGAAAAACACAAGATCAGGTTCGTAAGCTTGTAGCCGGACCTGGTGTATATATATGTGACGAATGTATCGAACTCTGCACTGAAATTGTGGAAGAAGAACTCGGAACTGAAGAAGAAGTAGAATTTAAAGACGTACCGAAGCCTCAGGAAATCCGCGAAATTCTGAATGAATATGTCATCGGCCAGGATCAAGCGAAGAAATCACTCGCTGTTGCTGTGTATAACCACTATAAGCGCATTAACTCCAACAGCAAAGTTGATGATGTTGAGCTTTCGAAAAGTAATATTTCATTAATCGGTCCTACAGGAAGCGGTAAAACCCTTCTGGCGCAAACATTGGCTCGTATTTTAAATGTGCCGTTTGCGATTGCGGACGCTACGTCTTTGACTGAAGCTGGATACGTGGGTGAAGATGTAGAGAATATTCTCTTGAAGCTCATCCAAGCTGCTGACTATGATGTAGAAAAAGCCGAAAAAGGTATTATCTATATTGATGAAATCGATAAAGTGGCAAGAAAATCAGAAAACCCGTCTATTACACGTGACGTGTCAGGTGAAGGTGTTCAGCAGGCGTTGCTTAAAATTCTTGAGGGTACAGTGGCAAGCGTGCCGCCTCAAGGAGGACGTAAGCATCCTCATCAAGAATTCATTCAAATTGACACAACAAATATTTTGTTCATTTGCGGCGGTGCTTTTGATGGCATCGAACAAATCATCAAACGCCGTTTAGGCCAAAAAGTGATTGGATTCGGTGGGGACAATAAAGCTGCTGATCTGGAGAAAGAAGATCTTCTTTCAAAAGTGCTTCCTGAAGACTTGCTTCGCTTCGGGTTAATTCCTGAATTTATCGGACGTCTTCCGGTTATTGCAAGCCTTGAAAAGCTCGACGAGGAAGCGTTGGTTGCGATCTTAACAAAACCGAAAAACGCTCTTGTTAAGCAATTCAAGAAAATGCTTGAGCTTGACAATGTTGAGCTTGAGTTTGAAGAAGAAGCGCTTTCTGAAATTGCTAAAAAAGCAATTGAACGCAAGACTGGAGCACGCGGACTCCGTTCTATCATTGAAGGTATTATGCTTGATGTGATGTTTGAGCTGCCTTCCCGTGATGACATTGAAAAATGTGTGATTACCGGGGCAACTGTAACACACGGAGAGCCTCCTCGCCTCTTATTAAAAGACGGCACTGAGGTAAGCCAAGATAAAACATCTGCATAAAGATAAGCACGAACCTCCTGAGTGGTGACATTCAGGAGGTTTTTTTGTCCTGCAAACTCTTCCGGAAAAACGTTTATTCCCGTCTTCTATGGGAGATACTAGCAATCAGAGGAATGAATTGGATACATAAATTGTTTTTCAGGAGGGACCATCATGAGTTGGACAGGGATCGCGTTATTTATTCAGCTGTTTTTTGGGATCATCATTGGTTTGTATTTTTGGAATTTGCTTAAAAATCAAAGGACACAAAAGGTCACGATAGATAAGGAATCAAAGAAGGAAATGGAGCAGCTTCGGAAAATGCGCGCTATCAGCTTGTCCGAGCCATTATCTGAAAAGGTCCGCCCCAAAAGCTTTCAAGATATCGTCGGACAGGAAGACGGTATTAAAGCATTAAAGGCGGCTTTATGCGGGCCGAATCCACAGCATGTCATTGTCTATGGACCTCCGGGCGTCGGGAAAACAGCTGCTGCACGGCTTGTGTTAGAAGAAGCGAAAAAACATAAACAATCACCGTTTAAAGAACAGGCTGTTTTTGTGGAACTCGATGCGACAACAGCTCGTTTTGATGAAAGAGGAATTGCCGATCCGCTCATCGGCTCTGTCCATGACCCCATATACCAAGGGGCCGGAGCAATGGGACAGGCGGGGATTCCGCAGCCGAAACAGGGAGCTGTTACCCATGCCCATGGCGGTGTGCTGTTTATTGATGAAATAGGGGAGCTGCATCCTATTCAAATGAATAAAATGCTGAAGGTGCTTGAGGACAGAAAAGTCTTTTTAGACAGTGCGTATTACAGTGAGGAAAACACACAAATCCCGAATCATATTCACGATATTTTTCAAAATGGGCTGCCGGCTGATTTTCGTCTGATTGGCGCGACGACAAGAATGCCGAACGAAATTCCGCCAGCTATCCGATCCCGCTGTTTAGAGGTGTTTTTCCGTGAGCTTGAAAAGGATGAGCTGAAAACCGTTGCCAAAACAGCAGCGGATAAAATTGAAAAAAACATTTCCGATGAAAGTCTGGATCTGCTGACCAGCTATACGCGGAATGGGCGGGAAGCTGTTAATATGATTCAAATCGCAGCGGGAATGGCGGTAACGGAGAATCGGAAAGACATTACGATTGAGGATATTGAATGGGTCATTCATTCCAGCCAGCTTACTCCAAAGCACGAACAGAAAATCGGCGCTGAACCGCAGGTCGGCATTGTAAATGGGCTTGCCGTATATGGACCTAACAGCGGGTCGCTGCTGGAAATCGAAGTGAGTGTAACTCCGGCTCAGGATAAAGGATCAATTAATATCACGGGAATAGCTGAAGAAGAAAGCATCGGGAGCCAATCAAAATCAATCCGGCGAAAAAGCATGGCGAAGGGTTCGGTTGAAAATGTGTTAACCGTGCTCCGGACAATGGGAATGAAGCCGTCTGATTATGATATTCACATCAATTTCCCAGGAGGGATTCCAATTGACGGTCCGTCGGCGGGCATCGCGATGGCTGCAGGAATTTTCTCGGCGATTCACAAAATTCCAATTGACAATACCATTGCCATGACGGGTGAAATCAGCTTGAACGGTCTTGTGAAACCCATTGGAGGCGTGATTCCGAAAATAAAAGCGGCCAAGCAGTCCGGTGCGAAAAAGGTGATTATTCCATATGAAAATCAGCAGTCGATTTTAAAGCAGATTGATGGAATCACGATTATTGCAGTAAAGACGTTCCAGGAAGTGCTTGATGAAATTTTAGTGAATCCGCCAACGGAACAAAAACCGTTTAATATTGAAATCAATAAAGAATCCGTTTAACCCTATTTTTTAAAATAGGGTTTTTTTCATGAAGGACATCTTTTCCTTTTTCATATCAGAAAGAAAGGGTATACTACGAGGAGACTGTTTTATAGAAAATGGAACCATGCCGTTTATTGTACAAGGATGAAAAAGTTGTATTATAATGGTTCATACTAAAGTCACGGAGGTGTCAGTCACATGGCAGAAGAATTAAAACGCAGCATCCCGCTCCTCCCTTTAAGAGGTTTATTAGTGTACCCGACGATGGTTTTGCATTTAGATGTAGGACGTGACAAGTCGGTTCAGGCCCTTGAACAGGCAATGATGCATGATCATATGATATTTTTAGCCACTCAGCAGGATATTTCGATAGACGAACCGGGTGAAGATGAGATTTTTACTGTCGGCACCTATACAAAAATTAAGCAAATGCTGAAGCTTCCGAACGGTACGATTCGTGTGTTAGTTGAGGGCCTTAAGCGCGCCCAAATCGTCAAATACAATGAGCATGAGGATTACACGTCGGTCGACATTCAGCTGATTCATGAAGATGAATCGAAAGATACAGAAGACGAAGCATTGATGCGGACTTTGTTAGATCACTTTGATCAGTACATAAAAATTTCTAAAAAAATCTCGGCCGAAACATACGCCGCGGTTACTGATATCGAAGAGCCAGGGAGAATGGCAGACATCGTTGCTTCTCACCTGCCTCTTAAACTAAAGGACAAGCAGGATATTTTAGAAACGGCTGACGTCAAAGACAGGCTGAACAAGGTTATTGATTTTATTAACAATGAAAAAGAAGTGCTTGAGATCGAGAAAAAGATCGGCCAGCGCGTCAAACGTTCGATGGAGCGTACGCAGAAGGAATACTACTTGCGTGAACAGATGAAGGCGATCCAAAAAGAGCTTGGCGATAAAGAAGGCAAAACAGGCGAAGTTCAGACACTGACGGAAAAAATCGAAGAAGCAGGCATGCCTGACCATGTGAAGGAAACCGCGCTTAAGGAATTGAACAGATACGAAAAAATTCCGTCAAGTTCCGCAGAAAGCTCTGTCATCCGCAACTATATCGACTGGCTGATTGCTCTTCCGTGGACGGATGAGACAGATGATAAGCTTGATTTGAAAGAGGCAGGACGCCTCTTGGACGAAGAGCATCACGGACTTGAAAAAGTGAAAGAACGTATCTTAGAATATTTGGCTGTCCAGAAGCTGACAAAATCCCTGAAAGGTCCGATTCTCTGCTTGGCGGGACCTCCTGGTGTCGGGAAAACGTCTTTAGCCAAATCAATTGCAAAAAGCTTGGACCGGAAATTCGTCAGAATCTCACTCGGCGGCGTGCGTGACGAATCAGAGATCCGCGGACACAGACGGACCTATGTCGGAGCAATGCCTGGACGCATTATTCAAGGCATGAAAAAAGCCGGCAAGCTGAATCCGGTCTTCTTATTAGACGAAATTGACAAAATGTCATCTGATTTCAGAGGCGACCCGTCATCTGCTATGCTTGAAGTGCTTGATCCAGAGCAAAACAGCACCTTCAGTGATCACTATATTGAAGAAACCTTTGATTTATCAAAAGTGCTGTTTATCGCAACGGCGAACAATTTGGCCACGATCCCGGGCCCGCTTAGAGACAGAATGGAAATTATTAATATTGCGGGTTATACAGAAGTAGAAAAGCTCGAAATTGTAAAAGACCACCTGCTTCCAAAGCAAATCAAGGAACACGGGCTTAAGAAAAGCAACTTGCAGCTTCGTGACCAGGCGATTCTCGATATCATCCGCTACTATACGAGAGAAGCGGGTGTGAGAAGCCTTGAACGCCAGCTTGCCGCGATTTGCCGTAAGGCCGCAAAAGCCATTGTTGCTGAAGAGCGAAAACGGATTACGGTCACTGAGAAGAATCTTCAGGACTTTATCGGAAAACGCATTTTCAGATACGGACAAGCTGAAACAGAAGACCAGATAGGTGTAGTTACAGGGCTTGCCTATACAACCGTCGGCGGAGATACGCTGTCGATTGAAGTATCGCTTTCTCCGGGGAAAGGAAAATTGATCCTGACAGGAAAGCTCGGAGATGTCATGAGAGAGTCAGCTCAGGCTGCATTCAGCTATGTGCGTTCAAAAACAGAAGAACTTGGCATTGAACCTGACTTTCATGAGAAGTATGATATTCATATACATGTACCTGAGGGTGCGGTGCCTAAAGATGGTCCGTCAGCCGGTATTACGATGGCGACAGCGCTTGTTTCTGCTTTAACTGGGCGGGCGGTTTCACGCGAAGTCGGCATGACTGGGGAAATCACGCTACGCGGACGTGTGCTGCCGATCGGCGGATTGAAGGAAAAAGCGCTTGGTGCGCATAGAGCGGGATTAACGACCATCATTGCGCCTAAAGAGAATGAAAAAGATATAGAGGATATTCCGGAAAGCGTCAGAGAAGGGCTGACATTTATATTGGCGTCCCACTTAGACGAAGTTTTGGAACATGCCTTAGTAGGAGAGAAGAAATGAAAGTCACAAAGTCAGAAATCGTGATCAGTGCAGTTAAGCCGGAACAGTACCCTGAGGGCGGGCTTCCGGAAATTGCACTGGCCGGAAGATCGAACGTGGGAAAATCATCTTTTATCAATTCATTAATCAATCGCAAAAATCTTGCGAGAACATCATCTAAACCGGGAAAAACACAAACGCTCAATTTCTACATTATCAATGATGAGTTGCATTTTGTGGATGTACCGGGCTACGGTTTTGCCAAAGTGTCAAAATCTGAGCGTGAAGCTTGGGGCAGAATGATTGAAACCTACATCACAACACGCGAGGAATTGAAAGCAGTGGTGCAGATCGTTGATTTGCGGCATGCGCCGTCTAATGATGATGTACAGATGTATGAATTCTTAAAGTATTACGGCATTCCTGTTATTGTTATCGCTACAAAGGCGGATAAGATCCCGAAAGGAAAATGGGACAAACACGCGAAGGTTGTCCGACAGACATTAAATATTGATCCGGAAGACGAACTGATTCTCTTCTCCTCAGAAACGAAAAAGGGGAAAGATGAAGCTTGGGGAGCGATCAAAAAAATGATAAACCGGTAGAGAAACTCTCTGCCGGTTTTAAATTGTTGAAAAATCCTAAAATGATTTCAGTTTTAGGATTTTGTCATCTTTTTTCAGCGTAATTGAAAACCTTTGAAGTCTAGGAAAGGCGAGCATTGGAGCGGAGCGAATGTTCTAATTCGTGAGCACCGACGCGCAGGCTTGACAACGAATGCGAGGGTTTGTCAACACGCTGAACCGGTAGAGAATACTCTCTGCCGGTTTTATTTATCGTATAGATTTTTTTCGTTTTATCAATAATAACAATAAACTGATTCCAATAAAGACAAACGGCCAATACTCTTTCAGAAGCGCTGTCGGAATACGAGCAGACTCAAGCCACGCCATTATTTGTTTGAAAAAGTACAAAAACAGGGAAAAACAAATCATCGACACAGCTTCATATACATATTCTTTTTTCTGAACGGTTGAAACAAAGAGCGAAAAACCGATCAGAAAGAGAAGCATTTCAAAATCATCCGGCCACCATGTCCATTTCGGCTTTGCAAAAAAGTGCAAACCAATCCCGAAAAGAAGCAAACCGATAAAAAAATGGGGTGTGACGGCTTCTTTTTTTCCTTGATATACAAAGGCAGCGCCTAACAGCATGAGGAGAACAGGCCATTGATCCTGCCCTGAAAACAGTTCAGCTTGGCCGCTCTCAAGCCATGCATATACAGAAGCGGCAAGGAGCAGACAAGGGAATAAAATTGATTTTTGTTTCATGCAAATATCACCTTCTTGTTTTTTAGAGCTGATGTGTAGTAAAATTCTGCTGTTTTTGGTATTGTCAATAGGAATGCTTCTTTTGCGTGAAGCTTTTTCTAATATAGCATAAGAATTTTAAAATCTGTTCACATTTTGCGAAAGAAACTATGTTATAATTATTATAAATAATGAGTTCTATGTTAGAATGATTATAAATAAAGATTGGGTGTTGGGGGTGTAATTAAAGCGATGCATATACTTGTTGTGGGAGTAGATTATAAATCCGCCCCTATTGAGATACGTGAAAAAGTAAGCTTTCAGCCAAATGAGCTGGCAGAAGCGATGGTGCAGCTGAAAGAAGAGAAAAGCATTCTTGAAAACATCATCGTTTCCACCTGCAACCGCACTGAAATTTATGCGGTAGTCGACCAGCTCCATACCGGCCGTTATTATATAAAAAAGTTTTTAGCTGATTGGTTTCAACTAAGCAAAGAAGAGCTGTCACCGTTCTTAACATTTTACGAGAGCGACGCGGCTGTTGAGCATTTATTCCGTGTAGCCTGCGGACTTGATTCGATGGTGATTGGCGAAACGCAGATTCTCGGCCAGGTGCGCGACAGCTTTAAAACAGCTCAGCTAGAAAAAACGATCGGGACGATTTTTAATGAGCTGTTTAAGCAGGCTGTTACGGTGGGTAAACGGACTCACGCTGAAACAGACATTGGCTCAAATGCAGTGTCAGTAAGCTATGCAGCAGTTGAACTTGCGAAAAAAATCTTCGGAAACCTTTCAAGCAAGCACATATTGATTCTCGGTGCGGGAAAAATGGGCGAGCTTGCAGCGGAAAACCTGCACGGACAGGGAATCGGCAAGGTTACTGTCATTAACCGAACTTACTTGAAAGCGAAGGAGCTTGCAGACCGTTTCTCCGGTGAAGCGAGAAGCTTGAATCAGCTTGAAAGCGCGCTTGCGGAGGCCGATATTCTTATCAGTTCAACCGGCGCAAGTGATTTTGTCGTGTCCAAAGAGATGATGGAAAACGCGAATAAGCTTCGTAAGGGACGTCCGCTGTTTATGGTGGACATTGCTGTGCCAAGAGATCTTGATCCGGCGCTGAATGACCTTGAAGGTGTTTTCCTTTATGATATCGATGATCTGGAAGGCATTGTAGAAGCGAACATGAAAGAGCGGAGAGAAACCGCTGAAAAAGTTGAACTGTTAATTGAAGAAACCATTGTGGAGTTTAAACAATGGCTGAATACACTTGGGGTTGTGCCAGTTATTTCCGCATTGCGCGAAAAGGCGCTTGCCATCCAGTCAGAAACGATGGACAGTATCGAGCGGAAGCTGCCGCACTTGAGCACAAGAGAGAAAAAACTGTTGAACAAACATACCAAAAGTATCATTAATCAAATGCTGCGCGATCCGATATTAAAGGTGAAAGAGCTTGCAGCAGATGCTGATTCTGAAGAAAAGCTGGCCTTGTTTATGCAGATCTTTGATATTGAAGAAGCTGCGGGCCGTCAAATGATAAAAACTGTCGAAAGCAGCCAAAAGGTCCATTCTTTTAAGAAGGCTGAATCAAAAGCGGGCTTTGCCCCACTTGTAAGTGAGTGAATGCTGAATGATTGATACTGCAATGGCAAGACTTAATGAGGGAACAATCGTCATTTACGCATTAAGTGTACTCTTTTATTTTATAGATTTTCTTCAACACAACCGGAAGGCTGGAAAAATGGCCTTCTGGTTGCTTTCTATTGTCTGGACTCTGCAAACCGTGTATTTGGCCTATTTTATGTGGGTGACGGGGCGGTTTCCAGTATTAAATGTGACGGAGGCGCTTTACTTTTATGCCTGGGTGCTTGTCACGCTGTCACTTGTTTTAACAAAGCTGTTACGAGTTGACTTTATCGTGTTTTTTACAAATGTAATAGGATTCTCTATGATCGCCATTCATACCTTTTCACCGACAGAGCAGCAATCAGCTGCTTTTTCCGGACAGCTAGTATCCGAGCTTTTGGTGATTCATATTACAATGGCGATTCTTTCATACGGCGCTTTTTCCCTTTCTTTCGTTTTTTCTGTGCTATATATGTTTCAATATCATCTGCTGAAAAAGAAAAAATGGGGAAAATGGCTGTTGAGAATAGAAGATTTGTCTAAGCTTGATTATATGGCATATGTTCTGAATGTCATCGGGGTTCCGATGCTGTTGCTGAGTTTGATTCTCGGCGTCATTTGGGCGTATGTCTCACTAGAAACGCTGTATTGGTTCGATGCCAAAGTGCTTGGTTCGTTTGTCGTCCTGCTGCTGTACAGCTACTATCTTTATATCAGGCTGATTAAAGAGCTGCAAGGAAAGGTCGCTGCACTGTGGAATACGGCTTGTTTTCTCGTGCTGATGATCAATTATTTCCTGCTGGGAAGCCTGTCGCAATTCCATTGGTTCAGTTAAATGATGTCCCAAGCAGATTCGGGAGGAAAGAAAAATATGAGAACGATTAAGGTAGGTTCCAGACGGAGCAAACTCGCTATGACTCAAACAAAATGGGTCATTCAAAAACTAAAAGAAATCAATCCTTCGTTTACCTTTGAAATAAAAGAAATCGTGACAAAGGGCGACCGGATCGTCGACGTTACGCTCTCAAAAGTGGGCGGGAAAGGGCTGTTTGTCAAAGAGATTGAACAAGCGCTTTTAAATGAAGACATTGATATGGCGGTACACAGCATGAAGGACATGCCTGCTGTTTTGCCTGAAGGACTTGTGATCGGCTGTATTCCTGAACGGGAAGACCCTCGTGACGCCCTTATTTCAAAGAATCGCGTAAAGCTTTCAGAAATGAAGGAAGGCGCTGTTATTGGCACAAGCAGTTTAAGAAGAAGCGCACAGCTTTTGATCGAGCGTCCTGACATTACAATTAAATGGATTAGGGGTAATATAGATACGAGACTTCAAAAGCTGGAAACTGAGGATTATGACGCGATTATTTTAGCTGCTGCCGGCCTTTCCAGAATGGGCTGGAAGCAAGACGTCGTAACCGAATTTCTCGAGCCTGAGCGCTGTTTGCCTGCTGTGGGCCAAGGAGCACTGGCGATTGAGTGCCGAGAATCTGATGAAGAGCTATTGGCGTTGTTTTCTCAGTTTACAGATGAATATACAGAACGGACCGTGTTGGCGGAACGTGCTTATTTAAACGCGATGGAGGGCGGCTGCCAGGTTCCGATCGCAGGATACTCAGTGTTAAACGGACAGGATGAAATTGAATTGACAGGGCTTGTCGCTTCTCCTGACGGCAAAATCATTTTTAAAGAAACCGTCACCGGAAACGATCCGGAGGAAGTCGGAAAGCGCTGTGCCGCTCTTATGGCTGACAAAGGAGCCAAAGAATTAATTGATCGTGTAAAACGGGAGCTTGATGAGGATGGAAAATGATTTTCCACTGAAAGGAAAAACAGTGCTAGTCACCCGGAATAAGGCGCAGGCAAAATCGTTTCAGCAAAAAGTGGAGGCGCTTGGCGGAAAAGCGGTTTTGACCTCTTTGATTACGTTTCGACGCGCTTTGCCGAATGATGTTGCGAAACAGGTGAAAGAGGATCTTGCTGCGCCTGGTTGGCTTGTTTTTACAAGTGTGAACGGAGCGGACTTCTTTTTTTCTTATCTACAGGAAAATCAGCTTTTTCTTCCTGCTCATAAAAAAATTGCGGCTGTTGGTGAAAAAACGGCTCGCCGCTTGGAAACGCATAACGTATCGGTTGATGCAATGCCTAAGGACTATATCGCTGAACAATTGGCGGAGGCCCTTAAGCAGCATGCTGAACCGGCGGAACGAATTACAGTGATTAAAGGCAATTTGTCACGTGATGTGATCAAACAAGAACTTGTCCCGCTTGGTTTTGAAGTGAAGGAATGGGTTGTTTACGAAACGATTCCGGATGAAGAAGGCATCGTGGCACTGAAAGAGGCTGCGGGCCAATATTCATTTGACTATGTGACATTTACGAGTTCATCAACCGTACATACGTTTATGCATGTCTTAGGAGAAGAATTGAAAAAGTGGCAGGCGAACAGGACGTCATGTATCAGCATCGGACCTTTAACAAGGGACGCCCTGCTGTCGTATGGCATCACATCACATACGCCTGACACATTTACAATAGACGGCATGCTTGAGTTAATGTGCAGCATGTCAAGAGAGGAAGAGAGAATATGAGTCAATCATTTAACAGACACCGCCGCCTGCGGTCCTCAAAAGCAATGAGAGAGATGGTAAAGGAAACGCGTTTGCATCCATCAGATTTTATTTATCCGATTTTTGTCGTTGAAGGGCTGGAAGGCAAAAAAGCTGTTCCGTCAATGCCGGATGTTTACCATGTATCATTAGATCTATTGAAGGATGAAGTGGCAGAGCTGGTCAAATTGGGCATTCAATCTGTCATCGTGTTCGGCATCCCGGAAGAAAAAGATGATTGCGGAACGCAAGCGTACCATGATCACGGCATCGTTCAAAAAGCCATTACAGAAATTAAAAAACACTTCCCTGAGATGGTTGTTGTTGCTGATACATGCTTGTGCGAATATACAGACCACGGCCATTGCGGACTTGTCAAAGACGGAGTCATCCTCAATGATGAATCGCTGGAGCTTTTGGCGCAGACAGCTGTCAGCCAAGCGAGAGCTGGTGCGGATATCATTGCGCCATCAAACATGATGGACGGATTTGTTACAGTGATCAGAGAAGCGCTTGATAAAGAAGGATTCGTCAATATTCCAATCATGTCTTACGCTGTAAAATATTCAAGTGAGTTTTACGGTCCGTTCCGTGATGCAGCAAACAGCACGCCGCAATTCGGGGACCGCAAAACATATCAGATGGACCCTGCCAACCGTATGGAAGCACTCCGCGAAGCACAATCAGATGTTGAGGAAGGCGCGGACTTTTTAATTGTCAAACCTTCACTTTCATATATGGATATCATGCGTGACGTAAAAAATGAGTTTGCTTTGCCGCTCGTCGCTTATAATGTAAGCGGAGAGTATTCTATGGTGAAGGCTGCAGCGCAGAACGGCTGGATCAAAGAAAAAGAAATTGTGCTAGAAATTTTGACAAGCATGAAGCGCGCAGGTGCCGATCTAATTATTACGTACCATGCGAAAGACGCAGCGAAATGGCTTGCGGAGTAATTTTATTCAGTTGACAGGAGTTGAGGCAGATGAGAAGCTATGAAAAATCAAAAGCGGCTTTTAAAGAAGCGCAAAAACTCATGCCGGGCGGTGTGAACAGTCCCGTTCGCGCATTTAAATCGGTAGACATGGATCCGATTTTTATGGAGCGCGGAAAAGGCTCAAAAATCTTTGATATTGACGGTAATGAATATATTGACTACGTCTTGTCATGGGGACCTTTAATTTTAGGGCATACAAATGACCGCGTCGTAGAGAGCCTCAAAAAAGTGGCTGAATACGGGACAAGCTTCGGGGCTCCGACTGAGGTGGAAAATGAACTGGCACAACTCGTCATTGATCGTGTACCATCTGTAGAAATTGTACGAATGGTCAGCTCCGGAACAGAGGCCACAATGAGTGCCCTTCGATTGGCAAGAGGCTATACAGGCCGCAACAAGATTTTAAAATTTGAGGGCTGCTACCACGGGCACGGCGATTCTCTCTTGATTAAAGCAGGTTCAGGAGTGGCCACTCTTGGTCTGCCTGACAGCCCTGGTGTGCCTGAAGGCATTGCGAAAAACACCATCACCGTTCCGTACAATGATTTAGAAAGCATAAAGCTTGCTTTCCAGCAATTCGGTGAAGACATTGCGGGTGTTATCGTAGAGCCGGTTGCCGGAAATATGGGGGTTGTTCCGCCGCAAGAAGGATTCCTGCAAGGTCTGCGTGATATCACTGAGCAATACGGTTCCCTGCTGATTTTTGATGAAGTGATGACAGGCTTCCGGGTCGATTATAACTGTGCTCAAGGCTATTTCGGCGTAACGCCTGATCTGACTTGTTTAGGAAAAGTGATCGGGGGCGGACTTCCTGTCGGCGCTTATGGAGGCAAGGCTGAAATCATGGAGCAGATCGCTCCGAGCGGACCGATTTATCAGGCCGGTACATTGTCAGGTAACCCGCTTGCGATGACGGCTGGCTTAGAAACATTAAAACAGCTGACACCTGATTCCTACAAGAATTTCATCAAAAAAGGTGACAGGCTGGAAGAAGGCATTTCAAAAGCGGCTGAGGCTCATGGCATTCCGCATACCTTTAACCGCGCAGGTTCGATGATCGGTTTCTTCTTTACAAACGAACCTGTCATCAATTATGAAACAGCTAAATCATCTGATTTAAAGCTGTTTGCTAAATATTATAAAGGGATGGCAAATGAAGGTGTATTCCTTCCGCCATCACAATTTGAAGGCCTTTTCCTTTCAACGGCCCATACTGATGAAGATATTGAAAAAACAATCCAGGCAGCTGAGAAAGTATTCGCTGAGATCAGCCGCGGATAAGAGTGAAAAACCGGTATCAAGGACATCCTTGTACCGGTTTTTTCTGTGCTCTCCCACTCATATTTTCCCCAGTTCATACATACACCTTTAGTGACATCTAATTTTAAGGATTAGATGAAAGGAGGATATGAACTTGCCGCAAAATCATCGATTGCAATTTTCTGTAGAAGAATCGATCTGTTTCCAAAAAGGACAGGAAGTTTCTGAACTGCTTTCTATTTCATTAGATCCTGATATTAGGGTTCAGGAAGTAAATGATTATGTATCAATCAGAGGATCGCTTGAACTTACAGGTGAGTACAACATAGATCAAAACAAACATACTGAAGAGTTTTATACAGATAAGCGGTTTGTTGAAGAAGTCAGAAAGAGAGAGGATGGAAGTGCGGAACTGACTCACTGTTTTCCTGTGGATATTACCATTCCGAAAAATAAAGTGAGCCATTTACAGGATGTCTTCGTCTTTATTGACGCATTTGACTATCAATTAACGGATTCGCGTATTTTAACGATTCAGGCTGATTTAGCGATCGAAGGGCTTTTGGATGATACGGCAAATAAAGAGCCGGAGATTCCTCTATATGAAGCTCCTGCGGCATTTAGAGAGGAAGAGCTTTCTGAGCCGCCGATACACAGTGCATTAGAAACGGATGCAGATCCGGCAGAGGAAGCAATTATGCAGGATGAACCGCCAGAACTTTTTGTCTCGAAAACCGGGCTTCGTGAAGAGTTGGAAACAGAAAAAGCAGAATCTGCGCCTCCGGAATCAGTTGCTTCAGAACCAGAGGCGCGAGAAGATGTGAAAGAAGAAGCCGAGCCAGCAGAGCTTGTAATGCCGGAAGCGGAGTCTCGTGAAGAATCGGAAACAGAAGAAGCTGAGCCAGAACCTAATGCATCAGAAATAGAAATTCAAGAGATCGTTAAAGCAGAAAAAGAAACACCAGAGCCAGCAGCTGCATTAGCAGATGTTCGGATAGACGCGGACTCTCCAGCAGAGGCAGAGCTTCGTGAAGGTTCTGGAGCAGAAGAATCGCCTGCTTTGGAAGCTGAGCTACAAGAAGAGACTGCAATTGAAGAGGAAAAAGCAGAAACACCAGTGTCCTCTATTCTTGAATATGCGTTGCGTCAAGAGGCTCAAAATGAAGAAGCAGATCAATCGGAACAGGCTGAGCCCGCACTTCGTCAAGAAGCAGATCAACCGGAGCAGGCTGAGCACGTACTTCGCCAAGAAGAGAAAGAAGCAGATCAATCGAAACAGGCTGAGCCCGCACTTCGTCAAGAAGCAGATCAACCGGAGCAGGCTGAGCACGTACTTCGCCAAGAAGAGAAAGAAGCAGATCAATCGAAACAGGCTGAGCCCGTACTTCGCCAAGAAGAAAAAGAAGCAGATCAATCGGAACAGGCTGAGCCCGTACTTCGCCAAGAAGAAAAAGAAGCAGATCAATCGGAACAGGCTGAGCCCGTACTTCGTCAAGAAAAGAAAGAAGCAGATCAACCGGAACAGGCTGAGCCCGCACTTCGTCAAGAAAAGAAAGAAGCAGATCAACCGAAACACGCTGAGCCTGTACTTCGTCAAGAAGAGAAAGAAACAGATCAACCGAAACACGCTGAGCCTGTACTTCGTCAAGAAGAGAAAAAAGCAGATCAACCGGAACACGCTGAGCCTGCACTTCGTCAAGAAGAGAAAAAAGCAGATCAACCGAAACACGCTGAGCCTGTACTTCGTCAAGAAGAGAAAGAAACAGATCAACCGGAGCACGCTGAGCCCGCACTCCGTCAAGAAGCGGATGAAGCTTCGGAGACTGTGACTGAGGCGGTTCTCTCTATAGAGGCAAGTAGAGAGAGGAAACCAGCATCAGCTGCATATGCGGAGAATGCCGAAGCCGATTCACATCATCCTACTAATCAAAAAGCAAGCTCGGAGGAGGCATCTCAAGAAGAAGAGCTTGCACCGGCATACCGCACCTTCCTGCCCGAACAAGAAGATGGGGATTCTTTTTATTCAGCGCCTAAACTATTGGAGGAGGAAGAACAAGGGGAAGAAAGCTTTGAAATTGAAGTGAGAAAAATACCTCCGGCTGAAGAGCCTGAGGAAGAAACACCTTTTCAATCCTTCCAGCTGCCTGAAACATCTGAGACTGAAAGGAAGGAAGCGGATGCTGTTCCTAGGGTTACTCCTGCTGCTGAAACGAAGGAATCTCAAACAAAAGAAAGTAATAATTCTCTTTATTTAACAAAACTCTTTACGAGAGAAGAGGATGAATTTTCGAGAATGAAAATATGCATTGTTCAGCAGGAAGACACGATCGAACGTTTATGCGAACGGTATGAAATCACCTCCCAGCAGCTGATCAGGATGAATTCCTTAGCTTTGGATGATGAATTGAAAGCAGGCCAAATCCTTTATATTCCTCAATATAACAACAGCCATGCGTAAGCCGTAAGCGATCGGAAAATGTGGTGAATGGAATGGAAGAAACCCAATCGGTTCTTCAGGAATACGGACTGACTGCTCAATTTATTGAGCCTGTCAGTCCTCTTGTATGGAAAGTGTATACAGACTACGGCGTATTCGCCTTGAAAAAATTGAAATCGGTTCGCAGCAAACAGTTTACAGATCATATGGTGGCGATTGAGGAAAAAGGTTTTCGTTCATTTGTTCCCGTTTACAGAACAAATAGTGGTGAGTTTTTCTCAGCGGGCGTACAATCAGGAGATTCCTATTATTTAATGCCTTGGCTCCAATTTGACCAAGAGGAAGAACGGGATCAGAAACATGCTTATTTATTTAGAGAAGCAGCCCGTCTTCACGAGAGAACTGCGCAGGAAATGAAGGTCAGCCGTGATGATATTGAACGTTATTACGGAGAAACGAAAAAAAAGTGGGAAAATGATAAAATTTTCTATGAACAGTTTGTGGACAGAGCGGAGAAGGAATGGTACCTTTCCCCTTTTGAACTCCAAGCCGTAACCTATTTTTCAGAAACCATTTCCGCGGTGAACTTTGCACTGGAGCGGTTGGAGGACTGGTATGAGTCGGCAAAAGAAAAGGGCATCTCAAGGGTTGTGATGAACCACGGCAGCCTATCTATACACCATTTTCTGTATAATGACGCCGGGACCGGGTATTTCACAAACTTCGAAAGAGCGTCTGCCGGCCCGCCGCAAAACGACTTGCTCGGCTTTTATACAAAAATGTTCAGAGGCTTTCCGAAAGCTTGTCCGGAATGCGTCGAATGGTTTTATGCATACACGAAATCATTCCCTTTGCGTGAAGCCGAGGTCAGTCTTTTTCTCAGCTATATGGCATATCCGGCAGCCATGTACAAGGTGCTGAACCGTTATCAAACCGGGAAAAGACAGCATGAAAAAGATGAATGTGCGCATTTATTAAAGGCTTACTGGCAAATGAAAAATATAGAGCCGTTTGTGATGAAAATTCATCAGATTGAACAAGAGAAAAAATTTCAGGCTGAAAACGAGTCCACGTCTTAATGGCGCGGACTTGTTTGTTTATATCCATTCTAAATGAAGAGCGCAAGCTAAAAAGATTAGGATTGCGAGCAGCAAAACATCAAAGGTTGTCGGAAAGAAAATGGTTCTGATCCCTTGAAAAATTGTAATGGGGATAATCACTTGCGCGGATACAAGCCGAATTTGCCTGACCCACGGCGGCAGTGAATAAGAGCTGAATCGTTTCTTCACGGTGCATCCTCCTCTACGCATTTACAAGCATCATATGTAAACTTGGGCAATAGGTGCCTGCCCATTTGTATAGAAAGCGGTGTTTTTGGAAAAGATGATTGACGAATCAAAAACACTTTTACTATAATAAAGAACATAAATAATGTATATAATGAGCTGATAAATACACCTGCTTAGAACGGGAAGAGTACAAAAAAGGCGCATGCAGAGAGAGAAGCCGTTTGCTGAAAGGCTTCTTATGTTGTCTGATTGGAAGGTCGCCCGGGAGCATAATTTCTTGAAAGAAGAGTAGAGAAATTCGGGAAACACCCGTTATCCGTTATAAGTGCATGAACTGATAGAGTTCATGAAAAAAGGTGGTACCGCGAAAGAGCTTTTCGTCCTTTTATAGGGATGAAAAGCTCTTTTTTCGTTCTCAGCCATTTTTAAACATGCTGGAGGGTTATCATGGAAACAAATGAACAAACAATGCCGACGAAATACGATCCGGCAGCGGTTGAAAAAGACCGATATGATTTTTGGCTAAAAGGCAAATTTTTTGAAGCGGGCAGTGACCAGACAAAAGAGCCATATGCTGTTGTCATTCCGCCGCCAAACGTAACAGGAAGACTTCACCTTGGCCACGCGTGGGACACAACGCTGCAAGACATTGTAACAAGAATGAAACGCATGCAGGGCTATGATGTGCTGTGGCTTCCGGGTATGGACCACGCCGGCATCGCGACACAGGCTAAAGTGGAAGCGAAACTTCGTGAAGAAGGCAAATCCCGCTACGATTTGGGGCGCGAGAAATTCCTCGAAGAAACATGGAAGTGGAAGGAAGAGTACGCTGACTTTATTCGCAGCCAGTGGGCCAAATTAGGGCTTGGCCTTGATTATTCCCGTGAACGCTTTACGCTGGATGAAGGCTTAAGCAAAGCAGTTCGCGAAGTTTTCGTTAAGCTTTATGAAAAAGGTCTGATCTACAGAGGCGAATATATTATTAACTGGGACCCTGCAACAAAAACAGCTCTATCCGACATTGAGGTTATTTACAAAGATGTTCAGGGCGCGTTCTATCATATGAGCTATCCGCTCACAGACGGTTCAGGCTCGATTGAAATTGCGACGACACGTCCTGAAACGATGCTCGGTGATACAGCTGTTGCCGTTCACCCTAAAGATGAGCGCTATAAGCACCTTATCGGAAAAACGGTAATCCTGCCGATTACAAATCGTGAAATTCCGATTGTCGGTGATGACTACGTAGATATGGAATTTGGTTCAGGTGCAGTGAAAATTACGCCTGCTCATGATCCGAACGACTTCGAGCTTGGAAACCGCCACAATTTAGAACGAATTCTTGTCATGAATGAAGACGGAACGATGAATGAAAATGCCCTGCAATATCAAGGTATGGATCGTTTTGAATGCCGCAAAAAGCTCGTGAAAGATTTACAGGATGCGGGAGTTCTCTTCAAAATCGAAGATCATATGCACTCTGTCGGCCATAGTGAACGAAGCGGGGCTGTTGTGGAGCCTTATCTTTCAACACAATGGTTTGTGCGCATGCAGCCGCTTGCTGATGCAGCGATTGAGCTGCAAAAGAAAGAAGAAAAAGTTAACTTTGTGCCTGACCGTTTCGAAAAAACGTATTTACACTGGATGGAAAACATCCGCGACTGGTGTATTTCCCGTCAGCTGTGGTGGGGCCACCGCATTCCTGCTTGGTATCATAAAGAAACAGGCGAGTTACATGTTGGGCTTGAAGCGCCTGAGGACAGCGAAAATTGGGAACAGGATACAGATGTACTGGATACATGGTTCAGTTCTGCGCTCTGGCCTTTCTCCACTATGGGCTGGCCTGATGTAACGGCTGAAGACTTTAAACGCTACTATCCGACAGATGTTCTCGTTACAGGGTACGACATCATTTTCTTCTGGGTGTCTCGCATGATTTTCCAAGCGATTGAATTTACAGAAGAGCGCCCGTTCAAAGATGTTTTAATTCATGGCTTAATCCGTGACGAGCAAGGCCGGAAAATGAGTAAATCTCTTGGCAACGGTGTCGATCCGATGGATGTCATTGACAAGTACGGAGCCGATTCTTTACGTTATTTCCTTGCGACTGGAAGCTCTCCTGGCCAGGATCTGCGCTTCAGCTATGAAAAAGTGGAATCGACTTGGAATTTTGCCAATAAAATTTGGAATGCCTCCCGTTTTGCATTAATGAACATGGATGGCATGACGTACGATGAGCTTGATCTGTCAGGCGAAAAATCAGTAGCTGACAAGTGGATTTTAACGCGATTAAATGAAACGATCGAGCATGTGACCCAGCTTGCTGATCGATATGAATTTGGTGAAGTCGGGCGCCATTTATATAACTTTATTTGGGACGATTTCTGTGATTGGTATATTGAAATGGCGAAGCTTCCGCTTTACGGAGAGGACGAAGCGGCTAAGAAAACAACCCGTTCTATCCTTGCTTACGTACTGGATCAAACGATGCGCCTCCTCCATCCGTTTATGCCATTCTTAACGGAAGAAATTTGGCAGCACCTTCCTCACCAAGGGGAATCGATTACAGTAAGTCAATGGCCTGTTGTAGTGCCGGAACATACTGATACTGAAGCGGCAGCTGACATGAAGCTTCTCGTTGAGCTGATCCGTTCTGTACGTAATATCCGCAGTGAAGTCAATACGCCAATGAGCAAGCAGGTTGAACTGTATATTAAAACAAGCACAGACGAAATAGCAGCCCGCCTCGAGGCGAACCGTTCATACGTTGAACGCTTTACGAATCCGAGCGCACTTAAAATCGGCACTGATATCGAAGCTGTTGATAAAGCGATGACGGCTGTTGTCTCAGGAGCAGAGGTTATTCTTCCGCTAGAAGGCTTAATTAATATTGATGAAGAAATTGCCCGTCTGCAAAAAGAATTCGATAAGCTGACGAAAGAAGTCGAGCGTGTCCAAAAGAAACTTGGAAATGAAGGATTTATGAAAAAAGCGCCTGCGCACGTAATTGATGAAGAACGTGAAAAAGAAAAAGATTATGTGGCAAAGCGTGACGCTGTTCAAAAACGAATGGCTGAGCTGAAGGGCTAATGAAAAGCCGGGGCGGTTTCTGTAGAAACCGCCTTGTCTTATAAAAGAGGGGATTATCATTGTTTACTGCATATGAAGAAGCGCGCAGCTGGATTCACGGGCGGCTGAAATTCGGAGTGAAGCCCGGACTCGGCCGAATGAAGCAGCTGATGGCGCGGTTAGGCCATCCTGAAAAAAAAATCCGCGCGTTCCACGTAGCAGGAACAAACGGCAAAGGATCAACTGTCGCTTTTATCCGTTCTATGCTGCAAGAAGCCGGATATTCGGTTGGAACGTTTACGTCACCTTATATCATTACGTTTAATGAACGGATCAGCGTAAACGGGACACCGATTTCAGATGAGGAATGGACAACACTCGTCAATCAGATTAAACCGCACGTTGAAGCATTAGATCAAACGGACTACGGCCAGCCGACAGAATTTGAAATTATGACGGCTTGTGCATTTTTATATTTTGCTGAGTTTCATAAGGTCGACTTTGTTATTTTTGAAACAGGTTTGGGCGGTAGATTCGACTCTACCAATGTGGTTGAACCGCTTTTAACTATGATCACAAGCATTGGACACGACCATATGAACATTTTGGGAAATACTATTGAAGAAATTGCTGGGGAAAAGGCCGGGATTATTAAAGAAGGTATTCCTATCGTTACAGCTGTTACTCAGCCGGAAGCCCTACAGGTCATTCGTCATGAAGCTGAACGACATGCTGCGCCGTTCCAGTCATTACATGATACATGTGTTATTTTCAATGAAGAGGCTCTGCCTGCCGGAGAACAGTTTTCATTCAAAACGGGCGAGAAGTGTTATGAAGATGTTCGAACATCTCTGATCGGCACCCATCAAAGACAAAATGCGGCTTTGTCCATTTTGGCTGCGGAGTGGCTCAATAGGGAGGATATTGCCCATATCAGTGATGAAGCGCTAAGAAGCGGGCTGGTAAAGGCTGCTTGGCCGGGACGGTTAGAGCTTGTTCAAGAACATCCGCCCGTATACTTAGACGGTGCGCATAACGAAGAAGGCGTTGAAAAGCTGGTGGAAACGATGAAGCAGCGTTTCCCTGACTCCCGCATTTCTGTGGTATTTAGCGCGTTAAAGGACAAACCGTATCACAATATGATTAAGAGATTGGAAACCATAGCGCATGCGATCCATTTTGCTTCTTTTGATTTCCCGCGTGCTTCTCTTGCAAAAGATCTCTATGATGCAAGTGAAATCAGCAATAAAAGCTGGAATGAGGACCCGGACAATGTGATTGAATTCATAGAAAGCAAAAAGGGCTCAAATGAAATTGTGCTCATTACCGGATCGCTTTATTTTATTTCTGAAATCCGCAAAAGATTGCAATAAAGGCATCCACCCGGCAGTATCGAAAATGAGATTCTGCCGGGGTTTTTTATGTGTAAAATTGAATATTCCCGATTAGAGTTCAGGCCGCTCACTCTGCTACAATCCATACCAGAATCTACAGTGAGTAAAGGTGTGTTGTCTATGCTTCCCATTCTCTTTATCCTCGGGCTTATCCTTGGTTCATTTTATTATACGGCCGGGTGCCGTATCCCCTTACATATATCCATTATCACGCCCCGTTCGGCATGCTCGTTTTGCCGGCGGACATTAACCCCGGCAGAATTAATCCCCATCCTGTCATTCCTTTTCCAAAAAGGCAAATGTAAAAGCTGCGGGCACAGAATTTCTTTTCTGTATCCTGTGGCAGAGCTTGTGACAGCGTGTTTATTTGCGGCAGCAGGAATACGCTTTGGCCCGTCTCCGGAACTGTTTCCCGCTCTCGTGTTTATCTCTTTTCTCATCATCGTTGCAGTGACAGATATTCATTTTATGCTGATACCAAATCGGATATTAATTTTCTTTGTTCCCGTTCTGGCCGCTGCAAGATTGATTTCTCCGCTTGATTCCTGGTATGCCGGCCTGTTAGGTGCGGCCGCCGGATTTCTATTCCTGGCCTTAATTGCCGCAATCACCCATGGGGGAATAGGGGGAGGAGATATTAAATTATTTGCGGTGATTGGCTTTGTACTTGGTGTGAAAATGCTGGCAGCTGCCTTTTTCTTTTCTGTTTTGATAGGTGCATTGTATGGAGCGGCAGCTGTCCTGACTGGAAGACTCGCCAAAAGACAGCCGCTTCCCTTTGCCCCCGCAATTGCTGCAGGGAGCATTTTAGCTTATTTATACGGTGACTCTATCATTTCTTTTTATATCAAAATGGCATTGGGCTGACTGCTGAAAAATTTGACGAACGTTTTTTGGACAAGACGACAAAAGTCTTGTTCTTTTTTTTTTCGCCTGTGCTAAAGTGTGTAGCATGAAAAGCCGACAAGAACGGTCAAGCAAATGAAGGGAGGAAGCGGAATTGAAAAAAAGAAAGAATAAAAAAAACAGTAAAGCCGCAGAAAAAGCCCTCAAGGTGACGATTAATGGAAAAGAAGAGACGGTTTACGAACAGGAGACGCCTGAGACTGAGACGGAAAAAAGCATGACATTTTCAAATTGGGAGGAAAAGAGAAAGGCAGAGCAAGAGGTTGCGGCATCCCATGAACATCCTGATGAAGATGAATTTAACTGGGATTCCGAGGAGGACAAGGTGTTTAAAGAGGATCCAAAAGTCGTTCAGTCCTATCAAAAGAAAAAAACAAAGCTGTATTCAAAAGGAAAGGCCGGGGCGGCCAAGCCGGTAAAAAAAGTGGCGGCGACGATTGCCTTTGCGGCCGTCATAGGCACTGGATTAGGGTTATTCGCGTTAAACATCTCGGGCAATAAAGAAGCGTCGGCACCGGCCTCTTTAGATGATTCTCTAGGAAGCCAAACAGCAAAAGCCGGAGATACATCTGCTGAAAAACAAAGCTCAGGCGCAGAAAAACAAGCGGCACAAACTGAAGGTACATATAAAACGTACGCTGTACAAGCCGGAAAATTCTCAAATGAAAAGGGTGCCGAAACGTTAACTGAACAACTGACCGCAAAAGGCTACTCCGCCGTGTCACTGTCAAAGGATGACGGGTATACGTACGTCATCGCAGGCTTAGCCGGTGATAAGGAAGTGTCACAGCAGTTAGGACAGCTTTTGATCGACAGCGATTTTGAAGCTTGGGGAGGCAAGGAGCTTTCCTTATCAATAGAGTCAGATATGACAGATTCGTTCAAGGAAACAGCGGAGCTTGCAGCAAAGGCGATTCTTGGTGAAGACATTACAAAAGCGAGTGTAGAGAAAATAGAAAAGTCGCTTGGTAAAACAGAAACGTCTGAAGGAGGAGAGAAAAAAGCGATTTTGCAGGCATTAAAAGAATTAGAGGACCCAAGTGCTGAAGCCGGGTGGAAGGCTCAGCAGGAGCTGTTAGCCGTCATTAAATAAGAGAAAATGCCTGAGCCTTCGTCCTTTAGTGACAGGCTTTTTTTATTTTGTCATGAAAAAGTTATTTTTCTGAAATTGTGACAAGCCTCGTGATTTGGTAGGATAAACGAGTATCTTTTTTTCTTAAGCAAACCCTGAAAGGATGACAAACATGACAAAGCCGCTAATACTTGCATCACAATCTCCGCGCAGGAAAGAACTCCTCGATCTTCTCCAGCTGCCCTACTCCATTATTGTCAGTGAAGTAGAGGAAAAATTAAATCGAAACTTTTCACCTGAAGAAAACGTCCAATGGTTGGCAAAACAAAAAGCTAAGGCTGTAGCTGATCTCCATCCGCATGCAATCGTTATCGGCGCTGATACAATGGTATGCCTGGACGGCGAATGTCTCGGCAAACCGCAAGATCAAGAAGAAGCTGCTTCTATGCTGCGGAGGCTTTCAGGCCGAAGTCATTCAGTGATAACTGCGGTCAGCATACAAGCCGAAAATCACAGCGAAACTTTTTATGATAAGACAGAAGTTACGTTTTGGCCCCTCAGTGAAGAAGAGATTTGGACTTATATTGAAACAAAAGAGCCGATGGATAAAGCAGGTGCATACGGCATCCAAGGAAGAGGCGCGCTTTTTGTAAAGAAAATAGACGGAGATTATTATTCAGTCATGGGCCTTCCTATATCAAAAACGATGAGAGCTCTTCGCCATTTTGATATGAAGGGATGACAGTTCTATAAACGGGAAGGGAAAGAAAAGGAGTGCTTGATCATACACGATCTGCCATTAAAACTCAGAGATTTCCCAACGAAAGAAAAGCCAAGAGAACGGCTTCTGAAAGTCGGAGCCGAGAACTTAGCGAATCATGAACTTTTGGCTATATTATTGCGGACAGGCACTAAACATGAATCTGTTATGGACCTGTCAAACCGGCTGCTGCGCTCTTTTGACGGGCTGCGTCTGCTGAAAGAAGCGTCAGTTGAAGAGCTGTCGAGCATTCCGGGAATCGGTATGGTAAAAGCGGTCCAAATACTGGCGGCAGTTGAGCTTGGAAGCCGGATTCATAAATTAGCCAACGAAGAACATTTCGTCATTCGCTCCCCGGAAGACGGCGCAAATCTTGTCATGGAGGATATGCGCTTTTTAACCCAGGAGCATTTTGTCTGTTTATACTTAAATACAAAAAACCAAGTCATCCATAAACGCACCGTATTTATCGGAAGCCTGAATTCATCTATTGTCCACCCTCGGGAGGTGTTTAAAGAAGCGTTTAAACGATCTGCCGCTTCCTTTATCTGTGTTCACAATCATCCTTCTGGAGATCCGACGCCGAGCAGGGAAGATATTGAAGTGACAAGACGGCTGTTTGAATGCGGAAACCTGATTGGCATCGAGCTGCTTGACCATTTGGTGATCGGGGACAAAAAATTTGTGAGTTTAAAGGAAAAAGGATATTTGTAACACTTTTTTTTTCGTCGAATTAAGCTATAATAGAGTTTATGAGTTTTTCCCTTTAGGGTATTTTTGCTTTAAGAAAGGAAGATACATACATATGTTTGGAATTGGTACAAGAGACCTTGGTATAGATCTTGGAACTGCGAATACGCTTGTTTTTGTAAAAGGAAAAGGAATTGTTGTCAGAGAGCCTTCAGTTGTCGCTTTGCAAACGGATACGAAGTCGATTGTTGCTGTCGGAAATGATGCGAAAAATATGATCGGACGGACACCTGGCAACGTGGTAGCTCTTCGCCCGATGAAAGACGGCGTTATCGCTGATTATGAAACAACGGCTACGATGATGAAATATTACATCAATCAAGCTATAAAAAATAAAGGCATGTTTGCCAGAAAACCATATGTGATGGTTTGTGTTCCATCAGGCATTACAGCTGTTGAGGAACGCGCTGTCATCGATGCGACAAGACAGGCGGGAGCGCGTGATGCGTATCCGATTGAGGAGCCGTTTGCCGCAGCAATCGGAGCCAATCTGCCAGTTTGGGAACCGACTGGAAGCATGGTTGTTGATATCGGGGGCGGTACGACAGAGGTTGCGATTATTTCCCTCGGAGGCATTGTAACGTCTCAATCGATCCGTGTAGCCGGTGATGAGATGGATGATGCAATTATCAACTACATCAGAAAAACGTACAATCTGATGATTGGTGACCGTACGGCTGAAGCGATTAAAATGGAGATCGGATCTGCAGAAGCTCCTGAAGAATCCGATAATATGGAAATCCGCGGACGCGATTTACTGACAGGTCTGCCGAAAACAATCGAAATTACAGGAAAAGAAATTTCTAATGCTCTACGTGACACTGTATCTACAATTGTTGAAGCAGTGAAGAGCACACTTGAAAAAACACCGCCTGAGCTAGCAGCTGATATTATGGACAGAGGTATTGTGTTAACCGGCGGCGGAGCGCTTCTTCGCAATTTGGATAAAGTCATCAGCGAAGAAACAAAAATGCCGGTCCTTATCGCCGAAGACCCGCTTGATTGTGTAGCGATCGGAACAGGAAAAGCACTGGAGCACATCCATCTTTTCAAAGGAAAAACTAGATAATCGGGAGTTCAATAGAAGAGGTGTAACACGATGCCGAATAAACGGTTAATGCTATTACTTCTGTGTATTATCATATTGGTGGCTATGATTGGATTTTCGCTGAAGGGCGGCCGCAATACCACCTGGCCTGAGAAAGTGATCGGCGATACGACGGGAGTATTTCAAAATATTTTTCATACGCCTGCCGAATTTTTTGCAGGGATATTTGAGAACATTGATGATTTAAAAAACACATATAAAGAAAACGAGCGTCTGAGAGAGAAACTGGACGGACAGACACAATATGAAGCCAAGCTTCAAGAACTTGAAGAAGAAAACAAATCCTTGCGTGACGAGCTTGGCCACGTCAAATCGATTAAAGATTACAAGCCGATTTTAGCGACGGTTATTGCCAGAAGCCCTGATAATTGGGCGAAACAGGTCACAATTAATAAAGGGTCTCAGCAAAATGTAGCGAAGGATATGGCTGTTACAAACGAAAAAGGCGCATTAATCGGCAAGATCAAAAGTTCCGGACTTAACAATTTTACGTCTACGGTTCAGCTTTTAAGCGATACTGACCGCAATAACAGAGTCGCGACGAAAATATCCGGAAAAAAAGGCAGCAAAGGCTACGGCCTGATCGAAGGATATGACAAAGACAAAAAACGTCTTAAGATGACCATTATTGAGCGCAAGGATAAACAAGACGTGAAAAAAGGCGATCTTATTGAAACATCAGGCACAGGCGGCGTTTTCCCAGAGGGGCTGACAATCGGTGAAGTGACTGATATTGAGTCAGATTCCTATGGATTAACAAAAGTTGCTTATGTAAAACCTGCGGCTGACCTTACCGATTTAAATAATGTGATTGTTGTTAATCGGGATGTGCCGACTGTCGATACAGAGGAGGAAGGATCGTGAAGCGTTTCCTTCTCCCTTTCGTTATGATGCTAGTTTTTTCTGCGGAAAGCATTTTTACAGATCTGGTGCATTTTCCGTTCGTTACAGATGATCAGGTGCTCGTCCCGCGTTTTCTGATGCTTGTACTGATATTTATGTCGGCTTTCATCAACCAAAAACACGCGATGATTTACGGCTTTATTTTTGGTCTTCTATATGACATGAATTATACAAGTCTATTAGGCGTTTATATGTTTGGTTTTGCCGGGTTATGCTATTTGGCTTCAAAAGCGTTTAAAGTGCTGCATACAAACGCATTTGTGGTGATATTGATAGCTGTTCTCGCTGTCTGCCTGCTCGAATTTTACGTATTCGGCATTCAGTCTTTGATTCATAAAGACATCATGACGTTTAACGGATTTGTACTTGACCGGTTTATACCGACAATTTTATTAAATATTGCAGCCGCTCTTATTCTGGTTCTGCCATTTAGATTATTTTTTATGAGTCTAAAGAAAGAATTGAGAGATGAGTAAAAAGGATTTTATCTTTTTTTGACGAAATGAGTATGTTGTTGAGGTGAATATTGTGAAGACCAAAAAGCAGCAATATGTAACAATAAAAGGAACAAAGAATGGGTTAACATTGCATCTGGATGATGCGTGTTCTTTTGATGAGCTTCTCGATGGTCTTCAGAATATGCTGTCAATTGAACAATATACGGATGGAAAAGGCCAGAAAATCAGCGTCCATGTTAAGCTGGGAAATCGCTTTTTATATAAGGAGCAAGAGGAACAGCTGACAGAATTGATTGCGTCAAAGAAAGATTTGTTTGTTCATTCTATTGACAGTGAAGTCATTACTAAAAAAGAAGCACAGCGTATGAAAGAGGAAGCTGAAATTATTTCTGTTTCAAAAATTGTCCGTTCAGGCCAAGTGCTGCAGGTGAAAGGCGACTTGCTCCTGATCGGTGATGTGAATCCCGGCGGAACAGTCAGGGCCGGAGGGAACATTTTTGTTCTGGGCTCACTTAAAGGAATCGCGCACGCCGGATTTAACGGAAATAATCAAGCGGTCATCGCCGCCTCTGAAATGCTGCCGACACAATTAAGAATCAATCACGTGTTAAATCGCTCCCCAGACCACATTCAAAAAGGGAACGAAATGGAATGTGCTTATTTAGATACAGACGGAAATATGGTCATTGAACGCCTTCAACATTTGGCTCATTTAAGACCTGATCTAACAAGGCTTGAGGGAGGAATGTGAATTGGGTGAGGCTATCGTAATAACTTCGGGAAAAGGCGGAGTAGGTAAAACAACAACATCTGCGAACCTCGGTACCGCCTTAGCCATTTTAGGGAAGCGTGTATGCTTAGTAGATACTGATATAGGGCTGCGCAACCTTGATGTTGTAATGGGTCTTGAAAATAGAATTATTTACGATCTTGTAGACGTTGTAGAGGGCAGATGCAAAATGCATCAGGCGCTCGTAAAAGACAAACGTTTCGATGATCTGCTCTATTTAATGCCCGCTGCTCAAACGAGCGATAAGACAGCTGTTGCTCCTGAACAAATTAAAAATATGGTCCAAGAGCTTAAACAGGAATATGACTATGTCATCATAGACTGTCCTGCCGGAATTGAGCAAGGATACAAAAATGCCGTTTCCGGAGCAGATAAAGCGATTGTGGTCACAACGCCTGAAATCTCAGCTGTTCGTGATGCTGACCGTATTATAGGGCTGCTGGAGCAAGAGGAAAATATTGAATCGCCGCGGCTCGTTGTAAACAGAATCAGAAATCATTTGATGAAAAACGGTGACACGATGGATATCGACGAAATCGTACAGCATTTGTCGATCGATTTGCTCGGAATTGTGGCTGATGATGATGAAGTCATTAAAGCTTCCAACCACGGCGAACCGATTGCGATGGACCCGAAAAACCGCGCTTCCATTGCATACCGCAATATTGCCCGCCGCATCTTAGGCGAATCTGTTCCTTTGCAGGTGCTTGAAGAGCAAAACAAAGGAATGATGGCTAAGATTAAATCATTTTTCGGAGTAAGATCTTAATGTAATAGAATCAAAGAGAAGAATCTGACAAAGCAAATGCTGTGTCAGGTTTTTTTGTTTTTGTCTGCTTTGAGTAACGAATATTTGCCGTGGACAAGACATATGATGTACAAACCCAACGAATGCAAAGGATGATGGCAATGAGTCACAGAGCAGATGAAATCAGAAAACGATTAGAGAAAAGAAGAAAACAGCTTTCCGGCTCGAAACGTTTCTCTACTCAGACAGTTTCTGAAAAGCAGAAACCCCCGTCCTGGGTGATGGTCACGGATCAAGAAAAGCATGGAACTCTTCCGGTCTATGAAGATAACATTTCAACATTTAATGGAAAACACCCTCTGGTTAAAACAGATTCAATTATCCTGAAATGTCTTCTGTCGGCCTGCCTTGTTCTCGTATCCGCCATAGCCTATAAAACAAACATTGGGCCCGTCAGCCAGATTAAACCCGTTGTTGCCAAAACCTTCGAAACTGAATTTCAATTTGCCTCAGCAAGCCATTGGTTTGAAACGAAATTTGGCAATCCGCTCGCTTTTCTGGCTCCTGAACATAAAAATAAGGAACAGCAGGTCGAAGTGGGCCAAGACCTGGTCGCGCCTGCATCCGGGAAAGTGCAGCAGGATTTTCAGGACAACGGGGAAGGGATTAAAGTCGAAACAAGCAGCGATACAATTGATAGCATAAAGGAAGGCTATGTAGTTGAAGTCAGCAAAGACAGCCAGACGGGACTGACAGTTAAGGTGCAGCATGCTGACAACACCTATAGTATTTATGGCGAGCTCAAAGATGTCGATGTTGCTTTATATGATTTTGTAGATAAAGGCAAAAAGCTCGGTTCGATTAAACTTGATGATCATAATAAAGGGGTCTATTATTTTGCCATGAAAGACGGCGATAAATTTATTGATCCGATTCAGGTGATTTCATTTGAATAAATGGCTCGACCTTATCTTGAAGATTCATGTGCACCCTTTTCTTTGGATTATCGCGGCGTTGGGACTGCTCACAGGCCATATGAAAGCATTATTATGTCTGCTCCTGATTGTACTGGTCCATGAGCTGGGGCATGCTGCTCTGGCCGTGTTTTTTTCTTGGAGAATCAAGCGTGTTTTTTTGTTGCCGTTTGGTGGAACCGTTGAAGTGGAAGAGCATGGGAATCGGCCGTTAAAGGAAGAGTTTGCGGTGATTATTGCCGGCCCTCTTCAGCACATCTGGCTTCAGCTTGCTGCCTGGATGCTTGCAGAATTCTCAGTGCTTCATCAGCATACCTTTGAACTCTTCACCTTTTATAACCTTTCTATTTTATTTGTGAATCTGCTGCCGATCTGGCCGCTTGACGGGGGAAAACTGTTATTTTTGTTGTTTTCCAAGCAGCTGCCTTTTCAAAAGGCTCACCGGCTCAATTTAAAAACGTCGCTCTGCTTCTGCCTGTTGCTCGGGTGTTGGGTTTTATTTGTGATTCCTCTGCAAATCAGCGCATGGGTTTTGTTTGTCTTTCTGGCTGTTTCTTTGTTTGAGGAATACAGGCAAAGGCACTATATCCATGTGAGATTTCTCCTTGAAAGGTATTACGGAAAAAACCGTGAGCTTGAAAAGCTGCTGCCGCTGACTGTAAAGGCAGAGGACAAAGTCTATCATGTGATGGCCGAGTTCAAACGCGGCTGTAAACACCCTATTATTATAGAGAAATCAGGACAGAAACTCAGCCAGCTTGACGAGAATGAAGTGCTGCACGCTTACTTTGCCGATAAGCGGACGAATTCCTCCATGGAGGAACTGCTGCTGCCTTACTAAAATCAATTGACAAACGTCTTGTATTTTGGTATATTTTTTAATGTTATGGATGTAGCACCATTGCTACAACCGCTCAGTACAGGTGTTAAGAGCTTTTACAGCCCCCTGGTGTCTGGCGAGTCTTAGTCTAATAGGAGGTGCAGAGAATGTACGCAATCATTAAAACAGGCGGAAAACAAATCAAAGTTGAAGAAGGCCAAACTGTTTACATCGAAAAACTTGCTGCTGAAGCAGGTGAAACAGTTACTTTTGAAGACGTTTTGTTTGTTGGCGGAGACAACGTGAAAGTCGGCAACCCTACAGTTGAAGGCGCAACAGTAACGGCTAAAGTTGAAAAACAAGGCCGTGCGAAAAAAATCACTGTTTTCAGATACAAACCAAAGAAAAACGTTCATAAAAAACAAGGTCATCGTCAGCCTTACACTAAAGTGACGATCGAAAAAATCAACGCGTAAGCATGATTCAGGCAACAGTCAGAAGGTCTCATGATAAAGGCATATTGTCTTTTGAAATGACGGGCCATGCGAATTTTGCTGAACATGGACAAGATCTTGTTTGTGCCGGAGTGACAGCTGTTGTGTTTGGAGCCGTTAACGCGGTCATTGTGCTCGCGGGTTTCGAGCCGCTTCTTGATATAGGGGAGGACGGGGGTTATTTTTACTTTGAATTCCCTGAATCTCTTGATCCAGAGGCGCGCCAAAAAGCTCAGCTGCTGATTGAAGGCATGATTGTTTCGCTGGATACAATCGAACGGGATTACAAAGATAACTTGCGTGTGACCACAAACATAATATAGGAGGTGAGCTACATGCTTAGATTAGATCTTCAGTTTTTCGCTTCTAAAAAAGGAGTAGGTTCTACAAAGAACGGACGTGACTCTGAGGCTAAACGTTTAGGTGCTAAACGTGCTGACGGTCAATTCGTAACAGGCGGTTCTATCCTTTACCGTCAACGCGGAACAAAAATTTACCCAGGTGAAAACGTGGGCCGCGGCGGAGATGACACTCTATTTGCGAAAATCGACGGAACTGTTAAATTCGAACGTTTCGGCCGTGACCGCAAAAAAGTGAGCGTATATCCTGTAGCTCAATAATGATTCAAAAAACTCCGGTCGATGATGACTGGAGTTTTTTTTGCAATATGCGGAGTAAACACCTAGAATGAAATGCAGAGTATGTGCGAGCAGACCCCGCCAAGAATGAGAATAAACGTCTCAAACCCACTGGATATGTTCCCCAAGCAGTAATACATAAAATGTTCTGCCTGGCTGCAAATCAACCAAAGCCAGAAAAAAGGAACATGATATTTCTGGGAAAAACAATTGTTTTTCTAACAAAGCCTTCTCTGTTATAATTCATAATACACACTTATACAGACTCCTAAATAAGAAATTAAATGATTGGGAGTGCGAAAATGAAGGATGTTTCAAAAAATCAAGAAGAAAATATAAGCGACACGGCATTAACAAACGAACTGATTCATCTGCTCGGCCATTCCCGGCATGATTGGATGAATAAGCTGCAGCTGATTAAAGGAAACTTAAGCTTGCAGAAGTATGACCGCGTCTTTGAAATGATTGAAGAAATGGTTATAGACGCAAAGCACGAATCAAAGCTCTCAAACCTGAAAACACCGCATTTGGCGTTCGACTTTCTTACATTTAATTGGAAAACCCATTATATGACGCTTGAATATGAAGTTCTTGGAGAAATTAAGGATTTGTCGGCTTATGATCAAAAGCTGGCGAAACTGATGAGAAAGCTGTTTTATCTGTTTGATCAAGCAGTCAGCAGAGAGAGCGAAAATCATTTAACGGTTTCGCTTCAAACGGATCATCCTGACATGCAGCTGATTCTGTACCTTGATTTTCACGGCGCTTTTGCCGATCCATCTGCTTTTGATGATATTCAGCAAAATGGATATGAGGACGTTGATATCATGCGTTTTGAGATCACAAGTCACGAATGTCTGATTGAAATTGGGTTGGACTAGCGGAGTTTTTAACGGTTTAGAACGGAGGACATTATGTTTGTAGATCAGGTCAAAGTATATGTAAAAGGTGGCGACGGCGGCAACGGGATGGTTGCGTTTCGCCGTGAAAAATATGTGCCGAAAGGCGGCCCTGCCGGCGGTGACGGAGGAAAGGGAGGAGACGTCGTTTTTGAAGTGGATGAAGGTCTCCGCACCCTGATGGATTTTAGATACAAAAAACACTTTAAAGCGATTCGCGGGGAGCATGGCATGTCCAAAAACCAGCATGGGCGAAATGCTGATGATATGGTCATTAAAGTTCCGCCAGGCACCGTTGTGACAGACGATGATACAAAGCAGGTCATCGCTGATTTAACAGAGCATGGACAGCAGGCTGTCATTGCAAGGGGCGGAAGAGGCGGAAGAGGGAATTCCCGCTTTGCTACACCGGCTAATCCCGCGCCTCAGCTTTCAGAAAACGGCGAGCCGGGAAAAGAACGCTACGTTGTTCTTGAATTAAAAGTGCTTGCGGATGTCGGACTTGTTGGATTCCCGAGTGTTGGAAAATCCACTTTGCTGTCTGTTGTCTCATCTGCAAAACCGAAAATTGCGGACTATCACTTTACAACGCTTGTCCCAAATCTCGGCATGGTTGAAACGGATGACGGACGCAGCTTTGTCATGGCTGATTTGCCGGGACTGATTGAAGGCGCACACCAAGGGGTCGGACTTGGCCACCAGTTTTTGCGCCATATTGAACGGACGCGGGTTATCGTTCACGTCATTGACATGTCCGGTTTGGAAGGCCGCGATCCGTATGAGGATTACGTCACGATTAACCAGGAGCTGAGCGAGTACAATCTGCGTCTCACTGAGCGTCCGCAAATTATCGTTGCCAATAAAATGGACATGCCGCAGGCTGCGGAAAATCTTGAAGCCTTTAAAGAAAAGCTGACGGATGATTACCCGGTATTCCCGGTCAGTGCGGTGACAAGAGAAGGCCTTCGTGAGCTTCTGTTTGAAGTCGCCAATCAGCTGGAGAACACGCCGGAATTCCCGCTGTATGACGAAGAAGAGCTTACACAAAACCGTGTCATGTACACGATGGAGAATGAAGAAGTGCCGTTTAACATTACACGCGATCCGGACGGTGTATTTGTACTTTCAGGAGACAGTCTTGAGCGGTTATTCAAGATGACTGATTTCTCGCGTGATGAATCGGTTAAACGGTTTGCAAGACAGATGCGCGGAATGGGTGTTGATGAAGCGCTCAGAGAACGCGGAGCCAAGGATGGAGATATTATCAGGCTTCTGGAATTCGAATTTGAATTTATTGATTAATGATGGCTGAGAGGAGAGCCTGGATGTCAGGCTCTCTATTTTAAAGGGGGGATGCAAATGAAAGAGGAGACATTTTATCTTGTCCGTGAAGATGTATTGCCCGATGCGATGAGAAAAACATTGGAAGTCAAAAAGCTGCTTGACCGAAAAAAAGCAGATTCAGTGGCAGATGCCGTTCAAAAGGTGGATTTAAGCAGAAGTGCGTTTTATAAATACAGAGATGCTGTTTTTCCGTTCTACACTATGGTTAAAGAACAAATTATCACACTTTTCTTTCATTTGGAGGATAGATCAGGTGCACTATCTCAGCTCCTGCAGGCGGTAGCTGATTCTGGAAGCAACGTTCTTTCCATTCACCAGACCATCCCGCTTCAGGGCAGAGCAAATGTGACACTGTCTATCAGTACGTCTGCAATGGAAGAGGACATTCATACGTTAATGAATAAGCTCAGGAAGTTTGATTTTGTAGAAAAGGTTGAAATATTAGGTTCAGGTGCATAAGGGAGAGAAGATCGTCATGAAAGTCGGTTATTTAGGTCCAGCAGCTACATTCACACATCTAGCAGTCAGTTCTTGTTTTCAAAACGGCGCCGAACATGTTGCTTACCGCACCATACCGGAGTGTATAGATGCGGCAGTTGCAGGCGAAGTTGATTTCGCTTTTGTTCCTTTAGAGAATGCATTAGAAGGATCAGTAAATTTAACGATAGACTATTTAATACATGAGCAGCCCTTGCCAATCGTGGGTGAAATGACATTGCCGATTCATCAGCACTTGCTTGTCCATCCTTCCAGAGAGAGTGCATGGAAAGAGCTCGACAAAATTTATTCACACTCACATGCGATTGCGCAATGTCATAAATTTCTCCATCGTCATTTTCCTTCCGTTCCATATGAATACGCCAACTCAACTGGGGCGGCAGCAGAATTTGTCAGTGACCATCCTGAGCTGAATATCGGGGTCATTGCCAATGAAATGGCAGCTTCTACATACGAATTAAAAATCGTGAAACGAGATATACAGGATTATAGGGACAATCATACGAGATTTGTGATCCTGTCTCCTGATGAAAACATATCATTTGAAGTGAATTCAAAATTGAGCTCAAGGCCCAAAACGACCCTGATGGTGATGCTTCCGGATGATCAATCCGGGGCGCTGCACAGAGTGCTGTCTGCTTTTTCTTGGAGAAACTTAAACTTGTCAAAGATTGAATCACGTCCGACTAAAACCGGATTGGGCCATTATTTCTTTATTATTGATATTGAGAAAGCGTTTGATGAGGTATTGATTCCAGGTGCCATGCAGGAGCTCGAAGCGCTCGGCTGCAAAGTGAAGCTTCTTGGTGCATATCAGTCCTACCAATTATAAAAAAAGCCCAATAAAGGGCTTTTTTTAGTCTTTAATTAAAATACCGGCTTCCTCGAGTGCTTGGCAGGCTTGGTCGATGCGGTGTTCATCCGGTGCTGTCAGTGTATGAAGATGCACGCCGTCCGTCAGCTGTGATAAATAGGCGGCATTCGTAGAATTGATTTTTTTGATGAAATTGCTAACTTCCTTCCGGGTGCCTACTTGGATAGCTGCAGTTAAATCTCCGTATACTGGATGTTCAATTTTTACGTCTTTTACTGTAACACCTTCGTCCACGATAAGCTGCAGTTCCTCTTCTGTCCGTTCAGGACCGTGCAGACAAGCTATGATTCTTTTGGCCTGCTGGTGCTGCTGAGCGGCTGCATCCATGTATACATATCCTTGGCTTGTGGCGATAATCGGTTCATTTTTCGCTTTCAAGAGCGATATATCCTGAACAATTACCTGTCTTGAAACGTTCGCTTTTTTTGCGAGTTCTCCTCCTGTCAGCGGTGATGTGGATTCCTTCAGCCACAGAAGAAGCTGGTCACGCCTGTTGGCGCCCATGAGCTTTAATTCTTCGGTCAATATCAAGTTCTCCTTTCTTTTGTTCCCAAAGCGCTGTAAACGTATGTAATAACTTATCCAGCTGTTCCTCCGTTGTATGCCTTCCAAAAGAGATGCGGATAAATTGCAGGGCTTCTTGGTCTGTTTTTCTTAATGCTTTCATCGCTGCAGACGGACCGTGATAACCGGCAGAACAAGCGCTGCCCGTTGATATGCAAATATTGCTCCGATTACATTCTAACATAACATATTGTCCTTCAAATGCGTGAAAAAAACACCCGACAATATGCGGAAGACATTCCGTTTTTGAAGTGTCTGCCGCAAGAGTTACAGGGAGAGACCGAATGCTGATTTGGTCTAAAAGGTATGTTCTTAATGTCTCATTGCGGGATATTTGTTTATCCATTTCGCTTAACATCAGCTCAGCAGCGGCAGTAAAGGCTCCGATCCCGGGAACATTCACGGTACCGGCTCTGAATCCGTGTTCGTGAGAGGTAAGAGGGTAAACGGGCTTCCAAGGGGCATCTGGCCGAATATAGACCGCGCCAACTCCTTTAGGACCGTGGACTTTATGGCTGGACATTGAGAGTGCATCCACCCCCAGTTCTTCTGTACTGATAGGGATTTTCCCAAATGTTTGAACAGCGTCGCAATGAAGAAGAATGTCCCTATTATGCAGGTAAGAAGACAGACGTTGAATGGGCTGAATGATCCCGGTTTCAGAATTGGCATGCTGGATAGATACCAGACCTGTTTCCGGGCGGATATGAGCTGCTAATATTTCCTCGGTAATAAGCCCGTATTCATCCGGTTCAATGATTGTTACATCAAATCCATGCTGTTCCAGAAAAGCAGCACAGTTATGAATGGACTGATGCTCCATAGCAGACGTAATGAAATGTCTTTTTGTTTTTGGCAGGCCGTTTAACAGTGATTGAATAGCCAGAAAATTGGATTCAGTGCCGCCGCTTGTAAAATAGATGCCGCTTGCTTCTCCGCCAATGATGTCAGCGATTTTCTCGCGGCAGTACTCCAGTATGTGCTTTGCTTTTCCTCCTGCATCATGCAAGCTGCTGGCATTACCGTACATATCCATACTGAGCTTCTGATATACATTAAGGGCTTCCTCGCAAATAGGCGTTGTCGCTGCATAATCTAAATAAATCATCGGGTCGTTCCTCCATCCGTTCTCCAAAAAACTCTTGAGTTTATTTTATCCTTGTGTAAATATAGGTGTCAAGACAGGTGTAAACAACAGGAGGGTGGCATATGTCTAAAAAGACGATTGCAGTCATCGGTTCAGGGGCGGCGGCACTTTCCTTAGCGTCCGCTTTCCCGCCTTCATACGAAGTGACTGTCATCACAAAGAAAAGCACCAAAAACAGTAATTCAGTCTATGCACAAGGCGGGATTGCTGCGGCTTATGCAAAAGGTGACTCGATTGAAGCCCATCTGGAGGATACGTTATATGCGGGTTGCGGACATAACGATCTGACGATTGCATCAGACGTTTTACATGATGGGAAAATCATGATTCAAAGCTTATTGGAGAGCGAATTTCCATTCGACCGCAATGAACAAGGCGATGTTTGTCTTGGCAGAGAAGGAGCCCACTCATACAACCGCATTTTTCATGCAGGCGGAGACGCAACAGGCAGACTGCTAGTTGATTATTTGCTGAAACAGATCGACAGCAATATCGAGGTAAATGAGCATGAAACAGCAGCAGATTTGCTGATGGAGAATGGGCATTGTATCGGTGTCATCACAAAAGACAGCCAAGGGCGGATCAAGGTAAGATATGCGGATGCAGTTGTGCTGGCGGCCGGCGGATGCGGAAGCCTGTTTCTTCACCATACGAACGATCCATCTGTCACAGGTGACGGCCTTTCTTTAGCTTACCGGGCCGGAGCGGAAATAACTGATTTAGAGTTTACCCAGTTTCACCCGACACTGCTAGTGAAAAATGGTGTTTCCTATGGGCTTGTTTCAGAAGCTGTCAGAGGGGAAGGCGGATGTTTAGTTGACGAAAACGGCCGCCGGGTTATGGCTGACCGGCATCCTTTAGGTGATTTGGCTCCAAGGGACATCGTCTCCCGGGTTATTCATGAAGAAATGGCAAAAGGAAACCGTGTTTATATCGACTGCAGTGCGATTTCTGATTTCGAAGCACGTTTCCCTACCATCACCGCTATTTGTGAAAAAGCAGGGGTGAAGATCCAAAGCGGAAAAATACCTGTTGCCCCGGGAATGCACTTCTTAATGGGAGGTGTTTCAGTTAATCGCTGGGGGGAAACGACAGTGCCGGGGCTTTATGCAATAGGCGAGACTGCATGCACCGGTTTACACGGAGCCAATCGGCTTGCAAGCAATTCCTTATTGGAAGCACTGGTGTTTGGAAAAAGAGCAGCAGAGCATATCATGCAAAAACCGGTTTATAACATGCAATATCAATCAGCACCAGAAAACAGTGTAATCTATGAGGTACCGCACACAGAGGTGTATGAACTGCAAAGCAGAATGACAAGCAACATGTCTATCTTGCGGGAACAAGGCAGTCTGATTGAGCTGAGCATCTGGCTTCATACGCTTCCTTTTCAGGAAGTGAATGTGAAGGATATCACAATCCCGCAGCTGGAACTTTCTCATTTATGGCAAACTGCAAAGCTGATGACATTTTCAGCGCTTTTGAGGGAGGAAAGCAGAGGGGCTCACTTCCGCACCGATTTTCCTCAAGCTGATGTACGCTGGCAAGGAAGACAAATTGTTCATACAAAAAAGGGAACGAAGATTAGAAAAAACGAGGGGATTTGGAAAAATGAATCATTTACAGCTGAAAAAATTGCTGAATCACTTTTTTCTTGAGGACATAGGGATGGGGGATCTTACATCGCAGTCAATCTTTGGAGAACAGAGCTGTGAAGCGGAGATTGTTGCAAAATCAGACGGCATCTTTGCCGGAGCTGCAGTGATAAAAGAAGGCTTTGCTTTATTAGACGAACATGTTCAAATCATTTTGCATAAAACAGATGGGGACATTTTGCGAAAAGGTGAAGTGATTGCCGTGTTATGCGGTCCGGCGGCTGCGCTTCTTTCAGGAGAGAGGGTCGTATTAAATCTCATTCAGAGGATGTCAGGAATTGCGACGATGACAAAGGAGGCTGTTCGGCGGCTGGATGATGAACAGATTAAAATTTGTGACACGAGAAAAACAACACCGGGGCTGAGAATGCTGGAAAAATACGCTGTCAGAGCCGGGGGCGGATATAATCATCGATTCGGCTTGTATGACGGCATCATGATTAAAGATAATCATATTGCAGCATGCGGCTCTATTTTAGAGGCATGCCAAAAAGCTCGTCAGGCCGCGGGGCATATGGTAAATATCGAGGTGGAAATTGAAACGGAGGAACAGCTGCGGGAAGCAATTGAAGCAGGAGCAGATGTTATTATGTTTGACAACTGCTCGCCTGATACGGTCCGACATTTTGCAAATCTCACACCGAACCATATAAAAACTGAAGCTTCGGGCGGGATTACGTTAGAATCTTTGCCTGCTTTTAAAGGGACGGGCGTGAATTATATTTCATTAGGATTTCTGACTCATTCCGTCAAAAGTTTAGATATCAGCATGGATGTTACATTATCAAATGAATTTGCGGAGGAATGCCGTTATGTCAATTCTTGATGTGATAAAACAATCGAATGATATGATGCCTGAAGGTTATAAAGGAATGTCGAGAAAGGATATGGAAACGCGTGTTGCCGCCATTAAGAAAAAGTTCGGCAGCAGGCTCTTTATACCAGGCCATCATTATCAAAAAGACGAAGTGATACAATTTGCTGATCAAACAGGCGATTCCCTGCAGCTGGCCCAAATTGCGGAAAAAAACAAAGAAGCGGATTATATCGTATTTTGCGGCGTGCATTTTATGGCAGAGACCGCTGATATGCTGACAGGTGATCAACAAACGGTCATCCTGCCTGATATGAGAGCAGGATGTTCTATGGCAGACATGGCTGACATGCAGCAGACCAATAGGGCGTGGGAGAAGCTTCAGCATACATTCGGAGATACGATCATACCATTAACTTATGTGAACTCCACTGCGGAGATCAAGGCTTTCGTCGGTAAGCATGGCGGAGCGACTGTAACTTCTTCGAATGCGAAAAAAGTGCTTGAATGGGCGTTTACACAGAAAAAAAGAATTTTATTTTTGCCTGACCAGCATTTAGGGAGAAATACGGCTTATGATCTGGGCATCGCGCTTGAGGATATGGCTGTGTGGGACCCGATGAAAGATGAATTAGTGACTGAGTCTGATCATAAGAATGTAAAAGTGATTTTGTGGAAAGGGCATTGCTCTGTTCATGAAAAATTCACCGCGAAAAATATCCATGATGTGAGAGAGCGTGACCCTGACCCTGACATTCAGATCATTGTGCATCCGGAATGCTCACATGAAGTCGTGACGCTAAGTGACGACAGCGGATCAACGAAATATATTATCGATACAATCAACAAGGCTCCGGCGGGAAGCAAGTGGGCAATCGGAACAGAAATGAATCTTGTCCAGCGGATCATTCAAGAGCATCCTGATAAACAAATCGAATCACTCAATCCTGACATGTGCCCGTGTCTGACAATGAATCGAATCGATTTGCCGCATTTGCTGTGGTCTTTGGAACAAATAGAAAAAGGAGAACCTTCAGGCGTGATCAAGGTGCCAAAAGCCATTCAGCAAAATGCCCTCCTTGCCTTGAATCGAATGCTTGCGATCACGTAAATCAGAAATATTTCCCCTCCTTTACTCATAACTTCTTTTGTTCAGGCATATGTTGTGAAGAAACATATTGTAATCACAGCTGAACTGTTCACGTTTTGCATAGGAGGGGAAAACGTTGAAAATCCATATCGTTCAAAAAGGCGATTCGCTCTGGAAAATAGCTGAAAAGTACGGAGTTGATGTTGAGGAAGTGAAGAAACTCAATACACAGCTCAGCAGTCCAGACTCAATCATGCCTGGAATGAAAATAAAAGTGCCGTCCGAGGGTGTCCTGGTCAGAAAAGAGCCAAAAACGGGCCCGGCGGCCGGGAGTGTGAAGCAAGAACATCCAGAACACCCATATGCGAAAGAGAAGCCTAAATCCGTTGTCGACGTGGAAGACACAAAGCCGAAAGAAAAGAAGTCTGTGCCGTATGTCCCGCCGATGCCTAATTTGCAGGAAGATGTGTATCCTGAAGCTGATGTGAACGATTATTATGATATGAAACAGCTTTTCCAGCCTTGGTCGCCTCCAAAACCGGAGGAGCCAAAACATCATGACGGAAATAATGATCATATGTATCACATGCAAGATCAATTTCCACAACAGGAGGCTATGAGTAATATGGAAAATGCAAATTATCCGAATATGCCTAATATGCCAAAGGCGCCAGAGGTAGGCGGTATTGAAGAAGAAAACATTCATCACACAGTTCCGAATATGCCGGCTGTTCAGCCTTATTTTCATTATCCGGCTCATTTCGTGCCGTGTCCGGTTCCTGTCTCACCAATTCTTCCGGGTTCAGGATTATGCTACCCGTTCTATCCGGCACAACCTTATCCAATGTATCAGCCTCATGGATACCAGCCAAGTTTTGTATCGCCTCAGTATGATCCGGGTGAATATGAAAACCAGCATCATGAAAACAGTCATCACGGACATTACGGTTCATTCGGAGCGCCTCAATACGCATCACCGGCTTTTGGTTCTCCGTATGGACATATGCCGTATGGCCCTCATTATGGCACACCTCAAGTAATGGGAGCATACCAGCCGGCTGCTGCTCCAGGATACATGCCGTACAAAGATCATGACGACTGCGGCTGTGATGATGGTCATCAGCCATATTTCTCCGCACCTGGATATTCGGGACTTGGAGCTTATGGAAGTCCTAATTTGCCTTACGGCGCAGCTAACCCAAATCCTAATCCTAATCCTAATCAAAATCCATATGCGGCCGGAGTTTCAATGCCGATGACGAATCAGCCTTCAGTAAACCAAATGTTTGGCCGGCCGGAAGAAGAAGATGAGTGATTGTTCGGAACGATGTAAATCGTTCCTTTTTTTGTTTCACTGCTAAATGGACAGAACTTACAAGCTTAACATGCCCCTCGGACGCACATGATAAAAACGAGCAAACATGCTCAAATTCGTCCACGGGGGGCTTTTCCATTGGGTAAAAAAATGACGATCGCTAGCTTGATTCTAATGACAGCCGGCTTAACAGCATGCGGAGCAAACGATAATGCTATGAATGATACGCGCAATAACGGCAATACCCGTCCAATCGGATATTATACAAATGAAAATGACGCTGACAGGCAGGGAGAAGGAATCGTCGACAATGACGGTCCTGTTACTGAATTAATGGAGGACCAGAACGGCGGTAACCGAAACACTACTAATGTAAATAACCGTGACCGTGTTACTGCTGACGATCGCGTTCCTTTGGCAACTGACGGAACATATAACAACACGAATAACAGAAACATGAATCGGAACGTGACGAACAACGGATATGACAACCAAGAAAACAGAAGACTGGCTGCAAAAATTGCCAACCGTGTGAAACAAGTGAAAAACGTCAATGACACACAAGTTAAGGTAACGGATGACCGAGTGGTCGTTGCAGTCAGAAGCCACAGAGAGTTCACAAAGTCCGACAGGGAAAATGTTGCAAAAGCGGCACGCAACTATGCGAATGGCCGTGACGTCCAAGTGTCCACAGACAAAAGGCTGTTCACGAGACTTCATAAAATGAACTCCCGCTAGGACGGAAAGGCTGCCGGAAATGATATTCGGCAGCCTTTTTCTTTGCGTCAGCGAACAATACCTATTAAAGTGTACATAGAAAATGTCAAAAGAAGGTGAAAATATGGCAGGCCATTCCAAGTGGAAAAACATACAAAAAAGAAAAAATGCACAGGATGCAAAGCGCGGGAAAATCTTTATGAAACTCGCGAAAGAAATCTATGTGGCAGCGAAAGAAGGCGGAGCTGATCCAGAAGCAAATTCAGCATTGCGTCTTGTCATCGAAAAAGCAAAAGGCGCCAATATGCCGAATGAAAATATAGACCGTGCCATTAAAAAAGCCGCAGGGAGCCAAGACGGAAGCAGCTATGAGGAAATCACCTATGAAGGCTATGGTCCATCAGGGATCGCCGTTATGGTTGAATGTGTAACGGATAACAAAAACCGAACGGCGTCAAATGTGCGTACAGCATTTAATAAAAATGGCGGAAGTCTGGGAGAAAGCGGATGTGTAGCCTTCTTATTTGAACGGAAGGGATTCATTGCAATCGACCGTACAGAACGGCAAATAGAAGAAGATGAGCTTATGCTTGATGTGCTGGAAGCAGGGGGAGAAGAGCTGCAGACAGAAGAAGAGCAATATGAGGTATTAACAGAGCCCGAGCGTTTTGCTGAGGTAAAAACAGCTCTAGAATCGAAATATCCCATTTCTTCGGCAGAGGTGACCATGCTTCCGAAAACCTATGCAGATGCCGATGATCAGGCTGTTGAGAAGCTGGAAAAACTGATTGACATCCTTGAAGATGACGATGATGTTCAAGAAGTCTATACCAATTACCGCTTATAAAAAACCGGCACGATGTTATATCGGGCCGGTTTTTGTATATTCAAGAGACACGCTCATTTTCCTGTGTGTATTCCTTCTCCCAGAAATCAGCGTTTTTGATGCCCAACGCCTTCGGATCAAAGACTGGGTCTAAGCCTTGCTTCTTTTGGCGCTCGTAATCCTTTAAGGCGAGAAGCGCGGGTTTGGCAAGCAGCACGATGGCTATGACGTTCAGCCATACCATAATGCCAAGCCCTGCATCGCCTAATGCCCAAGCCAGTGAAGCGGTTTTCACAGTTCCATAGAACGTCGCGGCTAAAATAATCAGTTTTAATCCGAGCATTGCCCATTTGCTTTCTCTGCCTCGGGCTAAATAAGCGATATTTGTTTCTGCGATGTAGTAATACGCCATTATTGTTGTAAATGCGAAGAAGAATAAAGCGATGGCGACAAAGCCTGCACCGAATCCGGGAAGCACGCTGTCAATGGCCGCTTGAGTGAAGCCAGGCCCCGCCTCTACGCCTTTAAGTTGTTGAACAATAAAGGAACCATCTGCAGCCTGAGTATTATACATACCGGTAAATAAGATCATGAATGCTGTAGCGGAACATACAAATAGGGTGTCAATATAAACGGAAAATGCCTGAACCAATCCCTGCTTGACCGGATGGGAAACTTCTGCAGCGGCGGCCGGATGCGGGCCTGTTCCCTGGCCGGCTTCGTTTGAGTAAATGCCCCGTTTGACTCCCCAAGAAATCGCCATGCCGATCAGGCCGCCAAAAGCGGAATCTAATGCAAAAGCGCTTTTGAAAATCAATGAGATGACAGCAGGCAATTCAGTAATATTCATGACAATAATGATCAAAGAAAGCAGGATATATCCAATGGCCATAAACGGAACAATCATTTGCGCGGCATTGGCAATTCGTTTGACGCCGCCAAAAATAATAAACCCTAATAATAAAACGAGAATACAGCCTGTGATGGCAGGAGAGATGCCGAATGCATTTTGGACGCCAGCTGCAATGGAGTTGGACTGTACGCCCGGCATCAGAAGGGCCATTGCAATAAGGGCAGCAGCGGCAAATAGGACGGCAAACCATTTAATGCCTAAGCCTTTTTCTATATAATAAGCGGGGCCCCCTCGATATTGGCCGCCTTGTTTCACTTTGTAAATTTGAGCAAGAGTTGATTCAACAAAGGCGCTCGCAGCACCGATAAAGGCAATCGCCCACATCCAGAACACTGCGCCGGGTCCGCCGAATGCAATCGCTGTCGCCACACCCGCAATGTTTCCTGTTCCCACTCGGCCGGACAGCGCAATCGATAATGCTTGAAAAGAAGAAACGCCGGCTTCAGAGCTCTTTCCCTGGAACATCAGAACTATCATTTCCTTCAAATGCCTGACTTGTAAAAAGCGGGTCATAATAGAAAAGACTAATCCAATTCCCAATAAAATATAAATGACGGGTGTACTCCATAAAACCGCATTCAAACTAGCAACAAAATCTCCCATCAAGCTTCCCCCTCACTTCATTTCGAATACATGTATAAAAAGGATTTTGGTCTAATCGAACTATTTCTACAATCGATTTGTCACATTATATGACCGGTAATTATCAATGAGAAGAGAAGGGGAAAAAGAAAACGCGGCATATCGATTACGCCGCGTTTTTCTTACAGAGGCAAACTGATGGCAATTGTAAAAAGGTCCTTCAACAACAAATAGCCAAGCTCTGTCAATCCGTATATAAAAGGAAAAGCAATCAGGAATTGTTGGAATCGTTTTTCATTTGTTCCATTTATCACATTCATGTTTTCGCCTCACTGACGCCTGCGGCGGTTCTTCACGGATCCAATGATCATCCTTTCGCCAATCATATGTTTCATCAGTATCGAGATGTAAAGTCTGATTGCCGATTTTCACTGTATTGTGATTAATCCATTTAACAGCTGGGCTGCTGTCCGGATAATTACAGTAAATTGTTTTTTTTAACAAGTGTTTTTTTATTCACAAGTTCGCCTCTGGCTGCATCTAAGCTTAAGGTATTTCGGGATACATACGTGTTTAACATATAGCAGCTGCCGTCCGGCGATTCAATCGATTGGACGAGACTGCCTTTTGGAACGTTTTTCAGTGAAAATAACATCCAATAGACGGCGCCGCCGAAGAATATCAGAAGTGCAAATATGATAATCGGAATTTTGCTGCGTATATTGATGTGACTCTCTCCCTTTTTTTCTCTCATGTTACCATATACCGGGTTTATGCTATCTTTACATTTCCTTAAAATTCCCTCAATAAACTGATGGTATGATGAAATAAAACAAATAAAGGGTGGGGGAGACAGAAATGGAGAAAACATATTGTCATTCCGGCGAGAAGGGCTCAGAAGCGGTTTACTTAACTGTGAGAGGCTATCGAATTAAGTTGTCACCTGAACAAATGAAACTGATTTCTGCTGTCAGAAAGTAAATATAAATGGACAAAAGGCAGCCGCTTGAGCGGCTGCCTTTTCGATTTAAGAATATTTTCTTTTCCGTTGCGCGAAACGCTTTTGGAACCAATCTTTCTTATATAAAAATGCAATAATCTCAAGCCAAAAACCCGGAATCTTTTTGGGGAATATCGGTTTTTTATAGAGTGCATGATACGCTGATTTTAAATCGTCCCACTGAGTGCACGTTTTTGTCTGTTCAAATCTCGCAACATCAATCACCCGCACCGCTCCGCTTTCTGTCAGAATCAGATTCCGCAAATGAATGTCTGACGGGTTCAGACCGGCTCCCCGTGCGTCAGAGAGTGCTTCTTCAACCTGCTGAATCATGTCATCACTGATCGCAATGCCTTTCTTTAGACAGTTATAAAAGGTTTCACCTTTAATATATTCCATGAGAATAAATGAATCACCAGTTTCGTAAATGTCAGGGTAGAATGCGGACCCGGCTAATTTTTCATAGATCGCGGCTTCTTTGACGGCTGTCGCTTGATATTCCGGAAAAAATACTTTCAGCGCCATTTTTCGATCACCTTCTGTTAAGGCGAACACATAGGCGCTTCTTCCCTTGCCGATGAGAGTCAATTCCTCGGACTTTTCTTTGACTTTATCAAATCTGCTGTTCTTGCGGTATATGACTGAATGGGCCAGTGCCTCTGCTTTTGTCAGCATTTCATTCACCTTCTTTGCTCTATTTTATGCAGTTGTTTATAGGAAAATCATAAACTGTTCGGGAAAAAGAGCCTATTTCTAGTGTATCTGGTCTTGAAGAAGAAGGCTACCTATAAGTCTTGATTGTGATAAAAGAGACATAAAGCGATCATTTCCATTCTTGAAAAGCGCTTACAAATGGGATAGTATTAATTTTAAATAAAGCGCTTTCGTAAATGTTCAAGGAGGAACAAGCTATGACAAAACAGATTGTGACAGGGATTATCGGTGCGGGGCGCATCGGCAAACTTCATGTTCAAAATATACGCCGGATTCCTCACATGAAAATAAAAGCGGTCTCTGATATTCAGGCAAGCCGTATAAAAAGCTGGGCTGACAGTCATCAGATTGAATACATAACCTCTGACTATCGTGATTTATTACATGACCCTGATATTGACGCTGTTTTCATTTGCTCACCGACAGCTGCACATGCGCAGATGATCAGAGAAGCGGCCGAGGCGAAAAAGCATATTTTTTGTGAGAAGCCCATCAGTTTTTCTCTAGATGAAACAAAAGAAGCGCTCGCAGCCGTCCGAAAACACGGGGTTGCACTTCAAGTCGGATTTAACCGCCGTTTTGATCCTCATTTTAAGAAAATCAAAACGATTGTTGAAAATGGTGAAATCGGTACGCCCCATTTATTAAAAATTACTTCTCGGGACCCAGAACCCCCGAATATAGATTATGTCCGTACCTCGGGCGGCTTGTTTATGGATATGTCGATCCATGATTTTGATATGGCCAGATATATTATGGGAAGCGAAGTGACGGAAGTGTATGCAAAAGGAGCGGCTTTGGTGAATCCTTCTTTTGCAGAGCTGGGAGATATTGATACGGCTGTCATTACACTGACTTTTGAAAACGGTGCCATGGCTGTAATTGACAACAGCCGCCAAGCTGTCTACGGATATGACCAGCGGATTGAGGTCTTCGGGACGAAAGGCTCGGCAGCAGCGGACAACAGCAGGCCGACGACGGTCGAAGTGTCAACAGCTGATTTTGTGATGAAGGATAAACCGCATTTCTTTTTCCTGGAACGCTATAAGGGTTCGTATGAGGAGGAGATTCTTCGGTTTGCGGAAGCGATTGATACAAACCGGGAGACTGCCTGCACCGGCAACGACGGTTTTCAGGCGGAACGGATCGCCAGAGCGGCCCAGCAATCGCTTGCTATTGGCATGCCTGTCAGTATTGAGCACACTGAAAAAATCGTTTTTTGATCAAGCAGGATTACATTTCAGCAAGCTTGGGTATATACTCCATTGATACTTTAAGTAGGCGGTGGAGAGAATGAATACAGCACATGCTAAAGGAAATGTTTTGAACAAAATCGGAATTCCTTCTCACATGGTTTGGGGTTACATTGGCGTTGTCATCTTTATGGTTGGAGATGGCCTCGAACAAGGCTGGCTGTCTCCTTTTCTCGTTGATCATGGTCTCAGTATGCAGCAATCCGCATCGTTATTTACCATGTACGGCATTGCTGTCACAATCTCGGCTTGGCTTTCAGGCACGTTTGTCCAAACTTGGGGGCCAAGAAAAACAATGACTGTCGGCTTGCTTGCATTTATCCTCGGTTCGGCCGCTTTTATCGGCTGGGCGATTCCTCATATGTATTATCCGGCTCTCTTAGGCAGCTATGCTATTAGAGGCTTGGGATATCCGCTGTTTGCGTACTCTTTTCTTGTGTGGGTGTCATACAGCACCTCTCAAAAGATTCTTGGAAAAGCCGTCGGCTGGTTTTGGTTTATGTTTACGTGCGGCCTTAACGTGCTCGGTCCATTCTATTCAAGCTATGCGGTTCCGGCATTTGGGGAAATCAATACGCTTTGGAGCGCTTTACTGTTTGTAGCGGCAGGCGGATTTCTCGCTCTATTTTTTAACAAAGATAAATTTACACCTGTGCAAAAACAAGATCAGCCGAAATGGAAAGAGTTGTCGAAGGCATTTACAATTATGTTTGAAAACCCTAAAGTCGGCATCGGCGGAGTGGTCAAGACAATTAATGCCATAGGACAATTTGGATTTGCCATCTTTCTCCCGACTTATTTAGCGCGCTACGGATATTCTGTTTCAGAATGGCTGCAAATATGGGGAACGCTGTTTTTTGTTAATATTGTGTTTAATATTATTTTCGGTGCAGTCGGAGATAAACTTGGCTGGCGCAATACCGTGATGTGGTTTGGAGGTGTGGGGTGCGGCATTTTTACGCTGGCGCTTTATTACACGCCTCAGTTAATCGGGCATCAGTATTGGGTGCTGATGATTATCGCCTGCTGCTACGGTGCGGCATTGGCAGGCTATGTGCCATTAAGTGCGCTTTTGCCGACGCTTGCTCCTGATAATAAAGGCGCTGCCATGTCTGTGTTAAACTTGGGGTCCGGATTATGTGCGTTTATTGCACCGGGCATTGTGAGTCTTTTCATTGGACCGATCGGCGCTGGTGGCGTCATTTGGATCTTTGCGGCGTTGTATTTTTTCAGTGCTTTTCTGACACAATTTTTGACGATTTCTGAGCAAAGCGCTGATGTGTATACGGAAGAACGGCTGGTCAGGGAAAACGTGCAAACAAATTTTGAGAAAACGGTTAAGCAGTAGCCTCTTTGGTCAAACTAATCATAAACGTGTGCAAAGAGGTGTAGAGGGTGAAACGATTCAGCACGGCGTATCTGTTGCTGGGCATTCTTTGCTCAGCTGCAGCATTTCTAATAGGTGCTCCTCCCCGCGTACTTGGGGCGGAAGTGGAGCACTATGAACCGCTGCAGGTGCATGTGCAGCTTGAAAAAGTGTATTTGGACGGAGATGTCAGCATTGAGCATAAGCGTGAAAAAGTGCTTTCTATGGATGATTTTTGGGCAGCTTATGCCGGCTGGACACTGGTCGAACAAAAAAAGGGTTATGTGCTCTTCCGGAAGCAAATGGACGATATTTCTCCGCTCAGCAAGGTGAACGGGTATATCGGTGTATCGGATAATGGAGTGATTTCCACTTTTCATGGTCGGCCTGAGTCAGCTTCCGAACCGATTCAGTCTTTTTTCCAAATTGATTTAGAAAGGCTGGAAAGCCATATGCAAAAAAATCTGCTGAAAGGCATTCCATTTCGGACAAAAGCGGAGTTTGAGGACGTCATAGAACATATGAAGACATACAGCGGGTGACGTTCGCTGATTGAAGACATGTATTCATGTCTTTTTTTTCGTGGAAGAATGAGAGAGAAGCGAACATATGTTAACTTTTCTATAAGACTTTGGCTGTTTTTATGGTACAATGAAGAACAGTCAAAGAGGTGAATTTGCGTGATCGAATTTGTTAAAGGGACGATTGATTATGTATCTCCCCAATATATTGTGATAGAGAACGGCGGCATTGGCTATCAGATTTTCACGCCGAATCCGTTTATATATAAGGAGAGAAGTCAAGAAACGATTTTTACGTACCATCATATCAGAGAGGATGCTTTTTCGCTCTACGGTTTTTCAACAAGAGAGGAGAAGGCGCTCTTTACAAAGCTCTTAAACGTGACCGGGATCGGTCCAAAAGGCGCACTCGCCATTTTGGGCTCAGGTGATCCGGGAGCGGTTATCCAAGCGATTGAAAATGAGGATGAAGCCTTTTTGGTCAAGTTTCCTGGTGTAGGAAAGAAAACCGCGCGCCAGATTATTCTTGATTTAAAAGGAAAGCTTGCTGATGTTGTGCCTGAAATGATTGAAAATCTGTTTAATCATGAAGAAAGACTTGAAAAGCAAACAGCAGAAACGGCTCTCGAAGAAGCGCTTGAGGCCCTCAGGGTTCTCGGATATGCTGAAAAAGAAATCAAAAAGGTGCTTCCTCACTTAAAAGAAGATATTGGGCTGACTACAGACCAATACGTGAAAAAAGCATTACAAAAACTATTGAAGTAAGGTGATGTTCATGGATGAACGGCTCGTCTCAAGTGAAGCAGACAACCATGAATCAGTGATAGAGCAAAGCCTGAGGCCGCAAAATCTGGCGCAGTATATCGGGCAGCATAAGGTGAAAGAAAATTTGCGCGTGTTTATAGATGCGGCAAAAATGAGGCAGGAGACGCTGGATCATGTACTTCTGTACGGGCCGCCCGGACTCGGGAAAACCACGCTTGCTTCCATCGTTGCCAATGAAATGGGAGTGGAATTGCGGACGACATCAGGGCCTGCGATTGAAAGACCTGGTGACTTGGCTGCCATATTAACGGCGCTGGAGCCGGGAGATGTATTATTTATTGATGAAATACATAGGCTGCACAGATCGATTGAAGAAGTGCTTTATCCTGCAATGGAGGACTTTTGTCTGGATATTGTGATCGGCAAAGGTCCCTCTGCCCGCTCGGTCCGGCTTGATCTGCCGCCTTTTACGCTGGTAGGCGCCACGACGAGGGTAGGGCTTTTGACAGCGCCGTTAAGAGATCGATTCGGCGTAATGTCGCGCCTTGAATACTATACGCAAGAGGAACTGGCGGATATTGTCACAAGAACTGCAGATGTATTCGAGGTTGAGATTGATAAACCGTCCGCTCTTGAAATTGCAAGAAGATCGAGAGGTACGCCCCGCGTAGCGAATCGTCTCCTGAGAAGGGTCCGCGACTTCGCCCAGGTGCTGGGTGACAGCCGGATTACGGAAGAGATTTCGCAGGATGCGCTTGAGCGGCTTCAGGTTGACCGTCTCGGTTTGGATCATATTGATCACAAGCTGCTGATGGGCATGATCGAAAAATTTAACGGCGGCCCGGTGGGTCTTGATACCATTTCAGCCACAATCGGCGAAGAACCGCATACGATTGAAGACGTGTACGAACCGTACCTCCTGCAAATCGGATTTATCCAAAGAACGCCGCGTGGAAGGATCGTGACACCGGCCGTTTATCATCATTTCCAAATGGAGGCTCCCCGATATGACTGAATTCCCTAAGATCATTATGATTCTTGGTGCTGTTTTGCTTATCATTGGAGCAGTTTTGCATTTTGTCGGCAAGATGCCGGGAGATATTTTTGTGAAAAAAGGAAATGTCACATTTTTCTTCCCGGTTGTCACTTGTATCATCATAAGTGTGGTATTATCAATTTTGCTTAATCTTTTCGGCAGAATGAAATAACAAAAGACTAGAATAAAGGTGAAATCATCATGAAAGTCGATTTATTTGATTTTGAACTACCGGAACGTTTAATTGCACAAGTGCCGTTGGAGCAGCGTGATGCTTCAAGGCTGATGGTGCTTGATAAACATACAGGAGAGCTGACTGACAGCTCGTTTAAACACATTATCAGTTTCTTTAAAGAAGGAGATTGTCTTGTACTGAACAATACCCGTGTGCTGCCTGCGCGGTTATTCGGGACAAAAGAGGATACCGGCGCGAAAGTGGAACTGCTTTTGCTGAAACAGGAAGCTGGTGACAAGTGGGAAACACTTGCCAAACCAGCGAAACGGGTAAAAAAAGGAACCGTTGTGACATTTGGAGACGGAAGATTGAAGGCTGTCTGCACGGAAGAGCTTGAGCATGGCGGCAGAAAAATGGAATTCCAGTATGACGGTATTTTCTACGAAGTGCTGGAATCTCTTGGAGAGATGCCGCTCCCGCCATATATTAAAGAACAGCTCGATGACAGAGAGCGCTACCAGACCGTATATTCTAAAGAAATTGGCTCTGCGGCCGCGCCTACTGCGGGACTTCACTTCACGGAAGAAATCTTGCAGCAATTGAAAGACAAAGGTGTGCAAATTGAGTTCATCACTCTGCACGTAGGCCTTGGAACGTTTCGTCCTGTGAGTGCCGATGACGTTGAAGAGCATAATATGCATGCAGAGTTTTATCAAATGTCAGAAGAAACGGCGGCAGCCTTAAACAAAGTAAGGGAAAATGGCGGCCGGATTATTTCTGTCGGCACGACATCGACACGCACGCTTGAAACGATTGCCGGAGAACATGACGGGCAATTTAAAGCATCAAGCGGCTGGACATCTATTTTTATTTATCCGGGCTATGAATTTAAAGCCATTGACGGAATGATTACAAACTTCCATTTGCCGAAATCGTCATTGATTATGCTGGTCAGCGCGCTTGCGGGAAGAGAAAACGTTCTCCGCGCTTATAACCATGCGGTGGAAGAGGAATACCGTTTCTTCAGCTTCGGAGACGCGATGCTGATTATATAATTTTGAGAACAGGAGGCCTCATTAAAAGTGGCTGAACAACCAATACGCTATGAATTTATAAAAGAATGCAAACAAACAGGGGCTCGGCTAGGCAAAGTGCATACCCCTCACGGCTCCTTTGAAACACCAGTGTTTATGCCGGTCGGCACACTGGCGACAGTCAAAACGATGTCACCTGAAGAGCTGAAAGCAATGGATGCGGGCATCATTTTAAGCAACACTTATCACCTATGGCTCCGCCCGGGTCACGATATTGTCAAGGAAGCAGGCGGACTCCACAAATTTATGAATTGGGACCGCGCGATTTTAACAGATTCAGGCGGTTTTCAGGTCTTTTCCTTAAGCAAGTTTCGTAATATAGAGGAAGAGGGCGTCCATTTCCGCAATCACCTAAATGGAGACAAGCTGTTTTTATCTCCGGAAAAAGCGATGGAGATCCAAAACGCACTCGGCTCTGATATTATGATGGCGTTTGACGAATGTCCGCCGTACCCGGCAGAGTACGATTATATGAAGCGGTCAGTTGAGCGGACAAGCCGATGGGCGGAACGCTGCCTGAATGCCCACAACCGTCAGGATGAACAAGGGCTGTTTGGCATTGTACAGGGCGGAGAATATGAAGATCTGCGTACACAAAGTGCGAAGGACTTGATCTCCCTTGATTTCCCGGGATATGCTATAGGCGGATTATCAGTCGGAGAGCCGAAGGATGTCATGAACCGTGTACTCGAGTTTACAACACCGCTCCTGCCGAAGGATAAACCGAGATATCTGATGGGAGTCGGTTCTCCGGACGCACTGATCGACGGAGCGATCCGCGGGGTCGACATGTTTGACTGTGTGCTGCCTACCCGGATTGCAAGAAACGGCACAGTGTTTACAGCTGAAGGCCGTCTCAATATGAAAAATGCGAAATTCGAAAGAGATTTCCGTCCGATTGATGAAGAGTGTGATTGCTATACATGTAAAAACTACACTCGCGCGTATATCAGACACTTGATCCGCTGCAATGAAACATTTGGCCTTCGATTAACAACTTACCATAACCTTCATTTTCTGTTACACTTAATGGAGCAGGTAAGACAGGCTATTCGTGAGGATCGTCTGGGTGATTTCAGAGAAGAGTTCTTTGAGCGTTACGGCTACAACAAGCCAAATGCGAAAAGCTTCTAAATAAAAATGAAAAACAGGCTTACAGAAAGGGGTGAAAATCATGACAGGCACTTTAGGTACATTGGTTCCTATTATTTTAATGTTTGCGGTCCTTTACTTCTTGCTGATTCGTCCTCAGCAAAAACAGCAAAAGGCAGTACGCCAAATGCAGGAGGAACTGAAAAAAGGCGATTCAGTAGTGACAATCGGGGGATTGCACGGTACTGTTGACTCTATCGACGAAAGCAAAGTCGTCATTAAGACTGGTGAAAACACACGTCTTACGTTCGACCGCCGCGCGATCAGAGAAGTTTCTGCTGCTGAATAACAGCAGGAGCTATACATAGCAAACAAAAAAAAGAGCGGGTGAACCCGCTCTTTTTTTTTATGTGGAAGACCTGTTTCCCCTCATGTTCACGCCGAAAATCCCGCCCAGCATGCATACCCCTAAAAATCCAAGATGGAATAGCAGCTGTTCCGCCGTAAATGTCTTTCCGAATCCTAAATACTGAAACAATAAAATAATCAGAGAAAAGCTTAAGGCAGTCAATGCCCCGATCATCCAGCCTCTTTCTTTCCCTTTCCCCCCTGAAATAAACCCGCCGATAAATAAAGAAAGAAATGAGATGGCGTTGATCAGCCAGTTGAATGATGCCTCTTCAAGCGAGGTTGCTGTCAGTAAAAGTGAAACGGCTAAACTCGTCAGGAGCATGGCTGAGAATATGGCGATTAAGCCGTAAAGAATGCCTTTTCCAACTTGTTTCGTTTCCTCCATGAATGTCTCCTCTCTGCCTGTATTAAAAGGCTTCTGATCTTTTTGAACAAAGCCGTCAGACATGCTGATGGCTCGTCTTTGTAAAAATGTATTCCCTTACCCCATGAATTAGACGTAAAAGCTTTATGAAATACGATCAGTTTTCCTTACATAAATTGTTCGTTTTGTTGCATCCTATTATGAGTTGGAGGTGCATGATGGAAGAGCTTCTCACTATTGCGTTTCGCACAATCGTATTATATTTTGTGATACTGGTCATTTTTCGTTTCATGGGCAAACGGGAAATCGGGGAGCTTAGTATTTTAGATCTCGTTGTCTTTATCATGATGGCTGAAATTGCCGTTTTAGCCATAGAAAACGTAGAAGATCATCTATTTCACACCATTTTGCCAATGCTTGTATTAATGATCATCCAAGTGACATTCGCATACTTATCTTTAAAAAACCGAAAAGTTCGCCAGCTTCTGGACGGCAAGCCGACCATTATTATTAAATACGGGAAAATTGACGAAGATGCCATGAAATCACAGCGTTATAATTTTGATGATTTAATGGTTCAGCTCAGAGAAAATAATATCGACAGAGTATCTGATGTATCATTTGCTATTTTAGAGCCGTCAGGCAAACTGACTGTTGTAAAGAAAGAAAACAGCGGAGAGCATCGGCAGCTCGAAATGCCGCTCATTATAGACGGCTCTATTCAAACAGAAAACCTGTCCAGAATCGGCAAAGACAAACAGTGGCTGCATGAAAAGTTACGAAAACACGGATATACAAACCCTTCAGACATTTCTTTTTGCTCGTTTACTGACGGAGAGTTATTTATTGATGAAAAAGATGGGCACCGCACGTGACCTTTACCGGACGATCAGACGTCCGATAATAGGAATGCGGCGAAGCTCATCTTTTTTAATTAAACCGAATGCGAGCAGGAGGATGATATAGATGCCTGCACTCATCGCAATCCATCCGGCGACATTCACAGCCTCGGACGCTCCAAAGCTTACATATTGTTTGATGGCGGAACTGATGAATCCGGAAATCACAATAACAGCAAAACTGAGTGCGTACTCCTTGATTTTAATACTGATCGGCAGTACCTTGCTTACTGTTGCCGCGTGCAAAAGCGTGACGAGCACCATACCTGTCACAATGGCTAATGCTGCGCCCATAATGCCGAGGGACGGTCTGGTGGCAAGGACGAAAATAAGGCCTGTTTTGACAAGCGCTCCGATTAGGCTGTTCATCATCGCAGCCCCGGCTAAATTAAGCGCCTGCAGCACTGCTTGAAGAGGGCCTTGGAAATAATAAAGCAGAAAAAATGGGGCCATCACTTTTATAAATACAGCAGCGCCTGAGGACCCATACATCACCCTCATCAGCTCATCCGCAAATACGAATAAAATGACAACTGAAATGCCTCCGCTAAGCAGGCAGAGCCGCATGGCTTGTTCCAAGCGGTATTCCACCACCTGCAATTTTTTCTGCTCCATTCCTTCACTGATCGCAGGAACAAGCGCGGTCGACAAAGAATATGTAATAAAGCTGGGCAGAGTCAGCAGCGTCATGGCAAAGCCCGTCAGTTCGCCGTATTGCTTTGTTGCGGCAACTGTCGCCACGCCGGCAATGGCAAGGCTTTGGGCGACGACAATCGGCTCAAAAAACCAAGAAAGATTTCCGATAAAACGGCTTCCGGTCGTTGGAAGGGATACGCTCATTAACTGGGAAAAAGTTTGTTTTCCGTTTTTTATTGACTGGAAAAAGTGCTTTCTGATTTTAATTGTCTTTTTATACTTAAAGCAAATGAATAAATAAAGGAGTGACGCCAGTTCCCCTGCGACTGAGGAGATCATTGCCCCCGCTGCAGCATATTCAATTCCGTAAGGGAGAAAAATCGTCGTGCATACGGCGACAAGTGAAATCCGGACGACCTGTTCAAGGACTTGAGACACGGCAAGCGGGTTCATATTCTGTTTTCCTTGAAAGTAACCCCTCAGCACACTCGATATAGCGATAATCGGTACAACTGGCGTAATGGCCAGAAGCGGGTACAATGTTCTCTTATCTGTCAGCATCGTTTCAGCCATAACCGGGGCGAAAAACAGAAACAGCGGTGTAAAGATCAGGCTGAGCACTCCTGTGATGGTCAGAGACATGACTAAAATATTTTTCGTTTTTTGATGATCGCCGCGCGCGCTGGCTTCAGCCACAAGCTTACTGATCGCCACCGGCAGACCGAATTGAGTTAATGTAGTGGCTAAGAAAAAGGTAGGCACCGCCATCATGTAAAGCCCGACTCCTTCTTCACCGATAAAACGGGCGATAACCACCCGGTTGACAAACCCGAGCATTCTTGTAACCATTCCAGCTGCGATAAGGATAAGAGTGCCCTTTAAAAACGTCTGTTTCGCCATTTTTACCCCCTGCCTTCTCAAACTACCTGTAATCATATACAATAAAGATATGCGTATATATCGTCCAAGCATGACAAGTCTTCTTGAAAAACAATAAAAAGGAGCGTGGAATTCATGGAGAAGCATCCCGCCGATCTATATAAAGACCACGTCAGGCCGTTTCTTTACAGCAAACTGGAAGAGTTTAAGATTCTCGGGTATGATGATGTTGAACTCGAAAGTTTGTGGTCATACTTAACAGGTAAGAAGTGGAAAAAGAAAACGGAACTGCACATTTATGAGATGACGAGCGATATTTTATCAGTGAAAATTGGCGAATTTATGAACTATGCAACCGTTGAGTCATTTAAAACGTCTAATTGGCTGGGAAGTGAAGAAGGCCAGGAAGCATTGGAAGAACTGCTGAGATAGCAGGTTGATTCGCACAGGTTTAAGGGAGGATATACATAATGAAAAAAGGACGCTTGATTGCGTTTTTCCTTTTCGTTTTATTGATCGGCACGGGCTTGGGCTACTTTACGAAGCCTGCCGCTAACAATATTACGTTAGGATTGGATTTGCAAGGCGGATTTGAGGTGCTGTATGATGTACAGCCCGTAAAAAAAGGTGACAAAATCACAAAAGACGTTCTGGTCAGCACAGTAGAGGCGCTGAACCGCAGGGCCAACGTTCTCGGTGTCAGCGAACCGAACATCCAAATTGAAGGAAATAACCGGATTCGCGTTCAGCTCGCTGGGGTGACAAACCAAAACAGAGCGCGTGAAATCTTGGCGACTGAAGCCCAGCTTTCTTTCAGAGATACGAATGACAAAGAATTGCTGAATGGCTCTGACCTCGTCGAAAACGGAGCCAAACAAACATATGATGCCAAAACAAATGAACCGATTGTCAGTATTAAACTGAAAGATGCTGATAAATTCGGTGAAGTGACCAAAAAGGTCATGAAAATGGCGCCAAATAACCAGCTTGTCATTTGGATGGATTACGAAAAAGGGGACTCCTTCAAAAAAGAAGTTCAAAAAGAGCATCCTAAATATGTATCCGCTCCAAATGTAAGTCAGGAATTAAACACAACAGACGTTACAATTGAAGGACAATTTACCGTTCAAGAAGCGAAAGATTTAGCCAGCATTTTAAACGCCGGCGCGCTTCCTGTGAAACTGACTGAAAAATATTCGACATCAGTAGGCGCACAATTCGGCCAGCAGGCACTCCATGATACGGTGTTTGCCGGTATTGTCGGTATTGCAATTATTTTCTTATTTATGCTTTTCTATTACCGCCTGCCGGGATTAATCGCTGTGATTACGCTATCAGTTTATGTATACATTACACTCCAGATTTTTGACTGGATGAATGCTGTACTTACACTTCCGGGAATTGCCGCTCTCATTTTAGGTGTCGGGATGGCTGTTGACGCCAACATCATCACCTATGAGCGGATTAAAGAAGAGCTCAAGCTAGGAAAGTCAGTCCGCTCTGCCTTCCGTTCAGGAAACAGACGGTCATTTGCGACGATTTTTGACGCGAATATTACAACGATTATTGCAGCAGTTGTGCTCTTTATCTTCGGGACAAGCTCTGTTAAAGGGTTTGCGACGATGCTGATTCTGTCGATTTTGACAAGCTTTATCACTGCCGTTTTCTTATCAAGATTTCTTCTCGCTCTCCTTGTGGAAAGCAGATGGCTTGATCGGAAAAAAGGCTGGTTCGGCGTCAACAAGAAGCATATCATGGATATTCAGGATACGGACGAAAATACAGAGCCGCATACACCGTTCCAAAAATGGGATTTCACGAGCAAACGCAAATATTTCTTTATTTTCTCCAGTGCGGTCACGATAGCCGGGATTATTATCCTGCTTGTGTTCAAGCTGAATCTTGGCATTGACTTTGCAAGCGGTGCACGGATTGAAGTGCAAAGCGACCATAAGCTGACGACAGAGCAGGTGGAGAAGGATTTTCAATCTCTGGGTATGGAACCTGATACTGTAGTTCTGTCAGGCGAAAAGAGCAATATCGGTGTTGCCCGTTTTGTTGGAGTGCCAGATAAAGATACCATTGCAAAAGTCAAAACGTATTTCAAAGACAAATACGGATCTGAGCCAAATGTCAGCACAGTTTCACCGACAGTCGGCAAAGAGCTGGCAAGAAATGCGCTGTACGCAGTTGCTATAGCTTCAATTGGCATCATCATTTACGTTTCGATCCGATTCGAATACAAAATGGCGATTGCCGCAATAGCTTCACTGCTTTATGACGCTTTCTTTATCGTCACGTTCTTTAGCATTACAAGGCTTGAGGTAGATGTTACGTTCATCGCGGCCGTCTTGACGATTATCGGGTATTCTATTAACGATACTATCGTTACATTTGACAGGGTTCGAGAGCATATGAAAAAGCGCAAACCGAAAACATTTGCCGACCTGAATCATATTGTAAACCTGAGCCTGCAGCAAACCTTTACACGATCTATTAACACAGTATTAACTGTCGTGATTGTTGTCGTGACATTGCTGATCTTTGGAGCATCTTCTATTACAAACTTCTCAATTGCTTTATTGGTCGGGCTGTTAACAGGCGTTTATTCCTCTCTCTACATTGCCGCACAAATTTGGCTTGCATGGAAAGGAAAAGAACTGAAAAAAGATTCGGCACAATAAAAAAACAGGCTGTCCTTTGCAGGGCAGCCTGTTTTTTGAAGTTTCATTGAACTTAAAATAGACATTTGCTATAATGACATACGCTTACATTTAAACATATAAATGGTGTTAAGAGTGTTTGTGACAGGTTTTCAGAATGTGGGAGGGTTATATATGAGGGTTCGCGAATCAGAGCTGCCGGGCATAGGGCAAAAAGTTGAAATGATTACTAGAAACCACGATAAAATTTCAATTATTATTCATCATGACGGCCGGAGAGAGCTGTACTATTTTGACGAAAACGATCATGAAGAATGTGTTGCCTCCGTGCAGTTAGATGACGCTGAAGCTAGGCAAATTTCTGCAATTCTCGGCGGAATGGCATATAAACCGAAAGCATTAGAAAGCGTCGAGGCAGCCCTTGGTGATTTGATCATAGAATGGTTTAAAGCAGAGACTGGAGCGCCTGCCATTCATCATACAATTGGTGATTTGGATGCAGGGCAGGAATATCATGTGACTGTCATTGCGATCATTAAGAAGAATCATGAAAAACAATTAAATCCGGGATCTGAAACAGTCATTGATGAGGGCGATACCCTTGTGATTTCCGGTGAGAGAAACGGACTGAAGAGGCTGATCCGGGAAAAATTAACTGCAAATGAGGCTTGACCTAGCGTCAAGCCATGTTTAAAACCAGTCTTGATAGGGAAAGTTACCTCAATAAGTGAAGTTTGGGGGAAAGAGAATGAATAAACAATGGACCATTATTTTCGCACTTATTTTTACCTTAATTGTCGCTATTTTTGCAGTCATTAATGTCAGATCGGTAGAAGTTGATTACCTGTTTGGCAGATCAGAATGGCCGCTCATTCTTGTCATTTTAGGCTCAGTTTTAATGGGAGCGCTGATCGTGTTTTCTGTTGGGATTTTTCAGGTGATGAAATTAAAGCGCGAAATAAAAGTGCTGCGGAAAGAAAACAAAACTGAGATACATAAACAAGAGGATACTCAACTTGCTGATCAGACCGATACACAGGATGCATCAGCCGTGATTGAGAAAAAAGACTAGTTTTCGAATAATATTTGAAACCCCTCAGCTTGCTCTAGTATAATAGGGTGGTTGAGGGGTGAATTTATGTTAGCGTCAAAAATGCGATGGGAAATCCAGCGACCAGATCAGGATAAGGTCAAATCACTCACAGAACAATTGCATATAACACCTCTTGTTGCGTCCCTGCTTGTAAAAAGAGGCTTTGATACGGCAGAAAGCGCAAAGCTGTTTTTACATACAAAGGATGCCGATTTTTATGACCCTTTTGAAATGAAGGGCATGAAAGAAGCGGCAGAGCGTATAAAACAGGCGATTTCACAACAAGAACAGATTATGATATATGGCGATTATGACGCCGATGGAGTTACCAGTACGTCAGTGATGCTGCACACACTGCAAAAGCTGTCGGCTCAAGTTGATTTTTATATACCTGACCGCTTTAAAGAAGGATATGGCCCTAATGAACAGGCGTTCCGTTCGATTAAAGAACGGGGCTTCTCTCTGATTATTACGGTTGATACAGGAATTGCCGCTGTGCATGAAGCAAAGGTGGCAAAGGAACTTGGGCTGGATGTCATTATAACCGATCACCATGAGCCGGGACCGGAGCTCCCGGATGTTCACGCGATCGTCCACCCGAAGCAGCCGGGTTGCACCTACCCGTTTAAAGAATTGGCCGGGGTCGGAGTCGCGTTTAAGCTTGCTCACGCTTTATTGGGCGAACTTCCAGAGGAACTGCTTGACTTGGCGGCAATCGGTACTATTGCCGATCTTGTCCCGCTGCATGACGAAAACAGATTAATTGCAACACTAGGACTTGAAAGGCTTCGGCGGACGACTCGGCTGGGTTTAAAAGAGCTGATCAAGCTGTCAGGCGGGGACATCGGAGAAGCGAACGAAGAAACAGTCGGTTTCCAGCTTGCACCAAGGCTGAATGCCGTCGGAAGAATTGAACAGGCTGATCCCGCTGTTCATTTGCTCATGTCAGAGGATCCGTTTGAAGCGGAAGAGCTTGCCGCCGAAATTGATCAGCTGAACAAAGAACGCCAAAAGATGGTCAGCAAAATGACGGATGAAGCGATTGAAATGGTTGAACAGCAAGGTCTCAATCAAACTGCAATCGTCGTGGCCAAAGCCGGGTGGAATCCGGGAGTCGTCGGGATTGTGGCTTCAAAGCTAGTGGACCGTTTCTACAGACCGGCCATTGTGCTCGGCATTGATGAAGAAAAAGGGATTGCTAAAGGATCGGCCCGAAGCATCAGGGGCTTTAATTTATTCGAGAGCCTTTCTGAATGCAGAGATATTCTCCCTCATTTCGGCGGCCATCCAATGGCGGCGGGGATGACGCTGAATGCCGAAGATGTGCCGGATTTGCGTAACAGACTGAATGAAATAGCGAACAACACGCTTACGGAAGAAGATTTTATTCCTGTACAGGAAGTCGATCTTGTCTGCGATGTCGAGGACATTACAGTTGAAAGCATCACAGAGATGAACCAGCTGTCCCCATTTGGCATGCTGAACCCGAAACCGCACGTTCTCGTAGAAAACGCTGTGCTGGAAGATGTCCGCAAGATCGGGGCTAATAAAAATCATGTCAAAATGACGGTCAGAAACGAGTCATCCCAGCTTGATTGCGTCGGTTTTAATAAAGGTGAGCTTGAAGAAGGCATCGTCCCGGGTTCAAGAATTTCAATTGTCGGCGAGATGTCAATCAACGAATGGAACAATAGAAAAAAACCGCAGCTTATGATTAAGGATGCCGCTGTTTCTGAATGGCAGCTGTTTGATTTAAGGGGAAAACGGATGTGGGAAGACACAGTTTCCGCCCTTCCATCTGCTAAACGGGCCATTGTCTCTTTCAAAGAAGACTCAACAACACTTCTTCAGACTGAAAACCTTCGCCACGAAGTGCACGTCATTAGCTCTGTAGATCAAGCGAAGGCGTTTGACCTCGATGGTGCATATATTGTATTACTTGATCCGCCGCCTTCGTTGGACATGCTTGCACGTTTGCTGGAAGGCAAGACGCCCGAGCGGATATATTTTATTTTTCTCAATCATGAGGACCACTTTTTATCAACTTTTCCCGCAAGAGACCACTTTAAATGGTATTATGCGTTCTTGCTGAAAAGAGGCGCTTTTGACGTAAAAAAACACGGTTCAGAGCTTGCAAGACATAAAGGCTGGTCCGTTGAAACAATCAATTTCATGACAAAGGTGTTTTTTGATCTAGGTTTTGTTAAAATAGAGAATGGTGTGCTGTCTGTGGTTAGCGGAGTAAAGAAACGCGACTTAACAGACTCACAAACATATCAGGAGAAACAGCAGCTAATGGAACTGGATCAAAAGCTGAATTATTCTTCTGCTGAAGAGCTGAAGGAATGGCTGAATAAGCTGATGAAACAAGATTCAGAGGCTTATGAAAGTACGAGGAGGACATAAAACAGATGGATTTAAAACAATACGTAACAATTGTACCGGATTACCCGAAAGAGGGCGTGCAATTTAAAGATATTACGACACTGATGGATAAAGGCGATGTATACCGCTATGCCACAGATCAAATTGTTGAATATGCGAAAGAAAAACAAATTGATTTGGTCGTCGGCCCTGAAGCGCGCGGCTTTATTATCGGCTGTCCCGTTGCTTACGCGCTAGGCGTAGGTTTTGCGCCGGTCCGCAAAGAAGGCAAACTGCCACGTGAAGTGATCAAAGTGGATTACGGCTTGGAATACGGAAAAGACGTATTAACGATCCACAAAGATGCCATTCAACCGGGGCAGCGTGTGCTTATCACAGACGACCTGCTTGCGACAGGCGGCACAATTGAAGCCACAATCAAACTTGTTGAAGAGCTTGGCGGCGTTGTTGCTGGTATCGCTTTTTTAATCGAGCTTTCTTACCTTGACGGCAGAGAAAAACTTGATGATTATGACATTTTAACATTAATGAAATACTGAGGATAATCGCATAACGGAAAAAGCACTCCATGTCAGGGTGCTTTTTTCCTATTGTTTTGACATTTATTTTATATAATATTTGGCTATTTGAACTTCTGCTCTTTACATCTTTCGTTTTTTTCTTGATAATAAACTACAATACAGTTTACATTTTAAAAAAGGTGATTCCATGGCGAACGAACAAGTATTGACTGCCGAGCAAGTTATTGATAAAGCGCGCAGCTATCTATCCGATGAGCATATCGCATTTGTCGAAAAAGCATATCTGTACGCTGAAGGTGCTCATCGCGAGCAATACCGCAAATCGGGCGAGCCATATATAATTCATCCGATTCAGGTTGCGGGCATTCTCGTTGATCTTGAAATGGACCCTTCCACGATCGCAGGCGGATTTTTGCACGATGTCGTGGAAGATACAGATGTGACGCTCGATGACCTGAAAGAAGCATTTTCCGAAGAAGTGGCAATGCTTGTGGACGGCGTAACGAAGCTCGGCAAAATTAAATATAAATCTCAAGAGGAACAACAGGCGGAAAATCATCGCAAAATGTTTGTCGCTATGGCTCAAGATATCCGGGTCATACTGATCAAGCTGGCGGATCGTCTTCACAATATGCGGACGCTGAAACATCTTCCTCAGGAAAAACAGCGGAGAATTTCAAATGAAACGCTGGAAATTTTTGCTCCTTTGGCGCATCGTCTCGGGATTTCAAAAATTAAGTGGGAATTGGAAGATACGGCGCTCCGTTATTTGAATCCTCAGCAATATTACAGAATTGTCAACCTCATGAAGAAGAAACGCGCAGAACGTGAGCTTTATGTCGAAGAGGTTGTCAATGAAGTGAAGAAACGTGTCGAAGAAGTGAACATTAAGGCTGACTTCTCGGGACGTCCAAAGCATATTTACAGCATTTATCGAAAAATGGTACTGCAAAATAAGCAATTCAACGAAATTTACGATTTGCTGGCTGTCCGCATTCTTGTGAATAGCATAAAGGACTGCTACGCGGTGCTCGGCATCATTCACACATGCTGGAAACCGATGCCCGGCAGATTCAAAGATTATATCGCAATGCCGAAGCCGAATATGTATCAATCTCTTCATACAACGGTTATTGGACCTAAAGGCGATCCGCTTGAAGTGCAGATCCGCACCTTTGAAATGCATGAAATTGCGGAATACGGGGTTGCGGCTCACTGGGCTTATAAAGAAGGGAAAGCGGCCAATGAAGGCGCAACCTTTGAGAAAAAGCTTTCTTGGTTCCGTGAAATTTTAGAATTCCAAAATGAATCAACTGATGCAGAAGAATTTATGGAATCGCTCAAAATCGATTTGTTTTCTGACATGGTGTATGTCTTTACGCCGAAAGGAGATGTAATCGAGCTTCCGTCCGGTTCTGTTCCGATTGATTTTTCTTACCGGATTCACTCTGAAATCGGCAATAAAACAATCGGTGCCAAAGTAAACGGAAAAATGGTAACGCTGGACCATAAGCTTCGGACAGGTGATATCGTTGAAATTCTCACCTCTAAGCATTCCTACGGTCCGAGCCAGGATTGGGTGAAGCTTGCCCAAACATCCCAGGCGAAGCATAAGATCCGTCAATTCTTTAAGAAACAGCGGCGCGAAGAAAATGTCGAAAAAGGCCGTGAACTGGTAGAAAAAGAAATTAAAAATCTGGATTTTGAAGTGAAGGATGTCTTAACGCCGGAGAATATCCAGAAGGTTGCTGACAAGTTTAATTTCTCAAATGAAGAGGATATGTACGCAGCGGTCGGCTACAACGGCATTACAGCCTTGCAGGTGGCAAACCGCCTGACGGAAAAAGAGAGAAAGCAACGCGATCAGGAAGAACAAGAAAAGATCGTTCAGGAAGTCACTGCGGAATCTAAGCCATACCCGCAAGGAAGAAAACGGGAAGCGGGCGTTCGCGTCAAGGGCATCGACAATCTTCTTGTCCGTTTATCAAAATGCTGCAATCCTGTACCGGGTGACGATATTGTCGGATTTATCACAAAAGGCAGAGGGGTTTCGGTCCATCGTGAAGACTGTCCGAATGTCAAAACGAATGAAGCCCAGGAGCGGCTGATCCCGGTAGAGTGGGAACATGAGTCACAGGTTCAAAAGCGCAAGGAATACAATGTTGAGATAGAGATTCTTGGTTATGACCGCCGCGGATTGCTGAACGAGGTGCTTCAGGCAGTGAATGAAACGAAAACAAATATTTCATCTGTCTCTGGCAAATCGGACCGCAATAAAGTGGCAACCATTCATATGGCGATTTTCATTCAGAATATTAATCACTTGCATAAAGTCGTCGAGCGTATTAAACAGATAAGAGATATCTATTCTGTGCGCCGCGTCATGAACTAGAGGGGTTAAAAAATGAGATTAGTTGTTCAGCGAGTAACAGAAGCAAACGTTACTGTGGATGAAGACGTTGTCGGTCAAATTGGACAAGGCCTCATGGTGCTGGTCGGCATCACTCACGATGATACAGAAGAGGATGCAGCTTATTTAGCCGATAAAGTTGTTCATCTACGTATTTTTGATGACAGTGAAGGAAAAATGAATCTGTCTCTTTTAGATATAGGAGGAGAGATTTTATCTGTCTCACAGTTTACGCTTTACGGAGATACGAAAAAAGGGCGCCGGCCGAACTACATGAACGCCGCCAAACCTGATAAAGCTTTAGGGCTTTATGAAAAATGGAATGACCTACTTCGTGAAAAAGGAATCAAGGTGGAGACCGGAACGTTTGGAGCAATGATGGATGTTCAGCTAACAAACTCCGGACCGGTCACGCTCATTATGGATTCAAAATAAAAAAAGCTGCCAAGAGGCAGCTTTTTTTATTGGAAATATTTCTCTAATCCACTTTCGATCCCGTCTGTTACTTTTTCTTGGTATGAATTGCTATGTACAATGGCTTCTTCCTGCGGATGGCTTACATATCCCAGCTCATACAGCATAGCGGGCTGCCTGTTTTCCCTGAGCACAAAATAATCTCCGAATAACACGCCGCGGTCAGGAATGGAAGAACGCTTTACCACTTCAGAGTGTACATCTGATGCCAGTTCCTGATCTTTGGCAGGACTGTAGTAATAAGCAGTGCTGCCTCTTGTGGAAGTATCTGCATAGCTGTCATAGTGAATGCTTATAAAGGCGTCAGCGTTGCGATAGTGAGACGTGGAGACCCGTGACTGTAAACTGACAAAGGTATCATCCTGGCGTGTCACATACACATCTGCTCCAGCTGATCTGAGTTTACTGGCGAGCAGCTTTGCCGTCTTGATCGTCAGGTTTTTCTCAAATTTGCCCGAATAGCCGATCGTTCCGCTGTCTTTTCCTCCGTGTCCCGGGTCAACAATAATCGTTTTATTGTTCAGAGAGCCGTTTCCGGACGGGGAATCAGAGACAGGCGGCTCACCTGCTTCTTCTGCGCTTTTAGACGTTTGGACCACCCAATTGGCTACATAAGCAGTCTGCCCGTTATCAAGCTTTATTTCATACCAGCTTCCCTTTGAACCAGTAATGGTATACGAATCGCCTTTGGCAGCACGTTCAACGATCGAAGCTGATGTTGACGCTTCACTTCTTAAATTCGTTCCTCCGTATACGATATAGGCTTTTTTAGCGGTGGATGAACTGCTGGCATTTGCTGAATCTTCAGCTGGATCAGAACTAGTCAAAAGGTAATGACTTGCAACCCAGCCTTTCAGCCCATTCACCTCGATGTGAGCCCAGCCATTTTTCTCGTTGAGAATCGTCAGTTTCGTTCCGCGGTCAAGTTTTGTTATAATCGCCGCGTCATGTGAGGCGGAGGCTCTTACATTAAGTGAAGAAACACCGACTGTGCCCGTTGATGCCCCGGAAGATTCGGTTTGATCGCTCTCATCAGACGCTGAACTGCTGCCGCCTGACGTGACATATTCAGATGACACCCATCCGGTGGCATTTTGATAGGATATCTTGATCCAGCCGGAATCTTTATCAATGACAGATGCTTGGCTGCCTTGAGGGAATTTGCCGATGACTTCGTATGAAGTGCCCGGTCCGGTTCTCATCCGCAGATCGGGGTCTGTTGATGTCACAGTGTCACTGCTTTCTGAAGAACTTGAGCTGGCCTGGTCTTCCTTTGTAATAAGCCAGGAGACCACCCATCCTTTTTCTCCGGAACCAAGCTGTATCTGCACCCAGTCTCCGTCTTCCTTTAAAATCGGGTAGTGCTCTCCCTTTCTCACTTCCGCTGTAATGCCGTAGCTAAGCCCCGGGCCGCTTCTGACGTTCATTTCATCTGTTGCGATGACCGCTTCTCCCTGAGCGGCTGTAACAGATGAAAAAGGCGGGAAAAGCGCCCCGGCGACGATAATACATACAATAAGAACAAAGTATTTCTTGCTCATTGTGTCCTCCTTTCGATGATCATAAAAAAGCATTCTTGCTTAATATCGTAAAGTCCTTTCTGATTTTTAAATAAAAATAAAATGATTTGTTTATACTAGGCATAAATAAATCAAAAAGGTGTGCAAATCATGAAATATCATCCAAAAATGGGACGCGCATTTCACGACGGTGAAGCAAATCTGCATTACAGCGATCACGCTGACCCCGATACGACCGGTTATCTTACGGAAACAGCTTCTGAATTTGGTCTTATGTCCAAAGAAGCAGCGATGAGGAAAAACAACCGGAATAAAGCTTGACAGAGAACCCCAATCCCATTATTATAATAGAAATTGAGTACATAGCAAATGATGAATGATTTGAACCAATAATGGAGAAGAGTAGGTCAGATTGCATGGCTAGAGAGGAACCGCCCCGGCTGAAAGCGGATCCCATTGCGTCTTTCTCGAAACAACACTCCGGAGGTTTCCTGCTGAACGCGTTAATCCCGTCATTAGGCAGTGAACGTGAACCTGCGTTAAAGGATCGAGCGGGAATATGAACATATTCCAATTAGGGTGGCACCACGGGTATAACTCTCGTCCCTACTATACATGTATAGTAGGGGCGGGGGTTTTTTTCATTTTCATCATTAACGATAATTGTATATTTTATAAGGAATACATAAGGAGGTCTACATATGGGATATAACATTCCGAGAGGAACACAGGATATTCTGCCTGAAGAATCAGATCGCTGGCAGTTTGTTGAACAAATTATGAGAGACACTTGCCACACTTATCAATATAAAGAAATCCGCACACCGATTTTTGAGCATACAGAACTGTTTGCCAGAGGTGTCGGGGAGTCAACGGATATCGTACAAAAAGAAATGTATACCTTTCAGGACCGCAAAGGCAGAAGCCTGACGCTTCGTCCAGAGGGAACAGCCGCGGCGGTTCGCGCTTTTAATGAAAACAAGCTATTCGCAAATCCTGTTCAGCCGACAAAGCTTTATTATGTCGGGCCGATGTTCCGTTACGAACGTCCGCAGACGGGCCGCTTCCGCCAGTTCTATCAGTTCGGAATTGAAGCGATTGGCTCGAAAGACCCTGCGATCGATGCAGAAGTAATGGCGCTTGCGATGAGTATTTATCAAAAAGCAGGCTTGCAAAATGTTAAGCTTGTTCTTAACAGTCTCGGCGATCAAGAAAGCCGCAAAAGCTACAGAGAAGCGCTCGTGAAACATTTTGAGCCTCGCATCGAAGAGTTTTGTTCAGACTGCCAGTCACGTCTGCACACGAACCCGCTCAGAATCTTGGACTGCAAAAAAGACCGAGATCATGAGCTGATGAAATCGGCACCTTCGATTTTGACCTATTTAAATGAAGAATCAGCTGCTTATTTTGAAAAAGTGAAACAATACTTAAACGACCTTGGCATTTCGTATGAAATCGATCCTAACCTTGTGAGAGGATTGGATTATTACAACCACACCGCATTTGAAATCATGAGCAATGCGGAGGGCTTTGGCGCGATTACGACACTTGCCGGCGGCGGACGCTACGACGGACTTGTCGAACAGATCGGCGGACCTGAAGCGCCGGGCATCGGATTTGCGATGAGCATTGAACGCCTGCTTGCCGCAATTGATGCTGAAAAAAGAGAACTGCCTGTTGATCAGGGAATTGACTGCTATATCGTCACACTCGGCGAAAAAGCGAAGGATTATTCTGTTTCATTGGTGTACAAACTGAGAGAAGCAGGCATTTCCAGCGAAATTGATTATGAAAATAAGAAAATGAAAGGCCAGTTTAAAACAGCTGACCGCCTGAATGCCAGATTTATTGCGATTTTGGGTGAAGATGAGCTTGCCCAAAATAAAATCAATGTAAAGGATTCACAGACGGGCGAACAGATTGAAGTGGCACTTGATGAATTTATACATGTGATGAAGGCAAACCAAAAGGGATAAGGAGTGGAACGCATTGTTTGGAAGAACATATTATTGCGGTGATATAACTGAAAAAGCAATTGGTGAATCTGTAACGCTGAAAGGCTGGGTCCAAAAAAGACGGGACCTCGGCGGATTGATTTTTATTGACTTGCGTGACCGTACAGGAATTGTTCAGGTCGTTTTTAACCCTGATGTGTCAAAAGAAGCGCTTGCTATTGCAGAAGGCATCAGAAACGAATACGTCCTTGATGTTAAAGGGAAAGTGGTAGCGCGTGAAGAAGGCACGGTCAATGCGAATTTGAAAACAGGCGCAATCGAAATTCACGCTGATGGAGTGACAGTATTAAGTGCTGCAAAGACACCGCCGTTTGCGATTTCTGATCAAGCAGAAGACGTATCAGAGGACGTCCGTTTAAAACACCGTTACTTAGATTTGCGCAGACCGGCTATGTTTCAAACGATGCAGATGCGGCATAACGTGACGAAAGCAGTCCGCATCTTTTTAGATGATAACGGGTTTCTTGATATTGAAACGCCGATTTTAACAAAAAGCACACCTGAGGGAGCACGTGACTACTTGGTGCCGAGCCGTGTGCACGAAGGTGAGTTCTATGCGCTGCCTCAGTCTCCGCAGCTATTTAAACAGCTTCTGATGGTATCCGGCATTGAACGCTATTATCAGATTGCCCGCTGTTTCCGCGATGAAGACTTGCGTGCGGACCGCCAGCCTGAGTTTACGCAGATCGATATTGAAATGTCCTTTATGAGCCAGGAAGACATTATGTCATTGGCTGAGGATATGATGGCAAAGATTATGCGTGAAACAAAAGGGGTGGAGCTCAAGCTTCCTCTTCCTCGAATGACGTATGACGAGGCAATGAACAAATACGGTTCTGATAAACCTGATACGCGTTTTGACATGCTGTTGACAGATGTGTCTGACATTGTGAAGGATACAGAATTTAAAGTATTCTCATCAGCTGTGGAAAACGGCGGCGTTGTCAAAGCGATTAATGTAAAAGGCGGAGCCGGCGATTACTCCAGAAAAGACATCGACGCTCTTGGCGCTTTTGCTGCAAACTACGGGGCAAAGGGACTTGCCTGGGTGAAAGTTGAGGCAGACGGAGTAAAAGGCCCGATCGCCAAATTCTTTGATGAAGAAAAGCAGTCTAAGCTGATTGAAGCACTTGAGGCTGCTGAAGGTGATTTGCTGCTGTTCGGAGCGGATAAATTCGAAGTTGTAGCCGCATCACTCGGCGCCCTGCGCTTAAAGCTTGGAAAAGAGCGCGGACTGATTGACGAAAACCTGTTTAATTTCTTATGGGTCATCGACTGGCCGCTCTTAGAGCATGATCCGGAGGAAGGCCGTTTTTACGCAGCCCACCATCCGTTCACAATGCCTGTCCGTGAAGACCTTGAGCTGATTGAAACAGCGCCTGAAGACATGAAAGCACAAGCCTATGACCTCGTCTTAAACGGCTATGAGCTTGGCGGAGGTTCGATCCGTATTTTCGAAAAGGATATTCAGGAAAAAATGTTTGCGCTTCTTGGCTTCTCACAAGAAGAAGCAGCTGAGCAGTTCGGATTCCTTTTAGAAGCATTTGAATACGGCGCTCCTCCGCACGGCGGAATCGCGCTCGGCTTAGACCGACTCGTTATGCTTCTCGCAGGACGTACGAACCTAAGAGATACGATCGCATTCCCGAAAACGGCAAGTGCAAGCTGCCTGATGACAGAAGCGCCAGGGGAAGTAAGCGACGCCCAGCTTGATGAGCTTCATCTTTCTATTAAGAAAAAAGTTAAGAACTGAATGAGCAGTTCGATTCTTGAAAATCAAAATCGTCTGTGATATGATTTTGACAAGTTAAATAAAGTCCTGATGTGTTAGTTGTACACCTAGTTTTGACCGAACATTTTTTTGATTTGGGAGCCCGCATTTTTAAATGGCGTACATGCCTCTTTTCATTCGGTAAAGAGGACTTACAAGATTTAAAAGAGGGCACCCACCTGCTGAGAGCGGGTTCAAAACAAAGGAAAGCTGCAACGGCACTATTGGGACTTTATTTTTTGTGCGCAGAAAAAACGGCTGCTCATGGATCAGCCATTTTATAGATGAAAACCAGAATACGAATGTGGAGTGAGGTTCTTGTTACACCAGTTTTCACGCAATGAATTAGCTATCGGAAAAGAAGGCCTTGAAACGCTGAAAAACAGCACGGTTGCTGTTCTTGGGGTCGGCGGAGTCGGATCGTTCGCGGCGGAAGCTCTCGCACGGTCAGGCGTCGGCCGCATTCTGCTTGTCGACAAAGATGATGTAGACATTACAAATGTAAACCGCCAGCTTCACGCGCTTCTTTCAACAGTCGGACAGCCGAAAGTTGATTTAATGAAAGCGCGGATCGCAGACATTAACCCAGAGTGTGAAGTGATCGCGTTAAAAATGTTCTATACGGAAGAAACGTATGAGCAATTTTTTGAATATAATCTTGACTATGTCATTGATGCGTCAGACACCATTCATTATAAAATTCATTTAATGAAAGAATGTCTGAAACGGGATATTCCGCTCATTTCCAGCATGGGTGCAGCGAATAAAACGGATCCGACACGCTTCCAAATCGCTGATATTTCAAAAACGCACACTGATCCAATTGCAAAGGTCGTCCGTACGAGATTACGCAAAGAGGGTATCAAAAAGGGCGTTCAAGTGATTTTCTCTGACGAAAGCCCGATTGTCATTCGGGAAGATGTCAGAAAAGAAGTGGGAAATGATGAAGCGAAAATCCGCAAAGCGAAAATGCCGCCATCCTCTAATGCTTTTGTGCCGTCAGTTGCCGGTTTGATTATGGGCGGACATGTTGTCATGGATCTTTTGAAAGACATTGAAATCAAACGTGTGAAAGATAAATAACCCGTAAAAAACAGCCTTGAGTCATCAAGGCTGTTTTTGTCTTATTTTCTTTTCATTAATTTGTCGTATACCTGTTTTAACGCTGATTCGAACTTGCCCGTTTGCTTCGGCTTGTAATATTGCTTGTTCTTTAAAGGATCAGGGAGATATTGCTGTTCGATCCATCCGTTGTCGTAATTGTGCGGGTATTTATAGTCGATTCCTCTTCCTAATTCCTGTGCTCCTTTATAATGCGCGTCCTTTAAATGCTTCGGGACATCCCCGATTTTTCCGGCTCTGATATCCGCCAGCGCCTCATCGATTGCGAGAATGGCTGAGTTTGATTTCGGTGAGAGGCAAAGTTCAATGACTGCGTTGGCCAGCGGGATTCGTGCTTCGGGAAATCCGACTCGCTCAGCGGTCTGGATAGCGTGCAGCACTCTTGGACCGGCTTGCGGGCTTGCTAAGCCGATATCTTCATAGGCGATAACAAGCAGTCGTCTTGCGATGCTTTCCAGATCGCCAGCTTCAATTAATCTTGCCAAATAGTGAAGAGCGGCGTTGGCATCAGAGCCGCGGATTGATTTTTGAAAGGCGGACAAAACATCATAATGCGCGTCACCATCTTTATCGTGAGAAAAGCTCTTTTTCTGCAAACATTCTTCCGCGGTTTCTAATGTAATGTGAATTACTCCATCGGCAGATTCCTTTGTTGACAAGACGGCCAGCTCAAGCGCATTTAAAGCGGATCGGACGTCTCCTCCGCATCCGTGGGCAAAATGCTCCATCGCCTGATCATCAATGGATACAGAATATGTGCCAAGGCCCCGATGCTCATCATGAAGCGCCCGTTCCAGAGCCTGTTTAATCAGTTCCGGTGTTAACGGCTCAAGCTCAAAAATCTGTGTCCGGCTTCTGATCGCAGGATTAATGGCATGATACGGGTTAGCCGTGGTTGCTCCGATCAAAATGATCATCCCGTTTTCTAAATAGGGCAATAGAAAATCTTGTTTCCCTTTATCCAGCCTGTGAACTTCATCCAGAATCAAAATCACCTGACCTGACATTTTAGCTTCCTGGGCTACGATTTCCATATCTTTTTTATTGTTAATGACAGCATTCAGCTTCCGAAAAGCAATACTTGTTGAACCGGCGATTGCTGTTGCGATTGATGTTTTTCCAATTCCGGGCGGCCCGTACAAAATCATGGATGACAAATGTTTTGCCTGAACCATTCTGCCGATAATTTTATCTTCAGCCACCAGATGCTGCTGGCCGATAATATCCTCTATTTTTGTCGGACGCATCCGATATGCCAATGGCTTCATCATCATCTCTCCTTACTTAATTACAGGGTAACGGAAAACTGGACATTAGAAAAGAGGGAAGGCCCGTTTCCGCCTGGCTCAATGAAAATTTGCTGAAGGTATGTTATAATAACAGTTGGTCTATTAGATAATAAACGGACGAATCATATAGAAATTACCATTATAAATGTGGAAAATCATGAAATAACAGAGGTGTTCATGTTGAAAATATCAACTAAGGGAAGATACGGACTCACCATTATGATCGAGCTTGCAAAAAAGCATGGTGAAGGCCCGACTTCATTAAAAAGCATCGCACAGACGAATAATTTGTCCGAGCATTATTTGGAGCAGCTGGTATCGCCGCTCAGAAATGCCGGTTTAGTGAAAAGTATCAGAGGCGCATACGGCGGATATGTATTAGGCAGCGAGCCGGATGCGATTACGGCGGGAGATATTATCCGTGTACTTGAGGGGCCGATCAGTCCTGTTGAAGTGCTGGAAGACGAGGAGCCTGCCAAGCGTGAGCTCTGGATTCGCATTCGGGATGCTGTGAAAGAGGTTTTAGACAGTACAACACTAGAGGATCTTGCAAGCTATACAGACGGAGAGCAAGAAGCTTATATGTTCTATATTTAGATCAGAGGTGTAAACATAATGGAACGGATTTATTTAGATCATGCCGCAACGTCTCCGCTGGATGAGCGCGTGCTGGAAAAAATGATACCGCATTTCTCCGGCAATTTCGGCAATCCATCCAGTATTCATTCATTTGGAAGAGAATCTCGAAAATGGGTGGACGAAGCAAGAGCGCAGATTGCAGCTGAAATCGGAGCTACAGAGCAGGAGATCATTTTTACAAGCGGGGGCACGGAAGCCGATAACTTGGCTATCATGGGAACCGCGCTTGCAAGAAAAGATTTGGGCAGACATATCATCACGACAAAAATTGAACATCATGCCGTGCTTCACACGTGTGAAAAACTTGAGGAAGACGGATTTGAAGTAACGTATCTGGACGTTGACCAAAATGGAAGAGTCAGTGCAAATCAGGTGAAAGAAGCACTGCGTGATGATACAATCCTTGTGACAGTGATGTATGGAAATAATGAAGTCGGAACAGTGCAGCCGATCGATGAAATCGGTGAGCTGCTGAAGGAACACCAGGCTTATTTTCATACGGATGCTGTTCAGGCATTCGGGTTGCTGCCAATTCATGTGAAAAACAGCCATATTGACCTTCTGTCTGTTTCTGGGCACAAGCTCAACGGGCCAAAAGGGACAGGCTTTTTATATGCAAGTAAAGATGTGAAGCTTTCCCCGCTCTTATTCGGAGGAGAGCAAGAAAGAAAACGCCGTGCCGGAACAGAAAATGTTCCCGGTATTGTCGGGCTGAAAGAAGCCATCAAGCTGTCAAGTGAAGAACGGGACGAAAAAAACGAGAAGTATCAATCGTTTAAAACAATTGTTGCCGACACGCTTGAAAATGCCGGTGTGGCATTCGAGATCAACGGGGACAAAGAGCATAGTTTGCCGCATGTACTAAACCTGTATTTCCCCGGTGTATCAGTAGAAGCACTGCTTGTAAATCTTGATATGGCGGGAGTCGCTGTCTCAAGCGGATCAGCGTGCACCGCCGGTTCGGTCCTGCCGTCACATGTGCTGACTGCCATGTTCGGAGAAGAAAGTGACAGGCTGACGTCCTCGATTCGGTTCAGCTTCGGCCTCGGCAATACGGCTGAGCAAGTGAAAACCGCTGCCAAACATGTGGCCGACGTTGTCAAACGGTTGACACAATAAGGCGGCTTAGTTATTGGAGTGAATAAAATGGAAAAACGGCCGGAGGATACAAGAGTCGTCGTCGGCATGTCCGGCGGAGTAGACTCATCTGTGGCGGCCCTGCTGTTAAAAGAACAGGGCTATGATGTAATCGGAATCTTTATGAAAAACTGGGATGATACGGACGAAAACGGTTTTTGCACAGCGACAGAGGATTATGAAGATGTGATCCGCGTCTGCAATCAAATCGGAATTCCGTACTATGCCGTTAATTTTGAAAAGCAATATTACGAGAAGGTATTTCAATACTTCCTCGATGAATATAAAGCAGGCAGAACACCAAACCCGGATGTGCTGTGCAACAAAGAAATTAAATTCAAGGCATTTTTGGAGCATGCCCTGTCACTTGGCGCCGACTATTTAGCGACTGGCCACTATGCAAGGGTCGACAGAAGCGGCGGCAAAGTCAGAATGCTGCGCGGCATTGATGAAAACAAGGATCAAACGTACTTCTTGAATCAGCTGACAGAAGATACGCTAAGCAAAGTCATGTTCCCGATCGGCGAGCTTCAAAAAAGCCGTGTGCGTGAAATTGCCAAAGAGGCAGATCTTGCAACGGCAACGAAAAAAGACAGTACGGGCATCTGTTTTATCGGCGAACGCAACTTCAAAACGTTTCTCAGCCAATATCTCCCTGCACAGCCGGGCGATATGATGACGATGGACGGCGAAGTAAAAGGACGCCACGACGGGTTAATGTACTACACGATCGGACAGCGTCACGGCCTTGGCATCGGCGGAAGCGGCGAGCCTTGGTTTGCGGTTGGTAAAGATCTTGAAAAGAACATCCTCTACGTGGATCAAGGGTTCCATAACCCGCTTCTTTATTCCGACAAAATTACAGCTACGAATATTAGCTGGGTTCGTTCGGATATCATGAAGGGCGAAGAGATTTCCTGCACGGCTAAATTCCGTTATCGCCAAGAAGATCATAAAGTGACGGTGCGCATGACAGGTGAAGGCGAAGCGGAAGTCATCTTTGATGAACAAGTCCGCGCTGTCACGCCGGGACAAGCCGTTGTCTTCTATGACGGAGAAGAATGCCTTGGCGGCGGAACAATTGATGATGTGTACAAAGACGGAACAAAATTGTGGTACGTATAAAAGATGAAAAACCTCAACACTGAGTTGGGGTTTTTTAATGAAAGGAAGATGGTCGGTGGATTATAATCAACTCGGTATAGAGGCGATGCAAAAAGGCGATTACGAGAAAGCGGCAGAGGCATTTACAAAAGCGATTGAAGAAAATAAAGAAGACGCGATTCCGTATATTAACTTTGCTAACCTGCTTTCATCCGTGAACGAGCTGGAACGGGCTTTAGCGTTTTATGATAAAGCGCTTGAATTAGACAGCAGCGCCGCCACTGCTTATTATGGAGCAGGAAATGTCTATGTTGTAAAAGAAATGTACAAAGAAGCGAAAGACATGTTTGAAAAAGCGCTTCGTGCCGGGATGGAAAACGGCGACCTGTTTTATATGCTCGGAACGGTTCTTGTCAAGCTCGAACAGCCTAAGCTTGCACTGCCATATTTACAAAGAGCGGTCGAACTGAATGAGAACGATACAGAAGCGCGCTTTCAATTTGGGATGTGCTTAGCGAACGAGGGCATGCTGGACGAAGCGCTCAGCCAATTCGCAGCTGTAACAGAGCAAGATCCTGGGCACGCTGATGCATTTTACAATGCCGGTGTTGCTTATGCTTATAAAGAAAATCGAGAAAAAGCGCTGGAAATGCTGGACAAGGCGATTGACATCCAGCCAGATCATATGCTTGCGCTTCATGCAAAAAAACTGATCGACCCATCATAACAGGCAGAGGAGGAGGGACAGCTCGTGCAGCAGCATCCGGATCAGCTTAAACTGGAGGAAGAGCCCTATTTAAAAGGGACAGTCAACACAGTCATCTATCATAATGACACCAATTTATATACGGTTCTGAAAGTGAAAGTCACAGAGACCTCCGAAGCTATTGAAGATAAAGCCGTATCCGTGACGGGCTACTTCCCTGCGCTTCAAGAAGAAGAGACCTACACGTTTTACGGAAAGATCGTAACCCATCCAAAATTCGGGCTCCAATTTCAGGCGGAGCATTTCAAAAAGGAGATTCCGACGACTAAGGAAGGCATCATTCAATATTTATCGAGTGATTTGTTCGAGGGAATCGGCAAAAAAACAGCCGAGGAAATTGTGCAAAAGCTGGGCGACAGCGCTATTAATAAAATATTGGCTGACGCTTCAGTGCTTTATGACGTTCCGAAGCTGTCAAAAAAGAAAGCTGATACGCTGGCCGGCGCCTTGCAGCGTCATCAGGGACTGGAGCAAATCATGATTTCCCTGAATCAGTTTGGCTTCGGCCCTCAGCTGTCTATGAAAATCTACCAAGCCTATGAATCCGAGACGCTTGAAAAGATTCAGGAAAACCCTTATCAGCTTGTGAAAGATGTAGAAGGCATCGGATTTGGGAAAGCGGATGAGCTGGGCAGCAGAATGGGCCTTTCGGGTAATCACCCTGAGCGGGTAAAAGCCGCCATATTGTACACGCTTGAAACGACTTGTCTGTCAGAAGGGCATACGTACATAGAAACGGAGAAGCTGATTATTGACACCCAATCTCTGTTAAATCAATCAGCTCGGGAGGGGCAGCGCATCACTGAAATGGATGCCGCTAACGCGATTATTGCCCTTGGAGAAAATAAAGACATTGTCATAGAAGATGGCCGCTGTTATTTTCCATCGCTGTTTTACGCTGAACAAAATGTTGCTAAGCGAGTGAAACATATCGCAAGCCAAACTGAATATGATGACCAGTTTCCCGAATCAGAATTTCTGCTCGCTTTAGGAGAACTGGAAGAACGGATGAACGTTCAGTATGCCCCTAGCCAGAAGGAAGCGATTCAAAAAGCCCTTTCCTCACCGATGCTTCTTTTAACGGGGGGACCGGGAACAGGGAAAACGACGGTAATCAGAGGGATTGTCGAACTGTACGGAGAGCTTCACGGTGTGTCACTCGACCCGTCAGCGTATAAAAAGGATGAAGCTTTTCCGGTTGTATTGGCCGCACCGACAGGAAGAGCGGCGAAACGGATGAGTGAATCAACGGGGCTTCCGGCAGTGACGATTCACAGGCTGCTTGGCTGGAACGGCGCTGAAGGATTTACCCATACAGAGGATGAGCCGATTGAAGGGAAGCTGTTAATAATCGATGAAGCCAGCATGCTTGATATATGGCTGGCGAACCATTTGTTCAAGGCGATCCCTGATCATATTCAAATCATCATTGTCGGTGACGAAGATCAGCTGCCTTCTGTCGGTCCGGGCCAAGTGCTGAGAGACCTTTTGGCATCCCAGGTGATACCGACTGTGAGACTGACAGACATCTACCGCCAGGCGGAGGGTTCATCGATTGTCGAGCTTGCCCACCAAATGAAAAATGGGTTGCTGCCAAACAATTTGACTGCCCCGACGAAGGACCGTTCCTTTATTCGCTGCGGAGGCTCGCAAATTAAAGAGGTAGTTGAGAAGGTTGTCGCCAATGCATTGAAAAAAGGCTATACGGCAAAGGACATTCAGGTTCTCGCCCCGATGTACAGAGGAAAAGCTGGGATCAATGAACTGAATGTGATGCTGCAGGACATTTTGAATCCTCCTAGAGAAAAACGGAGGGAAATAAAGTTCGGGGATGTTGTCTACAGAACCGGAGATAAAATTTTGCAGCTCGTCAATCAGCCGGAAAACAATGTGTTCAACGGAGACATTGGTGAAATTACGTCGATATTTTATGCGAAGGAAAATACAGAAAAAGAAGATATGGCCGTCGTATCTTTTGACGGCAATGAAATGACATTTACGAAAAAAGATTTTAACCAGTTTACTCATGCGTATTGCTGCTCTATTCATAAATCGCAGGGAAGTGAATTTCCGATTGTGGTTTTGCCTGTTGTGAAAGGCTATTATAGAATGCTCAGAAGAAACCTTCTTTATACCGCTATTACAAGAGCAAAGAAATTTCTCATTTTATGCGGAGAAGAGGAAGCGCTGGAGTGGGGCGTGAAAAATAACGACGCAACTGTCAGACAGACTTCTTTGAAAAACAGGCTGTCATTACAGGTTGAGGAAATGGATGCTGAGCTTGAAGCTTTGCAAAAGGAGCTCCCATTCAGCGTACACGATGCCAATATTGGCATGGAAGGCATTACACCATTCGATTTTATGAAAGAAGAACAGCTGTAAAAAGGCTCCCGTGATAGCGGGAGTTTTTTTATTTGCGGTGGAAGTGATTTCATCGTATGAGTCAAAGGCGCAAAGCAAAACCTAAGCCTGTTCAACAAAAGGTGGTTGATCACACTTTGAGAACATGCCATGAAGTAGAAGGATTCCCAGTATACTCAGAACGAACTTCTTGTTATCTCGGGACAATATCCGATATTTGTTTTTCTCTTGAGGGAGATTGTCTTGGGTTTATTCTTGCACAAAAACGGTTTTTGCATCATCATCATGCGCTATTAAGGGCGTGTGATATCTCTTGTATTCTTGATGACCGCATATTGGCCTCGGTCAGTTCAGATCAGCTTTTGCCTCTTCCGAAATCATGCTTCACATACGAGCAGATGAAAATGAAGCTTGTGAAATCGCAAGAGGGAGATATATTGGGGATGCTGGAAGATGTATACTTTTGTCTGGACAGGGGCATAATCGTAGCATATGAACTCTCGGACGGTTTCTTTTCTGACCTGGCGGGAAGCAAGCGCCAGATCCAAAGAGCGGATTCGCTTGTCGAGGTGCGGAAAGACGAGATCGTTCTGAACGGATAGAGGTGTGAGATATGCTTATATGCCCGAACTGCAAAAGTAAGGATATCGGGAAAATCGGCGTGAACCAATATTATTGCTGGGGCTGTTTTATTGAACTGACAGTGGCGAAAGGGAAGATTGCAACTCATCAAGTGGAAGAAGACGGAACGTTAAGCAGCTTGGATGATTTGTTTTCTGAGGATGAACGCAGCATCAATTTTTAATCATGAAAGGAGATGCGCAGGATGAATCGGACGATGACTTCTCTTTTGGCATTGGGAGCCGGAGCTCTCGTATACCGAATGGCGACTCAATCCGACATGCTGAATAATCGAAGCATGAAGCGGATGAGAAGAAGAATAACGAAAATGTTTTAATGCGAAAAAGGATACTCTCCGAAGAGTATCCTTTTCTATGTTTGCCGTGCCTCAAGGCGCCTGGCTGCGAGTGAAAGGCTGTAGTTGACTGCAAAATACATAAGTGCCGCAAGTAAAAAGATCGGGAAAAAATAACTGCCGTCTGCGCTTTGGCCGTTTAAAATCTGCGCGTTATGAATCAGTTCGGGCAGGGCGATCACTACAGCAAGCGATGTATCTTTTAATAAAGAAATAAACTGGCTTACGATTGGCGGAACCATGCGGCGAAGCGCTTGCGGTATGACAATGAAGAATAGGGCCTGTGTATAGCTCAGCCCGGAGGAGCGCGCCGCTTCAATTTGTCCTTTGTCAATTGATTTCAGCCCGCTTCGGATAATTTCAGATAGCATAGCGGATTCGAAAATCGTTAATGCTGTAATTGCTGCAGCTGTAATTTCAAGCTTAATCCCGATTTCCGGAAGGGCAAAGAACGTAAAGAAAATAATTAATAGCAAGGGGAGGTTTCTGATCGTTTCAACGACAACCACAATCAATTGAGAAAGAACGGGAACTTTCGCATAGCGCAGGGTGCCTGCGATTAAACCGAAGAAAAAGCTCAGAATGATGGAGATGAAAGCAACGTACAAGGTGACGAGAAAGCCATCCCATAAAAACGTCAAATGCTCTTGCGAATAAGCTCCGATAAAATCCAATGTATCTCACTCCTTATCAATAGCTTCTTTCCAGCCGTTTTTCCAAATAGTTAACACCGATGCTAAGCGGTATCGTCAGCACTAAGTAAAAAAGCGCCACAAAAATATAAACATCAAATACAACGAGTGTGCTCGAAGAGACCAAATCGGCCTGATACATAAGATCCAGGCCGGCCACAACCCCGAGAATCGAAGAGTTTTTGACCAAGTTTAAAAATTGATTGCCCAATGGCGGCATGACGATTTTGATTGCCTGCGGCAAAATGATATGGAGCATGGCCTGGCTGTAGGTAAAGCCTGACGAACGCGCCGCTTCCATCTGTCCTATTGAAACAGATTGGATGCCTGCTCTGATGGCTTCTGCGATAAACGCAGAGGTATAAATGGTGAGTGCAACCGTTCCCGCTTGAAAACCATCAAGTCTCAGGCCTGCGTTTGGAAGGCCGAAATAGAAAACAAAGGTTATTAAAAGAAGAGGAATATTGCGGATAAACTCCACATATGCGGTCCCGAGCCATTGCAGCGGCTTAAAGACTGTAATTCTCATAACCGCTACAACAACGCCGAGAACAAAACTGCCGGCCAGCGCGATGACGCTTGCGAGCAGGGTATGGTAAAAACCGTCCATATACATGCCGAAGTTATCGAAAAGAATTGACACATTCATCTGCCTATTCACTCCTTATCAAATCGGGATGAGCATCACCTGCTCATCCCGGGATGGTCGTTATTCAGCTGGGTCTTCTTTGATCCATTTTTTATAAATATCATCATATCTGCCATCCGACTTCATCTTTTTGAGTGAAGCGTTAATTTCTTTCGCGAGAGCAGATTGCCCTTTTTTTACGGCGATCCCGTAAGGCTCATCTGTAAAAGGCTCCCCTGTTAATTGATAATTTTTATTTTCATCAGCCATCCCATATAAAATCGCATTATCCGTTGTGAGAGCATCGCCTTGCCCTGATTTGAGCGCCGTAAAGGCTTCTGCGTAGTTTTCAAATTCTAAAACAGATGCTTCAGGCGCTTTTTCACGAATGTTTTGAGAGGAGGTGGAGCCTTTTACTGCAAGAACTTTTGAGCCTTTGCCAAGATCTTCAACACTCTTGATTTTGCTGCCTTTTTTCACAAGAAGCGATTGCCCAGCCTCGAAATAGACATCAGAAAAGTCAACTTCCTTTTTTCGTTCTTCAGTGATCGTCATTGTGGCGACAATAGCATCGATATCCCCGTTTTGCAGCATAGGAATCCTTGTTTTTGAGGTGACCTCTTTAAATTCAGCTTTTTTTTCGTCACCTAAAATGTCTTTAGCGATTTGCTTGGCAATATCGATATCGAAACCCTCAATCTCACCTGATATCGGGTTTTTAAGACCGAACAGTCTGGTGTCTGTTTTTACGCCGAAGACAATTTTGTCATTGTCTTTAATGGCGGCTAGCGTATCTTTTTTGCTTTCCTTTGAGGCTTCTCCGTTTGACCCCTTGCTGCCGCAAGCGGCAAGCAAGATGACAGCGAATAAAGAAATGAATGCTAAAGATAAAATCTTTTTCATACAAGTTCCCCCATTTCTGTTTTAATGATTTAAAATACGGCTTAAGAATAAGCGGGCCCGTTCTTCCTTCGGATTCGCGTAAAACTCAGCCGGTGCTGCTTCTTCTAAAATTTTTCCTCCGTCAATGAAGACAATGCGGTCGGCAACTTCTTTGGCAAACCCCATTTCGTGCGTCACGACAACCATTGTCATGCCTTCTTTCGCAAGTGTTTTCATGACATCAAGCACCTCGCCGATCATTTCGGGATCAAGTGCTGATGTCGGCTCGTCAAACAGCATGACCTCCGGCTTCATCGCAAGTCCTCTTGCGATGGCTACACGTTGCTGCTGTCCGCCAGAAAGCTGGGAAGGGTAGGCGTCAGCCTTGTCTGGGATGCCGACTTTTTCAAGGTAATAACGCGCCGTTTCCTTTGCTTGTTCAGGTGATTGTCCGAGCACTTTTACAGGCGCCAGCATGATATTTTGCAGCACTGTTTTATGCGGATATAAATGAAAGTGCTGAAATACCATCCCGATGTTCCGCCGCACTTTATTAATGTCAGTTTTTCTGTCGTTAATGACAGTGCCGTTTACTGTCAGCGTCCCCTTACTGATCGTCTCCAGCCTGTTGATGCATCTGAGCAATGTGCTTTTACCGGAGCCGGATGGGCCGATGATGACAACAACTTCGCCTTTTTCGATTTGAAGATTAATTTGCTTTAACACGTGAAAATCTCCGTAATGCTTGTTTACATTTTGAAATGTGATCATCGCAATCCTCCTATCAGAACTTCAGACAAGTTGTTTGAAAATAACTACCTTTTAATGTAATCAAAAGTAATATAACCTTAAACGTCAAACTTTTCTGAAAATTTAATGTGAAAAAATGTTCATGACTTCTGACTGACTGAAGAAACATAAAGAATAATTCCTTATAAACCTCAAAAGATATAGAAGAGGTGAAAGCAGATGCTTCAAAAACCGGTGCAGCTTTTGTTATGGGTGGCAATTTGTTTGCTGGTCCTGTTAACAGTCTATGTCTTTTTTATGCTTGATATGTTATGGTCGCCCTTTTGGCTCGTTATAAAAACGATCTTTATCCCCTTGATTATTTCCATTTTTATTTCTTATTTATTACTTCCGGTCACGGAGTGGCTGCACAGCAAAGGATTGCCGAGGACTTTGAGCATCTTGGTGATTTATGTTCTTTTTTTTGGCGGACTTGGTTGGGCGCTGTATAAAGGGGTACCTGTTTTAATCGTGCAGCTGACGGATTTATCAGAAAATATACCTATGTTTGCCGAAACGTATAACGGGCTCCTTCTTCATGTGCATAACCATACTGATGACTGGCCTGACGGCATGCATCATCGTATAGATAAAATGATCCGCCAGACGGAGGCGTTTTTCGCGGGAACGATCGAGGGTGCAATCAGCGGAATCCGCAACGTGCTTGATTATTTCTTAATTGCGGCAACAATTCCTTTTCTCGTGTTTTATATGGTAAAGGATATTGAGTTGATGAAAAAAACGGTATGGTACTTGACTCCGAAGTCGTGGAGAAAGCGGGGCAGCGACTTCTTGCGGGATGTGGATGACTCCCTTGGCGATTACATCCGCGGACAGCTTCTGGTCTGCTTGATTCTCGGCGTGATGGCGGGCATTACGTTCTGGATATTTGGGCTTCCATATCCGCTGATCTTGGGACTTATTTCTGGGATAACGAATGTCATACCATATTTCGGTCCTTTCATTGGAGCGGTTCCTGCGCTTTTAATTGCAATGACGATCTCAGTGAAAGCAATTCTTGTTGTGGTGATTACAGTATTTATTCTGCAGTTTATGGAAGGGAATATCCTCAGTCCGTTCATTGTGGGCAGAAGCCTTAAAATGCATCCTGTCGTCATCATGCTTGCGCTCCTTGCCGGGGGAGAGCTTGCGGGAATCGTTGGAATGATTCTGGCTGTTCCCGCGACGGCTGTTTTAAAAGTGATGATGATCCATTTTTTGCGGATGAGGACGGAGCATTGACATTGGCGTGCTGCTTGTCTATAATTTCTCGTAGAATACATACGAATCTCGAGTGACGGATCTGAGTACGCCGAAGCCCTGTTAAAGAGAGAAGCTCCGCAAGCTGAAAGGAGCTTTATCAGAAGATCGGAGGAAGCTAATCCTGAGTGCAGTTAATCACTGCCGCACATCCTGCGTTACAGGGTAAAAGGTGACGGGCGAATGATAATGTCCGTAATCAGGGTGGTACCGCGAGACAGCTCTCGTCCCTGTGTAAACGTGTGGTTTGCATAGGGGGAGGGCTTTTTTGCTGTCACTGAAGAGAATTTCGATTTTTATAGAGGAGGAAATACAATGAAACACTTAACTTCTGCGGAAGTGCGTCAAATGTTTTTGGATTTCTTTAAAGAAAAAGGACATGCGGTAGAGCCAAGCGCGTCATTAGTGCCTCATGAGGATCCTTCACTGCTTTGGATCAACAGCGGTGTTGCGACGCTGAAAAAATATTTTGACGGCCGTGTTGTTCCGGAAAATCCAAGAATCGTAAACGCTCAAAAAGCGATCAGAACAAACGATATAGAAAATGTAGGTAAAACTGCGCGCCATCACACATTCTTTGAAATGCTCGGAAACTTTTCCATCGGCGATTATTTCAAAGAAGAAGCCATTACATGGGCTTGGGAGTTTTTAACGAGTGACAAGTGGATTGGTTTCGACAAAGAGCTTCTCTCTGTTACGGTTCATCCTGAAGATGAAGAGGCGTATGAGTTCTGGGCGAAAAAAATCGGTATTCCTGAAGAAAGAATTATCCGTCTTGAAGGGAACTTCTGGGACATCGGTGAAGGGCCGAGCGGACCGAACACGGAAATCTTCTACGACCGCGGTGAAGCATATGGTAATGATCCAGAAGATCCGGAGCTTTATCCTGGCGGAGAAAACGACCGTTACTTAGAAGTATGGAACCTTGTGTTCTCTGAGTTCAACCATAACCCTGACGGCAAGTACACGCCGCTTCCGAAGAAAAACATTGATACGGGCATGGGACTTGAAAGAATGGTATCTGTCATCCAAAATGTTCCGACAAACTTTGATACCGATTTGTTTGTTCCGATCATCAAAGCAACAGAAACCATTTCTGGTGAAACATACGGCAAAGACAATGTGAAGGACACTGCGTTTAAAGTGATTGCCGACCACATCAGAACGGTTGCCTTTGCTGTCAGTGACGGGGCGCTTCCGTCAAATGAAGGCCGCGGCTATGTATTAAGACGCTTATTGCGCCGGGCCGTGCGTTATGCCAAAACGATCAACATCCATCGTCCGTTCATGTACGATTTAGTGCCGGTTGTCGCTGAAATCATGGCAGATTTCTATCCTGAAGTGAAAGAAAAAGCGGATTTCATCGCAAAAGTCATCAAAACCGAGGAAGAGCGCTTCCACGAAACACTTAATGAAGGGCTTGCTATCCTGTCAGAAATGATCAAAAAAGAAAAAGACAAGGGCAGCAGCGTTATTTCAGGTGCCGACGTATTTAAGTTGTACGACACGTATGGATTCCCAGTTGAGCTGACGGAAGAATACGCAGAAGACGAGAACATGACGGTTGACCATAAAGGCTTTGAAGAAGAAATGAACCAGCAGCGTGAACGGGCAAGAAACGCCCGCCAGGATGTCGGCAGCATGCAGGTGCAGGGCGGCGCATTGCGCGACGTGACCGATGAAAGCACATTTGTCGGCTATTCTCAAACAAAAGCTGATGCCAATGTCATTGTGCTTCTTCAGGACGGCCAATTAATTGAAGAGGCTCATGAAGGGGAAAGCGTTCAAATCATTCTTGATGAAACCCCGTTCTATGCAGAAAGCGGCGGCCAAATCGGCGATAAAGGCTATCTCCGCAGCGAACAGGCAGTGGTGAGAATTAAAGATGTGCAAAAAGCGCCTAACGGCCAGCATGTACATGAAGGTGTTGTGGAGAGCGGCACTGTTCAAAAAGGCTTGCATGTTACTGCTGAAGTTGAAGACCATATGAGAAGCGGCGTCATTAAAAACCATACGGCAACGCATTTATTGCATCAGGCACTAAAAGACGTTCTTGGAACTCATGTCAATCAGGCAGGATCTCTTGTGACTGAAAACCGTCTTCGTTTTGACTTCTCGCACTTTGGCCAAGTGACAAAAGAAGAGCTTGAACAAATTGAAAGAATCGTAAACGAAAAGATCTGGGCGAGCATCCCGGTCAGCATTGATTTGAAACCGATCTCTGAAGCAAAAGAAATGGGCGCGATGGCTCTGTTCGGCGAAAAATACGGCGATATTGTCCGGGTCGTTCAAGTCGGAGATTACAGTTTAGAGCTGTGCGGCGGCTGCCATGTCAGAAACACAGCAGAAATCGGCCTGTTTAAAATCGTTTCTGAATCCGGAATCGGAGCAGGTACAAGACGGATTGAAGCTGTAACAGGACAAGGCGCTTACGTCGAAATGAACAGCCAGATCTCAGTATTGAAGCAGGCTGCTGACGAGCTGAAAACAAATATCAAAGAAGTGCCGAAACGGGTTGCGGCTCTGCAGACTGAACTGAAGGATGCACAAAGAGAAAATGAATCTCTTCTTGCGAAACTCGGCAATGTTGAAGCAGGAGCGATCCTGTCAAAAGTTAAAGAAGTTGACGGCGTGAGTGTGCTTGCGGAAAAAGTAAATGCGAAAGACATGAACCATCTCCGCACAATGGTGGATGAACTGAAAGCAAAGCTTGGCTCTGCGGTGATCGTGCTTGGTGCGGTACAAAATGATAAAGTCAATATCTCTGCCGGAGTCACAAAGGATCTCATTGAGAAGGGCCTTCATGCCGGCAAGCTGGTCAAACAAGCTGCGGAAGTTTGCGGCGGAGGCGGCGGAGGCCGTCCGGATATGGCGCAGGCAGGCGGCAAACAGCCGGGAAAATTAGAAGAAGCTTTGGCTTCTGTAGAAGATTGGGTAAAATCCGTTTTATAATTTGCCCATGTAGTGTAGAATGATGGTAAGATTAGGACCCCAGGCTGAACTTTGCCTGCGAATTTGGGAAAGAGGTGCAAAACGGTGAGCTCGTTTGATAAAACGATGAAATTTAATTTCTCCGATGATTCTGCTGAGACTAACGTAAATGAGGTGCTGATTACAGTGTATGACGCGCTTCAGGAAAAGGGCTACAATCCAATCAATCAGATTGTCGGATACTTGCTGTCAGGTGATCCCGCTTATATTCCTAGGCATCGTGACGCTCGCAATTTAATTCGCAAACTTGAAAGAGACGAATTAATCGAGGAATTGGTAAAGTCTTATTTAGAACAGCATAAAGAGGCGTAAATAAAGAATGAGAATATTAGGACTCGATTTAGGAACCAAAACACTCGGTGTTGCTCTGAGCGATGAAATGGGCTGGACTGCTCAAGGCATTGAGACCATAAAGATAAATGAAGCGGAAGGCGATTATGGTTTATCCCGTTTATCTGAACTGATAAAGGACCATACTATAGATAAAATCGTGCTCGGCTTTCCTAAGAACATGAACGGAACAGTCGGGCCGAGAGGCGAAGCCAGCCAAACATTTGCGAAAGTGCTTGAAACAACGTACAATGTTCCTGTTGTGCTGTGGGACGAGCGTCTTACCACAATGGCGGCTGAAAAAATGCTGATTGCCGCTGATGTCAGCAGGCAAAAACGAAAAAAAGTCATTGATAAAATGGCGGCTGTTATGATATTGCAAGGATATCTCGACAGCTTAAATTAAAGCCAGAGGTGAAGAAAATGGAACACGGCGAAAAAAATATTACAATTGTTGACGATCAAGGAAATGAACAGCTTTGTGAAGTGCTGTTTACATTTGAAAACGAAGAGTTTGACAAGTCTTATGTGTTGTACTACCCAATTGAAACAAAAGATGACGAAGAAGTAGAAATTCTTGCTTCCAGCTTCACGCCAAACGAAGACGGTGAAAACGGTGAGCTATTCCCGATCGAAACTGATGAGGAATGGGATATGATCGAAGAAACACTAAACACATTCTTAGCGGACGAAGACGAAGAATAAAACACCGCGCCAAAGCCGGAGCCATACTGCTCCGGCTTTTTTTCTGCTGTATGAAGGCCTCTTTCACCCTTTTTTTGTAATAAATTGCCGAAATACAATGAATCATGTAGTATAAGAGCTGATGGGAGGAGACCTAATGTATATCAATCAGCAAAAAAAATCATTTTTAAATAAAAAAAGAATTCTACTGTCTTCCATTATTGTGCTGCTTCTCATCGTTGGCGGGGCATTTTTATATGGGAAATCATTGCTTGAACCTGTTGAGGAAAACAGTAAAACGACAGTTAATATTAACATTCCGAGCGGATCGTCTGTTTCGGCCATCGCATCGATATTGAAGAAAAACGATGTCATAAAAAGCGAGAAGGCATTTCAGTATTATGTGAAATATAAAGGTGCTTCCGGGTTTCAGGCGGGATTCTATCACCTGAATAAAGGAATGGATTTAGATGCCATTATTCATAAGCTGACAAGCGGGGCTACAGGCTACGCCTTTCAAATCACGGTAACTGAGGGAGAACAGCTGACACAAATTGCAGCCGCTATTGCTGATGAAACGAAATACTCTAAAGAACAAGTCATAGCGAAGCTGGACGATGAAACATTTATCAATCAGCTGAAGAAAGAATTTCCGGACACTGTTACAAACGATGTTTTCAATAAAAACATTAAGCATCCGCTGGAAGGGTACCTATTCCCGGCTACATACCCTTTTAACGATCCGGATACATCACTTGAAGACATTATTACTGCAATGGTCAAACAGACAAACTCTTATGTGGAAACTTACAAAGCAGAAATGAAGAAAAATAAACTTTCTGTGCATAAGCTGCTGACGATGGCTTCTTTAATTGAAGAAGAAGCAACTGAAAAAGCCGATCGCCATAAAATTGCGAGCGTCTTTTATAACCGCCTGAAAGAGAAAATGCCGCTTCAAACAGATCCGACCGTGCTATACGCAGCAGGCAAGCATAAAGACCGGGTTCTTTATAAGGATCTGGAAATCGATTCACCGTACAATACGTATAAAAACACGGGACTGACGCCAGGGCCGATTGCCAACGCCGGCATGTCGTCATGGGAAGCGGCGCTGCATCCGGATAAAACAGACTATCTGTACTTCTTGGCCAAATCAAATGGTGAGGTTGTATTTACAAAAACGCTAAAAGAACATAATAAAGCAAAAGAAAAATACATTTCCTCAAAAAATGAGAAATAAAAGGAGAGCAAAAAGCTCTCCTTTTGTTCGCTTTCCGCAAGGTTTTATGATAAAATATATCGGGTTGTTTACCGATGTATCATGATGTATTCAGAGAGTGTCCTGTGTTAAAGACTAGGGCACTCCTTTTTAGAACGGGAGGCTGTTTGTTGTGACTGACCGCTATGAACAAATAAATGACTATATAGAAGCATTATTGAAGCCTCGGCCGGAAAACGTGAAGAAGCTTGAAGCATATGCAGAAGAACATCATGTCCCGATCATGGAAAAAGCGGGCATGGAGGTGCTGCTTCAAATTTTGTCTGTGAAACAGCCGAAAAAAATACTAGAAATCGGAACGGCCATTGGTTATTCCGCCATTCGAATGGCGCTGGAGCTGCCGTCTGCTGAAATATATACAATTGAACGCAATGAGAAACGGCATGAAGAAGCGGTAAACAATATCAAGGAGTTTCAGCTTGATGACCGGATTCATGTTTTTTACGGAGACGCGCTTGAATTAGCCGACGCCGTTCGTGTGACCGCGCCTTACGATGTCATTTTTATTGACGCTGCAAAAGGTCAGTATCAAAACTTTTTTCATTTATATGAACCGATGCTTTCACCGGACGGGGTGATTATAACAGACAACGTGCTGTTTAAAGGTCTGGTGGCAGAGGATTACAGCAAAATAGAACCGAAAAGAAGGCGCAGGCTGATAACAAAAATTGATGAATATAATCATTGGCTGATGAATCATCCGGATTATCAAACTGCGATTATTCCTGTCGGGGACGGACTTGCGATTAGTAAAAAGAAGAGGTGAACGTCATGAAAAAACCAGAGCTCTTAGTGACGCCGACGAGTACAGCGGACATTTTGCCGCTGATACAGGCGGGGGCAACTGCGTTTTTAGTTGGGGAACAGAGATACGGCTTGAGATTAGCCGGAGAATTTTCTCGTGAAGATGTAACAAAAGCTGTAGAGATCGCTCACAAAGAAGGGGCAAAAGTATACGTTGCTGTAAATGCAATTTTCCATAACGATAAAGTGGGAGAGCTTGGCGAATATCTGGCTTTCTTAGCGGAAACCGGTGTCGATGCAGCGGTGTTCGGCGATCCTGCCGTGCTTATGGCTGCCCGTGAATCTGCGCCTGGCCTGAAGCTTCATTGGAGCACAGAAACAACAGGCACCAACTACTATACATGCAATTACTGGGGACGCAAAGGGGCGGCACGTTCTGTGCTTGCCAGAGAGTTGAATATGGACAGCATTGTGGAGATTAAAGAAAACGCTGAAGTCGAAATTGAAATCCACGTGCATGGAATGACATGTATGTTCCAATCGAAGCGTTCTTTGATTGGAAACTATTTTGAATACCAAGGCAAAGTCATGGACATTGAAGGAAAGAAAAAAGAATCGGGCATGTTTTTGCACGATAAAGAACGTGATAACAAATATCCGATTTTCGAAGATGAAAACGGCACGCACATCATGAGCCCGAACGATGTGTGCATCATTGATGAGCTAGAAGAATTAATAGATGCAGGCATTGATTCTTTCAAAATCGACGGTGTCCTGAAAACGCCTGAATACCTAATAGAAGTCACCAAAATGTACAGAGAAGCCATTGATCTGTGTGTGGAAAACCGTGACGAATACGAAGCGAAAAAAGAAGACTGGATTGAGCGCATTGAAAGCATCCAGCCAGTTAACAGAAAAATCGATACCGGATTCTTCTTCAAAGAAACGGTTTATTAATCAAAAGGAGGTTAAGCTATGACTGCCGTAAATGATAAAATATCCACAATCGTCAATGGTAAACGTGTGATTACGAAAAAGCCGGAGCTTCTCGCACCTGCGGGTAATCTTGAAAAGCTGAAAATTGCTGTTCATTACGGAGCGGACGCGGTCTTTATCGGAGGACAGGAATACGGGCTGCGCTCGAATGCCGATAACTTTACGATCGAAGAAATTGCAGAAGGCGTTGAATTCGCGAAACAATATGGCGCGAAGATCTACGTAACGACGAATATTTTCGCCCATAATGAAAACATGGACGGGCTTGAAGAATATTTAAAAGCGCTCGGAGACGCCAACGTTGCCGGCATCATTGTGGCAGATCCGCTTATTATCGAAACATGCCGCAGAGTGGCGCCGAATGTTGAGGTTCACTTGAGCACGCAGCAGTCTCTTTCAAACTGGAAGGCTGTCCAGTTCTGGAAGGAAGAAGGCCTTGACCGCGTCGTGCTGGCACGTGAAACAAGCGCGCTCGAAATCAGAGAAATGAAAGAAAAAGTAGATATCGAAATCGAATCCTTTATTCACGGCGCGATGTGCATCGCATATTCCGGCCGCTGTGTCCTGAGCAATCACATGACAGCGCGGGATTCCAACCGCGGAGGCTGCTGCCAGTCATGCCGCTGGGATTATGATCTCTATCAAACAGATGGTGCTAACGCCGTTGCTTTGTATGGTGAAGAAGATGCGCCATTTGCGATGAGCCCGAAAGATTTGAAGCTGATTGAATCCATTCCGAAAATGATCGAAATGGGCATCGACAGCTTAAAGATTGAAGGCCGCATGAAATCAATTCACTATGTAGCAACAGTAGTTAGCGTATACCGCAAAGTAATTGACGCTTATTGTGCTGATCCGGATAACTTTGTGATTCAAAAAGAATGGCTTGAAGAGCTTGATAAGTGCGCCAACCGGGACACTGCGACAGCTTTCTTTGAAGGAACGCCAGGCTATGAAGAGCAAATGTTTGGCGAGCATGCCAAAAAAACAACGTTTGATTTTGTCGGCTTAGTGCTGAATTATGATGAAGACACACAAATGGTCACGCTTCAGCAGCGCAATTTCTTCAAAAAAGGCGACGAAGTGGAATTTTTCGGTCCGGAAATCGAAAACTTTACACACACGATTGAAACCATTTGGGACGAAGACGGAAATGAGCTAGATGCTGCCCGCCATCCCCTGCAAATTGTCAAATTCAAACTAGACAAAAAGATTTATCCGAGCAACATGATGAGAAAGGGGAAGTAACACCCATGGGTAAGAATCCAGTAGTCATTGGAATCGCAGGAGGTTCCGGTTCAGGAAAAACGAGTGTCACACGGTCAATTTATGAACAATTTAAAGGACACTCGATTTTAATGATCCAGCAAGACCTTTATTATAAAGACCAAAGCCATCTTCCATTTGAAGAAAGGCTGAACACAAACTATGATCATCCGCTTGCGTTTGATAATGACTATTTAATCGAGCATATTCAGGATCTATTGAATTACCGTCCGATTGAAAAGCCGATTTACGACTATAAGCTTCACACACGTTCAGAAGAAACGGTTCACGTAGAGCCCAAGGATGTTATTATCCTTGAAGGCATTCTTGTTCTTGAAGACAAAAGGCTCCGTGATCTGATGGATATCAAGCTTTACGTTGATACAGACGCTGACTTGCGTATCATCAGACGGATTATGAGAGATATTAATGAGCGCGGCCGCTCTATTGATTCTGTTATTGAACAATATGTGTCAGTTGTCCGCCCGATGCATAACCAATTTGTCGAGCCGACGAAACGATACGCTGATATTATTATCCCGGAAGGCGGACAGAATCACGTCGCAATTGATCTGATGGTCACAAAAATCCAAACCATTCTTGAACAAAACGCGATTTTGTAATACCATAGCATAGACATAAATAACTCTGACCATATTATGTATAGGCAGGAAGGGAATGTGCGAATTCCCTTCTTTCCCTGTTTATAAACGCGAAATATTTGCAGAACGACAAGATTCAGTTTAAGATAAACAGTACCTATATGGGAGAGAAGAACGAGGACTGCCCTGTGTTCTCATTCTTGTATTTTTTAGTTTATGCTCTCATACATAATCGAAGATGTTGAGGGACAACCAGAAGGAGTGAAGGGACATGGCACAAGAGAAAGTTTTTCCTATGACTGCAGAAGGAAAACAAAAACTTGAACAAGAATTAGAATATTTGAAAACGGTTAAACGAAAAGAAGTAGTAGAGCGCATCAAAATTGCGAGAAGTTTCGGAGACCTTTCCGAGAACTCTGAATACGATTCAGCAAAAGAAGAGCAGGCATTCGTAGAGGGCCGTGTGACGACTCTTGAAAATATGATCCGCAATGCGAAAATCATTGAAGATGACGGCGGCTCTAATGTTGTCGGTTTAGGTAAAACCGTCACTTTCGTCGAACTGCCTGACGGTGACGAAGAATCCTATACAATTGTTGGAAGCGCTGAAGCTGATCCGTTTGAAGGAAAAATCTCAAACGATTCTCCAATCGCCAAAAGCCTGCTGGGCAAAAAAGTAGATGATGAAGTGACAGTTCAAACACCAGGCGGAGAAATGCTCGTGAAAATTGTGAAAATTTCATAATATCCGTTTAGCAAAGAAACACCTCGTCCACAATGTGGGTGAGGTGTTTTTTTATGAAGATATCGAAACGAATGAAGCTGACAGTCATCGCTTTTTTGATCGTGTTTTTTTTCCTTCTGCTAAGGCTGGCGGAAATCCAGCTGTTTTTCACCGAATCATTTTCTAAAAAGAAAATCAATTTGATCCAAGAAAGCGTGAAACAGCGGACGGAGGAAGTGCTCATTTCTGATGGAAGAGGTTCCTTTTTAGATCGAAACGGGCAGGCGCTGACCGGCAAAAGTGAGCCTGCGGTTGTTTTGTTCCCTTTTCTGCTGACGCAGGATTGGCCGATCAAAAAAGTTGCAGACATCCTCGGCATGTCTGAAGATGAACTGCACCATACTCTCGCAAAAGCAAAAAAACCGGTCATTTTACAACAAAAGAAAATCAAAACACTTTCGAAACAATCCATCACAAAAATCAATTCTTTGAAATATCCCGGAATTTACGGCGTATATATGGAGAATGAAGACAAGCCCAGCCTTGCTTCACATACGATCGGGAGCACGAATCAAGATCCGGCGCTTCTCCGCAGGAAATATCCTGATAAGGAGACCCTTCCGGTTACAACGGAAATCGGAACAACGGGATTAGAACGGACATTTGATGAGTTTTTGCTTCCGGAACAAGACACAAAACTTTTATATCATGTGGACGGAAAAGGAAACCCTTTGTTTGGCATGGACGTCAAATACACAGCTGAAGCCAATACGTTTTATCCGCTTCAGGTCAAAACAACGATCGACCAAAGCTTTCAAAAAGCGATGGAGGAGGTATTGGATGAACAGGGGCTGAAAAAAGGAGGAGCCGTGCTGCTGGACATCGAAAATAGCAGTGTTCTGGGAATTGTAAGCAAACCGGATGCCGATGTGTCTCAGCAAAACACGCTTCAAAATTACATGCTGACGCCAATCTATCCCGGCTCTGTTTTTAAAACAGTCATTGCCGCAGCTGCGATCGAAAATGATACAGTGAAGCCGAGCCAAACCTTTAATTGCAATTTAAACCTGTACGGGGAACCGGGCGACGACAAAGGAACCTTGTCTTTTGATGAAAGTTTTGCCCAAAGCTGCAATTACACATTTACGAGTCTTGCTGAACAATTAATGAAAAAAGACAGCTCAGTTATTGAAGACATGTCCGAAAAGCTGGCTCTCACTGATCGGGCAGGCTGGGAAGGAAAACTGTATCACGAAACAGATTTCCGCCAGTTGTATAATGAAAAAAGCGGCGTGATTTGGGGGGATGAAAAAGACAAATCAGTCAAAAAAGCCATTGCGCAAACAGCAATCGGGCAGAAAAATGTAAAGGTAACGCCGCTCGAGGTAGCCAATATGATGGCAACGATCGCCCGCGGCGGAGAAAAGCGGCAGGTGAAAATCGCTGAACAGATTGAATATAAAAACGGCACAACGCTCGTCAAGTTTAAAGACCAGAAGCTCAAAGGAGAAACGATAGACAAATATACGGCACAGCAGCTTCAAAAAATGCTGCGGCGGGTGGTGGAATCTCCTTCCGGAACGGGCAGAAGGTTTCAGGATCTTCCGTATACTGTAGCAGGGAAGTCAGGCACAGCCCAGACAGGCAAGCTTTCAAAAGAGAAAGAAACGCTTTATGAAAAATGGTTTGCCGGATATTTTCCTGCGGATAAGCCGAAATACGCTCTTGTCGTTTTACACATGGATACACCGGGGGATAAGGCTCTGACAAATTCGGTGTTTTATGATATTGTTAAAAAAGTACACGAAATTGAAATCAATCAGAAATAGAACAACTTCTCAGCACATGGTAAAATATATGCTGAGCCAAGAGGGATAAAGGAGTGCAGAATTATTGAGCAATAATCAATCTCGTTATGAAAACCGTGATAAGCGCAGGAAAGCTAATTTAGTGCTTAACATTTTAATCGCAATCGTATCCATACTAATTGTCGTAGTAGCAGCTAATCTATTCATTAACAGTCCTTCTAGCAAAGATGTCAGCAAGGATTCTGAAACGGCGCAAAAACAGGAATCTCCGGCTTCAGGAAAGACGGAAAAGAAATCGGATGAGGATATAAAAGACAGCAAGAAAGATACATCTGACAGCGAAAAGGATTCTGAGAAGTCTTCTGACTCAGATTCAGATTCCAAAAAAGATGATTCTTCTAAAAGTGATGAATCAGATTCTGATTCAGACTCAAGCTCAGACGACCCGCTTAAAGACGCAAAAGTAACAGAAGGCGGCTCATCAAGCGATGTGGAAAAAACGTATGAAAACCCTGACTGGAAAGCAGTCGGAACTGAGCAGACGGGCGAGCATGCCGCCACTTATGACTCAAGCTCACAAGACTGGGCTGAGATGCTTAAAGCCATTTCATATGCAACCGGAGTCTCAACAGATCACATGACGGTGCTTTGGCTCGGAAATAACGGCAGCCCGCAGGATGCCAAAGGCAAGATTTTAGACAAGACGACTGGAGATAAATATCAAGTCACGATTACATGGGTTGATGAAAAAGGCTGGAAGCCGACAAAAGTAGAAAAATTAAAATAAACAAAAGCAGCCGGATTAGAACCGGCTGCTTTTGTTTTAGGCTTCAGCTGCGAAATGAACAACCGCGCTGTACAATATTCTTCCGTCTGCCGCAGCAGTTTGGTGTGAAACAGATTTCACCCGGAGCATGATGGCTTTATTGTTTTCAATTTGTGTATTGATTTTCTTTTCAAGCTCCTGCAATGAAGCCGCTTCAAAAAATTCCACTTTGTCTTTTATCAGATCTAATTGAAAATTCATATCTCGACCCTCCAGCTTTCACAAGTCATATGAAGTATAAGCTTTTTGACGGGTAACGCGCAATATAGATGGCATAAAATACACAAAGTGTTTTAGTACCTGCTTTCCAGAAGATGTGGTATTATAGGAACTGTTCCATCATCAATTCATAGTATGCTTATAGGAATTATAAAATATGGAGTGTGACAAATATGGGACGTGAATTTATCCCTCTCTTTGAAGATTGGGCAGCAACTTATGATCAAACAGTACAAGGTTTTGATATTCAGTATAAAGAAGCGTTCAGAGGCTATGGTGATATTCTTGATGCCATCGTCAGCAGGTCTGGAACGCATGTGTTAGAATTTGGCCCGGGGACCGGAAATTTGACAGCCAAGCTGCTGGATGCGGGCAAATCTGTATTTGGAATCGAACCGTCTCCCGCAATGCGCAAATTGGCTTCTGACAAGCTTTCAGGCAGGGCAGAATTCGTTGACGGAGACTTCCTGACATTTCCTGAGCCGCCATTTCAAGCTGACACGATTGTCAGTTCATATGCTTTTCATCATTTGACCGACGAAGAAAAGCGGGCTGCTATAAAGCAATATGGCAAATACCTTCACTTGCATGATAAAATAGTGTTTGCCGATACCGTCTTTGAAGATGTGCAAGCATATCAACAGGCTATTGATAAAGCACGTTCTCAAGGCTTCTATCAGTTGGCAAACGATTTAGAGACGGAGCATTATCCTACATTGGATGCGTTGAAAGAGATGTTTACAGCTGAAGGTTTTGCAGTCCAATTCACTCAGCACAACGATTTCGTGTGGATAATGGAGGCGATCAAACGGTAAAGTGAAGGGAATGTGAATAGATGAAACTAGCAGTCATCGGAGCAATGGAAGAGGAAGTCACCATCCTAAGAAGCAAACTTGAACATGCAAAAACAGAAACAATCGCACATTGTGAATTTACAACAGGCGAATATGAAGGAACCGAAGTGATTCTTTTAAAATCAGGAATTGGAAAAGTAAATGCTGCGATCAGCACGACGCTTTTGCTTGATCGTTACAAGCCTGATTATGTCATTAACACAGGCTCAGCGGGCGGATTTCATCATACATTGAATGTAGGAGATGTCGTCATTTCCACTGATGTTCGCCACCATGATGTAGATGTAACGGCCTTTGACTATGAATACGGGCAGGTGCCGGGTCTTCCGGCTGCTTATGCCGCGGACGAAAAGCTGATCAGCATCACTGAAGAAGCAATTTCTGAACTCGACGGCATTCAGGTTGCAAAAGGAACGATCGCAACAGGCGATTCTTTCATGAACGATCCGAAGCGGGTTGAAGAAGTGCGTGCGAGATTTTCTGATCTGTACGCGGTTGAAATGGAGGCTGCGGCAGTAGCTCAAGTGTGCCATCAATTTAAAACGCCGTTTGTCGTCATCAGAGCGCTATCCGATATCGCAGGAAAAGAATCACATGTATCATTTGACCAATTTTTAGAGCAGGCAGCTGTCAATTCAACAGAGCTTGTGTTAAAGGTGATCAAACGAATTCATTAAAACGGGGGAAAGTTCTCCTCCGTTTTCCCTAAAAACAACCTCTATCAAGGAGGAGGACATATATGACTGTCATTACGGACATTACCGAGCTGATTGGGAATACACCGCTTCTCCGCCTGAAGAACTTTGATGTTCCTGAAGGAGTCGCAGTGTATGCCAAGCTTGAAATGATGAATCCCGGCGGAAGCATTAAAGACAGACTGGGAGATATGCTGATCCGTGACGCGCTGGATTCAGGCAAGGTGAATCCTGGCGGAGTAATTATAGAAGCTACGGCAGGCAATACAGGAATCGGCCTTGCGCTGAGTGCCAGAAAATATGGGTTAAAAGCGATTTTCTGTGTCCCTGAACATTTCAGTACAGAGAAACAGCAAATTATGCAAGCGCTTGGAGCATCAATCATTCATACACCGCGTCAAGACGGAATGCAGGGAGCCATTCAAAAAGCCATGCAGCTGGAGACTGAAATTGAAAATTCTTATTGCGTTTTGCAATTTAAAAACCGAGTAAATCCATCGACTTACTACAAGACGCTTGGACCTGAAATATGGGAAGCGTTAGACGGCAATATCCATACGTTTGTCGCAGGGGCAGGATCAGGAGGCACATTCGCAGGAACTGCTTCTTTCTTGAAAGAAAAAAATCCAGCAGTCAAAACAGTGATTGTCGAACCGGAAGGCTCCATTTTAAACGGAGGAGAGCCTCACGCTCATAAAACAGAAGGCATCGGCATGGAGTTTATTCCCGACTATATGAATGAAAGCCATTTTGATGAGATCTACACCGTAACAGATGAGAATGCGTTTAAACTTGTGAAAGAAGCGGCAGAAAAAGAAGGTCTGCTGATCGGAAGCTCTTCAGGTGCAGCGCTTTATGCAGCATTGGAGGAAGCGAAAAAAGCATCCGCAGGAACAAACATTGTCACCGTATTTCCTGACAGCAGCGATCGATATATCAGCAAACAAATATATGAAGGAGGCATCTGATATGAAGAAAAAAACATTGATGATACACGGCGGAATCACAGGTGATGAGAAAACAGGCGCGGTTTCTGTGCCTATTTATCAAGTAAGCACGTACAAGCAGCCGAAAGCAGGGCAGCATACCGGCTATGAGTATTCAAGAACGGCCAATCCGACTAGAACCGCTCTCGAAGCACTTGTGACAGAGCTGGAAGGCGGGGAAGCAGGCTATGCGTTCAGTTCTGGAATGGCTGCCATTACAGCAGTTATGATGCTGTTTAACAGCGGAGATCATGTCGTGTTGACTGATGATGTGTACGGCGGAACATATCGCGTGATGACAAAGGTGCTTAATCGTCTTGGTATTGAATCAACATTTGTCGATACAAGCAGCAGAGAAGAAGTGGAAAAAGCGATTCGCCCTAACACGAAAGCCATTTATATTGAGACACCGACAAACCCGCTGCTCAAAATCACCGATCTGTCGCTCATGGCTGATATCGCAAAAAAAGCCGGTGTTCTGCTTATCGTAGACAATACCTTTAACACCCCTTATTTTCAGCAGCCGCTTACTTTAGGAGCTGATATCGTGCTTCACAGTGCGACAAAATATCTTGGCGGACACAGTGATGTCGTCGGCGGTTTAGTTGTGACAGCTTCAAAAGAGCTTGGGGAAGAGCTTCATTTTGTGCAAAACTCCACAGGCGGCGTGCTTGGCCCTCAAGATTCCTGGCTGTTAATGAGAGGAATCAAAACATTGGGACTCAGAATGGAAGCGATCGATCAAAACGCGCGGAAAATCGCAAGTTTTCTTGAGAGTCACCCTGCTGTCCAAACGTTATATTATCCTGGTTCTTCAAATCATCCCGGACACGAGCTCGCAAAAACTCAAGGATCTGGCTTCGGCGGCATGATCTCCTTTGATATCGGCAGTGAAGAGCGAGTTGATGCGTTTTTAGGAAATCTAAAACTGTTTACAATTGCTGAAAGCCTGGGCGCGGTAGAAAGCTTAATTTCTGTTCCGGCAAGAATGACACATGCCTCTATTCCGAGAGAACGCCGGCTTGAGCTCGGCATTACGGACGGCTTAATCAGAATTTCTGTAGGGATTGAAGATGCGGAAGATTTGCTGGAAGATATCGAGCAAGCGCTTAAAAATGTATAACAAATGGATAGAATTACTTTCTCTGTAAGCTGCCAGATTATATTATAATAGTCGTATACTATGAATCTGGCAGGTGATTCTTTTGAACAAAAATAGAATGAAATCTTTAAAAGAAGACTACAAGCATTTTGCTTTTACATTGCTTGCAGTCAGCACTTTTTTATATATAGGCGCAGTTCTCCCCGATCAAGGCTTAACGTTAGGGCAGAAATCGACGATGTTTTTAGCGGACTGCGTATTTTTAGCCGGTGCTTTCTTTTGCGCTGATCGTTCATTGATTTACAAGAAGCGTTTGGAAGAAGCCGACGAATAAAAAACAGCCATCAACTCAGCGATGGCTGTTTTTTGTTATTTTTCCTGCAGTTCTTTTCCCATGCCTTTAAAAAACTGAAGGCCGAAGCCAACGGCTCTGTTGATATCAGGATCGTTCATTGCTTTTAAAAGGTCGAGAATCCCGACTTTCTTGTCTTCTTTTAAAAAGCTCTGCGCCTGTTCAGTACCAGCCATCACGCTTTCTAAAAGCTTTCCTGTAAACTCTGGATCGGCTTTAGTCAATGCGCCTCCGGCGGCCATCATCGTGTTGATGAGATTGGTGACAGGCTCACGTGAAACTTGGCCAAGTGCAATCTTGGCGATGTCTTCCTTCGCTCTCAGCATGCTTGTTGCCGCGTCAAAGATTCCAAGTTCATTGAGTTCATTCATTAATGTCATCGTTTTTGAGACGGCATCCTCATTTTCCGCCAGCAGCTCTTTCAGCTCTTCTATTTTTTCAAGCTTCATTTGCTCTGCTGTTTTTGTTTCTTTTTTGATCGTCGTAATCGGAGTGGCCATTCGTTTTCCTCCTTTCGTTTAATCAGTCAGATGGACATAGCCCGGACGGTTCCATTTTCTTTCTGCTTCGACCCCGTTTTGCGGGTGCCGTTTTTTGTTGCGCGGATTTGTTTTCGGAAGCGGCGCTGTTTCACAGCCTCCAAGCACCTCCATGCGGACCTTTGTCTGTTTATAAGCAGGCGTGTTCGTCCGTTTATCAGCTGCAGGCCCCGTCAGGAAGTTAATCGCTGACTCCTTGTCTGTTGAGTTCATTGGCAGATAGAGTTCATTTTTCCGCACACGGTCTGTGACCAGCGCGTTTAATTTGACTGCTCCGAACGGAGAAACGAGCCGTACGAGCGAACCGTCACAAACCCCTCGCTCCTCTGCAAGCTCAGGCGAGATTTCAACGAATACATTCGGCACTTTTGCTTGAATGCCTTTCGATTTATTTGTCATATTTCCTTCATGGAAATGCTCCAGCATCCGTCCGTTATTGATATGAAGATCATATTCTTCAGGAAATGCCGCTGGCTCAGTCCAATCAGAAAGGGCAAAGCGGGCTTTTTTGTCAGGGAAATTAAACCCGTCTTCATACAGAAGCGGTGTGCTTTCACCTGAGTAGCTGCCCCATAGGAAGCTGTTCCAGCCTTCAAGCACCTCATAGCTTGCTTTACCAAACAGAGGTGAAAGGCTCGCCATTTCTGAGAAAATGTCACTTGGATGGCTGTAATTCCAGTTCGCTCCTAAGCGGTTTGCCACCTCTTGAATAATCCACCAGTCCGGTTTCGCGTCACCAAGCGTCGGAAGCGCCTGATATAATCGCTGCACGCGGCGTTCTGTATTGGTAAATGTTCCGTCTTTCTCAAGTGAAGGAGTAGCTGGCAATACGACATCGGCATATTGAGCTGTTCTTGACAGGAAGATGTCCTGCACCACGAAGAAATCAAGGCTTGATAAAATATCATGCACATGGTTTGCGTTTGAATCGACAAGTGCCATATCCTCGCCGACAAGATACATAGCCTTCATTTTGCCTTCTTCAATGGAATGAAGCATTTGAATATTATCTAAACCAGGCTTTCCGTCAATCTTGACACCATAAGCCTCTTCAAATTTAGCGCGGGCATTGTCATCTGTAATATGCTGATATCCCGGCAGCCAGCCAGGCAATGTTCCCATATCGCAAGCGCCCTGAACGTTATTGTGTCCGCGCAGAGGATAAGCCCCGGCACCCGGACGGCGATAGTTGCCCGTAGCGAGAAGCAGGTTTGAAATCGCTGCTGACGTATCAGAACCGCCTGTATTTTGTGTGACACCCATTCCCCAAAGGACACAAGTGCCGTCAGCGTCACGAATCATTTCGGCAATTCGAATGATGTTTTCTTTAGAAAGGCCTGTGATGCGTTCCGCATAATCAAGCGTATAGGTTTTAAGCGTTTCTTTATAATCTTCAAAGTAATTCACGTTTTCATCAATAAACGCCTGATCGTGCCAGCCTTGGTCGATCATATATTTCGTAACAGCCATCAGCCAAACTTGGTCTGTGCCTTGTTTAGGGCTGATGAACAAATCAGACCGCTCAGCCATCTCATTTTTACGCAGGTCGGCAACGATCAGTTTTTGACCGTGGAGCTTGTGTGCCCGTTTGACACGTGTTGCAAGCACGGGATGTCCTTCCGCCGGATTGGCGCCGACAATGATGACGAGACCGGCTTTGGCAATATCTTTAATCGTGCCGGCGTCACCGCCCATGCCGACAGTGCGGAACAATCCGTCTGTAGCAGGAGACTGGCAGTAGCGTGAGCAGTTATCGACGTTGTTTGTTTCAAAGACCTGACGCGCTAATTTTTGAATGACATAGTTTTCTTCATTCGTAATTTTAGAAGAAGAAATAAACCCGACAGAGCCTTTGCCGTACTGCTCTTTAATCGATCCTAATCTGCTTGCGACAAGATCGAGGGCTTCTTCCCAAGAAGATTCAACAAAAGCCCCGTTTTTACGGATTAAAGGCTTTGTGATCCGCTCTTCAGAATTGACGAAATCCCAGCCGAATTTCCCTTTCACACATGTAGAAATCGCGTTAACCGGAGCGTCAGAAACAGGCTGGATCTTTAAAATATCCCGTCCTTTTGTCCAGACTTCGAAAGAACAACCGACACCGCAGAACGTACATACAGTTTTTGTTTTTTTCGTTCTCGTTTCACGCATTGCCGCTTCGACTTCAGAAATGGCAAAAATGCTGCCGTACCCCGGTTCAACGTTTTTCACGAGATCAATCATCGGCTCCATGACATCCTCTTTAATGCCAGTCATAAAACCTGCTTGCCCAAGCATTGATTTTTCCATCAGCGCATTACATGGGCATACTGTGACACACTGGCCGCAGCTGACACAAGAAGATTCATTGATCGGAACTCCCTCATCCCAAATGACGCGAGGGCGTTCGCGTTCCCAGTCGATTGAGAGTGTTTCATTTACCTGAAGGTTTTGACAGACCTCAACACACTGGCCGCAGGCAATACATTGGTTTGGATCATAGCGGTAAAACGGATGAGACATATCAACCGCGCAAGAAGGATCTTCTTTTGGCGTGTATGGGTATTTTTGATGCTCGATCCCCATCATTTCCGCTGTATTATGCAGCGTACAGTTTCCATTGTTGTTATCGCAAACTGTACAATACAGCAAATGATTTTCAAGAAGGCGGTCCATCGCTTCGGTTTGCGCTTCTTTCACTCGATTTCCTGAAAGATCAATAGACATCCCGTTTTCTGCAACCGTCGCGCATGAACGGACCAGCTTGCCGTTTGCCTCTACTATGCAAGTATCACAAGTTTGAATCGGGTCAACCTCTGGTACGTGGCAAATCTGCGGGTACTCAATTCCGTTTTCATTTAAAATATCTAAAATTGTGGCCCCTGCTCGTGCTTGAATTTCTGTTCCGTCTACACGGACATTGATCGACTTAACGTCCATCATCTTCATATTCCCCTCCATCTTTCTTTCAAGAAGTCAAAAAAGCCATGTATAGATACACCTGTCCTAAAATTCTTGAAGGTGTAAACACACATGGCGGAATAGTTCACTAGCAAGTCTTACTAACAGACCAATCCTTGATTTTTATAAAACGATAGACTCATAACAAGATCCTATTACAAATCCATCAACACTGCTTTTATTATAAAGTGATATTTATTATAATACAATATGGCAGGAAAATTTTAACCAAGTGAAATGTCCTAAGGGGAGCCGGGAAAAGCTTTATGAGGCAATATCGGAAGGGGTAATCAGCATGTCTAAAAAAATTCATGAGTTCAATGATATTATTCGAAAACTTCGCAAAGAATTGTTCGGCAAAGGGCCTGAACGGATTCATACTGTATTTGTAGAAAACATGGCAGTCTCAACATTATACGGAAATCTGAGTGCAAGCGAGCAGTTTATCGCCCGCACGCCTGAAGGAAGAGAAATGGTACATGCAGCCCGGACAAGCCTGATTCAAGATCTTTATTCCAAACAAACGCCGGAAGGAATGGAGGAGCTGATGGGGGCTAAGCTTGTCCATTTGTTTTCTGATATTAAAATTGAGGAAAATATCGCTGTATCTGTGTTTGTCTTTGACAAAAAAATAGATGATCAAAAAGAAGCCCTGCAAAGCTAGCATATTTGCCATTGACACAAATTTGTCACATTTGATATGATGTTGCTACAGTTATAGAAGGCAAAAAGCGATGGGAATGTATGCACGAACTGTTTATATTCTCTTTCAATATCTTAATTCTGCTTGATATTGTTGTATGGGTATGCATACAAGTTAGGCAGCATTCAAACGCCTGGTTGACACAGGTTATTTGAGTGCTGCCTTTTTTATTGCCTTTCTGCCATAACTGTAAGAAAAGAAGAAATAATGGAGGCGTTTTAGTATGGCTTTTCGGAAACCGGATGAAATAGCGGATACAGCAATTGAAGCAGGGATGAACAAAGTAAAGCTCCCGCTGCCGTCTCTGCTTGTGCTGGGGTTTTTAGGCGGCGCATTTATCGCGCTCGGGTACTTGCTTGATATCAGGGTAATCGGCGACCTTCCGAAAGAATGGGGAAGTCTGTCCAGCTTGATCGGAGCTGCAGTATTTCCTGTCGGTCTGATACTTGTGGTTCTCGCTGGCGCTGAACTGATCACAGGAAATATGATGTCCGTTGCGATGGCTTTATTTTCAAGAAAAATATCAGTTAAAGAATTGGCGGTTAACTGGGGAATCGTCACGATTATGAACCTAATCGGCGCATTGTTTGTTGCTTACTTTTTCGGGCATTTAGTTGGATTGACTGAAACAGGTCCTTATTTAGAAAAAACGATCGCCGTGGCGCAAGGAAAGCTCGATATGAGCTTCGGCAAGGTTCTTATTTCCGGCATCGGCTGTAACTGGCTTGTATGTCTTGCCGTTTGGCTTTCTTTCGGCGCTCAAGACGGAGCAGGGAAAATTCTTGGCATCTGGTTCCCGATTATGGCATTTGTGGCAATCGGATTTCAGCACGTTGTCGCCAACATGTTTGTGATTCCCGCTGCCATTTTTGCAGGGTCATTCACGTGGGGGCAGTTTATCGGAAACATCATTCCGGCTTTTATCGGCAATGTCATCGGCGGAGCGGTGTTTGTCGGTCTCATTTATTTTATTGCATATCATAAGAAAGACCGCTCCAGAAAAGAAATGAAGCAGGTGTCATGAACAAAGGGCAAATCCACTCGATGATTTGCATAATTTCCGTCCATTTTTAGAAAAAGATGTTTACAAAATGGAATTTGGTGGATATACTTACAAAGTAAGAAAAAAGCAAAGGAGGCTGAACAAAATGACAATGAGACAACGACGTCAACCTGTACGTGAAACACAAGTAAAAGTTCATGGTTCATTCAGCCTGTGGAAGAGTTCGTGTCCTTCCTTAACCGATGCTTATCGCACGCATTAAATTGGGAATAGTCGGACATACGCAACTCCCCGCAGGCAGTAGAGGCATTGGTGTCTTCTTTTGTCTGCGGTTTTTATTTGCCCGCGGCAGAAGGAATGATGCCGCGGGTTATTTCGCTTGAAGCGGAATTTGAAAGGGGGTGAGTGATATGACGATTAACCTATTCTTTTTAACGTTAACGATTAACAAACGGTTTAAAAGCCCGGAAGAATTCGAACGAGAACAGCAGATTGAGCAGATTTATGATGAAATGAAAGAGTCTCAGTTAAAGCATCTTTATTTGACAAACTGGCGCTAAAAAACAATGAAAAATACTGAAGGGGGAGATGGCATATGCTTAGAATGGAATTATTGATGCATTATACGATGGAGAAGGACCAAGTTTAGCAAAAACAGCTGTCAAGAAAATGCCTGCCTGCATATGATAGATCAACGTTACGGGTAAGGCAGGTGATGGCATGATGAACGATTATCAAAAAAGGCTGCCGTCGATTGGCCATGGTTATGCGTCCATGCCGCATTCCTTCAAACATGGTTATGGAAATCCATTCCGCCAGCAGAGGCTGATGGCCATGCAGCAGCATAGGCAGTATGTATTCCCTTATTATTGGCATTAGAAAGAGGGCAGAAAACATTTTGTTTTCTGCTTTTTTTTGCGGAAAAAAATGAAAAAGTTCAGTTCTATTGAAACATTATTAAACACATTGCCGTCTAGTTGATATCTTCATTCACATTTTAAAATGAAGGTGATGTTTATTTTTTTAATATAATAAATAAGCATAGGAAACCAAAAGCAGGTGTTTAAAATGCTAGAAAATAGACTCTATAAACGATCGAATCTTTTGAAATTATTTTCTCGGAAATATAAGCAAACAAAAACCATTGAGCATATGATGATTGACTCTATAGACATACAGGAAAATGACAGAATTTTAGAAATTGGAATTGGAAATGGCACTGTCTTTAAGAACATAACCGAGAAACTGGAAAAGGGAAGCTTAAAAAGCATTGACCCGTCAAAGCGAAAGGTAAGACAGATATCACGAGCGAATCGAAAGAACATGGGGAAAGGGGAGATTTTTCATGGTTATCCTGAGAACATTCCCTTTGATGACCGTACCTTTAATAAAGTGTTTTCCTTACATACGGTTCAGAGCTGCACTGATATGAGGCTTGCATTAAGAGAAATTTATCGGGTGCTTCAAATTGACGGCAGGTTTTACATCAGTATCGATACAAATACCGGTGAGAAAGAGAAAACGTATATTCAGCTGCTGAAAGATCAGCATTTTAGGGATCTTTCCGTCATCAGGCGTGATTCCTGTCTGTGCATTGTGGCTGTTAAATAAAAAAATTTCTCGGGAAATATATCCAGGGCCCTCATTTTGGTTTTGGGTATATTTTCTTAATTTTTTATTTTTTGCATATACTTTATATTAAATAAAGTTTTTTTCATATAAACTGATAACATAAGCAAGGGTAAAGAGGTGATATCAGACAGATCGGACATGTTTATTATGAACAAAAGGAATGAATGTTCATTCCGCGATGAATCGGAGGTTGCAACATTACATGTTATCCGCATCCAGCAGTAAATACGACATGATTATGAAAGCGTCGGTCTCACTATTTACGGAAAGGGGATTTAACGCTACCACTATCCCTATGATAGCTGAACGAGCTCATGTTGGGACAGGAACGATCTACCGCTATTTTGACAGCAAAGAAACGCTTGTCAACGTATTGTTTCAAGAAAGCATCCAGCGCTTTACGGAAAAGCTGAAGCAGGATTTTTCGGAATTGCCTGCCAGAGAAGGCTTTCGCCATGTATTTTGCTGTCTCGTTCAATTTACGAAAGAGAGCGACTATGCGCTTTTTTTTCTTGAAACGAAAAAAGACGCTCATTACTTAAACGACACAAGCAGAAAAATGATAGAAAATCTGACTCAAATGCTTGATGACTATTTTAACAAGGGAAAAGCAGAAGGCGTGATACGCGGCCTGCCCTCTAATGTGTTAATTGCAATTGTGTTAGGGGCGTTTCTCAAGATATATCAGCTTGTCCAAACGGGTGATATAGAGATGGACACTGATTTAATTACTGAATTGGAACAATGCTGCTGGGACGCCATTAAGCTTCATTCATTTACTTCACAAAAATAAGAGAGGAAGATGTTAATGAAACAGGCAAGCGCCATACCTCAGCCCAAAACATACGGACCTTTAAAAAATCTTCCGCATCTGGAAAAAGAGCAGCTTTCTCAATCCTTATGGAGGTTAGCTGATGAATTGGGACCGATTTTCCGTTTCGATTTTCCAGGGGTGTCCAGTGTTTTTGTATCCGGACACAATCTTGTGGCTGAAGTGTGTGATGAAAGCCGTTTTGACAAAAACCTTGGCAAAGGCTTGCTAAAGGTGCGCGAGTTCGGCGGAGACGGCTTATTTACAAGCTGGACCCACGAACCGAACTGGCAAAAAGCCCACCGCATTTTGCTGCCAAGTTTCAGTCAAAAAGCGATGAAAGGCTATCATTCTATGATGCTGGATATCGCAACCCAACTGATTCAAAAATGGAGCCGGCTTAATCCTAATGAAGAAATTGATGTAGCGGACGACATGACCCGTCTGACGCTTGATACGATCGGATTATGCGGGTTTAACTATCGCTTCAACAGCTTTTACCGTGATTCTCAGCATCCGTTTATCACCAGCATGCTCAGTGCCTTAAAAGAGGCGATGAATCAATCGAAAAGATTGGGTCTGCAAGATAAGATGATGGTGAAAACGAAGCTGCAGTTCCAAAAGGATATAGAAGTCATGAACTCCCTTGTCGATAGAATGATAGCGGAGCGAAAAGAGAATCCGGATGAAAACATTAAGGATCTTTTATCGCTCATGCTCTATGCAAAAGATCCTGTAACAGGTGAAACGCTGGATGATGAAAATATTCGATACCAAATCATCACATTTTTAATTGCAGGGCATGAAACAACAAGCGGTTTGCTTTCCTTTGCGATTTACTGTCTGCTTACACATCCGGAAAAACTGAAAAAAGCGCAAGAGGAAGCCGATCGCGTGTTAACAGACACGCCGGAATATAAACAAATCCAGCAGCTGAAATACATTCGGATGGTGTTAAATGAAACACTCAGGCTGTATCCAACAGCTCCGGCCTTTTCTCTCTATGCGAAGGAGGATACTGTTCTAGGCGGGGAATACCCGATCAGCAAAGGTCAGCCTGTCACTGTTTTGATTCCGAAGCTGCACCGGGATCAAAATGCTTGGGGCGAAGATGCAGAAGATTTTCGTCCGGAACGATTTGAAGACCCTTCGAGTATTCCTCACCATGCTTATAAGCCGTTTGGAAACGGGCAGCGCGCTTGTATTGGCATGCAGTTTGCTCTCCAAGAAGCGACGATGGTTCTCGGTCTTGTATTAAAGCATTTTGATTTGATAAACCATACTGGATACGAACTGAAAATCAAAGAGGCATTAACAATCAAGCCGGATGAATTTAAAATTACTGTGAAACCGCGGAAAACAGCAGCAATCAATGTACAGAGAAGAGGACAGGCTGATAACAAAACAGAAACGAAGCCAAAAGAAACAAAACCTAAACACGGCACACCTTTACTCGTTCTTTACGGTTCAAACCTTGGGACAGCGGAAGGAATAGCCGGAGAATTGTCTGCTTACGGCCGCCAGCTGGGATTTACAGCCGAAACAGCTCCGCTTGATGATTATATTGGCAAGCTTCCTGAACAAGGCGCTGTCGTCATCGTTACGGCTTCTTATAATGGGGCGCCGCCTGATAATGCTGCCGGCTTTGTAGAATGGCTGGAAGAGCTTGAGGAAGGCCGATTGAAAGGGGTCTCCTATGCGGTATTCGGCTGCGGAAACCGGAGTTGGGCCAGCACGTATCAGCGGATTCCGCGCCTTATAGATGACATGATGCAAGCGAAAGGGGCATCCCGTTTAACACCGATTGGGGAAGGTGATGCCGCCGATGATTTTGAAAGCCATCGCGAGTCTTGGGAAAACCGCTTATGGAAGGAAACGATGGAAGCATTTGATATAAACGAAATATCTCAGAAAGAAGACAGGCCTTCATTATCGATTACTTTTCTCAGTGAAGCGACGGAAACGCCGCTTGCCAAAGCATATGGTGCGTTTGAAGGGATTGTCTTAGAGAACCGGGAGCTCCAGACAGCTGATAGTCCGCGTTCCACCCGCCATATTGAATTGCAGGTTCCTGACGCCAAAACATATAAAGAAGGCGATCATATCGGAATACTGCCGAAAAACAGCCAGGAGCTGGTTCAGCGGGTTCTCAGCAGATTCGGTTTGCAGTCCAATCATGTGATAAAAATGAGCGGAAGCCCTCATATGGCTCATCTTCCGATGGATCGGCCGATCAAAGTGGCGGATTTATTGTCGTCCTATGTGGAGCTGCAGGAACCGGCTTCAAGGCTTCAGCTTCGGGAGCTGGCTTCTTATACAGTCTGTCCGCCGCATAAAAAAGAGCTGGAACAGCTCGTTTCAGAAGATGGCATTTATAAAGAGCAGGTACTGGAAAAACGTCTCACCATGCTTGATCTTTTAGAGGATTACCCTGCCTGCGAAATGCCGTTTGAGCGGTTTTTAGAACTTTTGCCTTCACTAAAACCGCGATATTATTCCATATCAAGCTCACCGAAAGTGCATGCTAATATCGTGAGCATGACAGTAGGAGTTGTTAAAGGCTCAGCCTGGAGCGGGCGCGGAGAGTACCTGGGAGTCGCCTCTAATTATTTAGCAGAGCTGAATAAAGGTGATGCCGCAGCCTGCTTCATCCGAACGCCGCAATCCGGATTTCAAATGCCAGATGACCCTGAAACGCCTATGATTATGGTCGGGCCGGGTACAGGAATTGCGCCATTCAGGGGCTTTATTCAGGCAAGATCTGTTTTGAAGAAGGAAGGAAACATGCTTGGTGAAGCTCTTTTATATTTCGGCTGCCGGCGCCCCGATCATGACGATCTTTACAGAGAAGAGCTGGATCAGGCGGAACAGGATGGTTTGGTTACAGTCCGCCGGTGCTATTCACGCGTCGAAAACGAATCAAAAGAATATGTCCAGCACTTGCTCAAACTAGATGCACAGAAGCTGATATCACTCATTGAAAAAGGGGCTCACATTTACGTATGCGGTGATGGATCGCGAATGGCTCCTGATGTAGAGAATACTTTGCGACTGGCGTATGAAGCTGAAAAAGGAGCAAATCAGGAAGAATCAGCTGAATGGCTGATGAAGCTGCAAAACCAAAAACGCTATGTCAAAGACGTTTGGTCAGGTATGTAATAAAAAATCGAACCCCGCCATCAATCAGAATGGCGGGGTTATTTTGCATATGAAAAAGCCGGCACGATATTGAAATCTACTGAAAAGGATGTTATAGGGAGTATCGCGCCGGCCTTATTGTTAATATCGTCATACAGGGACAAAGGTTTAGGTTTTTTGCCTTATTTTTAAAAATAAATAGTCAAAAAGTCTTGTTTTTATATATTGTGCTTCAGATTTTCTTGTCAGTTTGTTTTCGTTAAGCAAATATTTCTATTCCTCAAGACCACAAGCATGAGGATTAATCGGCTGAAGATCGATGTTTAAATTGGCGCTCCACATGTTTTCTATAATGAAAGTCATGAACCAAACGAATCGTCGGCCTGATTAACAGCAGCAAGCTCCCAATTACAAACAGCCATATCCCTGCCGACATCAACTGGTCATAAAAAAAGAAAAAGCTTCCGACAAGAAACAAAGCACCAATGATAAAATCATTTACTGTATAAAGAACCTTATATCGTTTTTTGAAAAAAAGCTCGTATCGATTGAGTTCTTTTTTGATGTCATGTTCTTCATTAGCGGCCACTATCATCCCTCCATTCTATTTTGGCTTACCCTCACGTAAACGACATGTAAACATAAGAATTGCCTTGAAAAAAGTAGATGGTTAGAGAATGATCAACGATCTCAGGCACTTTTTTCTGCTTCAACTGTTTAGTCATATAAAAAAGAGGTCTAAATAGGACCTCTTATCTTACAAAAACGATTTCATCGCCTGAACAATAAGACCAGTCAAAGCTTTAGCCCCTTGAGGAACCAAGTGTACGCCATCAGGTGTAAAATATTCTGGGTGCTGTAGAGCTTCTGTGTGCCAGTCAACTAACGTAACATTTTGATGTGCGTGGGCCTGTTGCTGCAAAGATTCATTTACCTTGCTTTCCCATTGGCGGGGAACTCGTGTATTAACAAGATAGATATGAGCTTTTGAGAAAGATTGAAGCAATTGTTCGATTTGGCTGTTTGTAAAGTAGCCATTGGTTCCCAGCTCAATGATGACAGCCTTGTTCGGCTGATTAAAAGACTTGTATTCTTTTGCGAGTTCCAGGGCTTGAGACATTTGTCTCCCCACCTTTCCATCAATCGTAACATGTGAAAGTGACTGGCGGAGGTGTGAGGCAATATCAAGCATGACGGAATCTCCTATAGCTAACACTTCTTTATCAGAGTCTGCTGGTTCTTTCGCCTGCTGAGATTGCTTGTCTTTATTTTTACTAGTCTCTTGATCATTATTTTTGTTTTCCTTTTGATCTTGATTGGAGTCTGTTGTCTTTTGTTCAGGATTGTTTTCCCTGTCTTTATCAGCTTCAGCTTTCTTTCTATCCTCAGAAGCCTGGCTGGTATCAGCGTTTGTTTTTTGTGAGCTATACGTCCATTTGGTGGGGTGCTTTTGCTCTCCGGCTAGCCCAGACAGCCCTCCTGCAAAAATAAGTATAGCGAGAATGACGAAACCAATTGACGTTTTGCTGATGACAGATGTCGTTTTCCATTCTCTGATTCTATGTATAAAAATACGGCGGAAAAATGATCTAAATCCCTGTGTCCGTACGGGTTTCTCGATAAAATGATAGGAAAGCTCGGCGAGTATAAATGTAACAATGACCTTTAGCACAATATGCCAAAAAACAGGGTTTCCGATTTCTTGAACTGGCGTGCTTAACACAATAACAGGGTAGTGCCAAAGATAAATACCGTAAGACCTCGTTCCAAGCCAACGGAGCGGCCTCCATGAAAGCAGATTGCCTAAAAAGCTGCTCGGATGGCATACACATGCAATAAGGATTGCGGCAATCATGCTAATCAAAAGCATTCCGCCTCTGTAAAGAAAAGGCTCATATTCATCTGTGAAATAGACACACAACACTAAAATACAAAACGCCGAAAGTTCAGTAGCGTGCAAAGTGTGCTTCAGTTTGTTTGACAGCCTGTTGGAAGACAGTCTTTTCATCGGCCATACAAGAGCCAGGGCACACCCGATGAGAAGCGCAAACGAACGAGTATCTGTGCCGTAGTACACGCGGCTCGGATCTCCGCCGGGTTCATACAATATGCTCATCATCACGGCTGAACAAAGCGCTAGCAATGACACCGCCGCCGCCAATCTGGCGCGGTTTTTAAATATGTACATTCCAACAACCAAGAACATCGGCCATATCATATAAAATTGTTCTTCAATCGCCAGCGACCAAAGGTTTTTCAGAGGTGATGGGGAACCGAAACTATCAAAATATGATAGTTTGTGAAAAATAAACCACCAATTACTCATATAAAAAAGAGAGGAAATGGCATCTCCGCGTATAGTGTGCAATAGTTCCCTGTCAAACAATACAACCCAAATAACAGTAAAAAAGATCATGAGGTAAGCCGCTGGCAGAAGCCGCCGAATTCGGCGCACCCAAAAGTCCCAAAAATCAAGGCTGATATCATTTCCATGTGCCGGCAATAGAATGGATGTAATTAAATAGCCGGATAAAACAAAAAAGATATCAACTCCAATGAAGCCTCCGTTAGCCCAACTGAAGTTTAGGTGATAAGCGATAACTGACAGGACGGCAAAAGCCCGAAGGCCATCGAGTCCAGGGATATATCGATGATGCTGTGTCTTGTGATACATGGGTATTCCTCCAATAGTGTGCAGAGATTCTCGTTGTTTTGGCAGCGAGGTTACGACCTCAAATAGAGAAGAGAGAAAACATCCATGATATGAGATGGATGTTTTTTATATTATCGAACATAACGTTCTCCCACGAGCAAGTTTGAAATGACGCTGGTTGGAATTTTAAACTCGGTAACGCCCATATAGCCAGGGGCAACTTCATATTCATCAAATGAGATCACAAGTTTATGGTCTTCAGTAATATAAAACGTTTGATCAGGCAGAATCGTTTTGAACGGTTCTGCATCTTCGTCAGTGAGCCAATATATTTTATTTGGATCTTCCTTCATTTGCTGTTTCATTTGTTCTTTGATGTTTTGGCTGATGACTTTAATATAGCTTTCATCTTTGAACAAGCTTTTTAATGTCAGTAAAATATCATTCTTTTTGTCAATCGTGATATAGCGGCTTTGTGTGTAAGATGATGCTTGTGTTTTTTCAATATCACGCCGAATAGAGAGTAGATCTGGCGTGTCTGTTACTGTCTCGTAATCACTGTAGATACTGAGATGTCCTTTTTTGTTTTTGGATGTAGACTGTATAAATTCTTTGTACAGCTGCTTGCTTTCTTTCAAGTATTTCTGGTTAATGCTGTTTTCAAGCTCTTTATTAGAGAGTCCGGACAGAGCAGGTGTTTTGACATCGATGCTCGATTGATCTTTCTCCTCTTTGATCTCAATAAAAGTGATGGCCTTGACAATCTTGCCGATGACAGGGATTCTTGACATCGCTTGAGCTGCGTCTGGGTTGATATTGACAAGTGCAGTGAATAAAATAGCCGCCGCGACAGCTGCTGATGTCGGCCACATGACGATTCTTTTCTTTTTTGGTTCTTGCTGAAGGGCTTTTTCAACAATGATATCAAGTTCCTTAGGAATCTGAACACTTTTATATTCTTCTCTTAATTGCTGCAATCTCTTATCCATTAAGAAAGATCCTCCTTCGTCAACTGAATGCGCATCAGCTTCAATGCTCTGTATAAGCGCGTTTTGACGGTATTCATGTTTTCCCCTGTAATTTCCGCAATTTCTTCTAACTTTAGGTCTTCAAAAAAGCGCAAAATAATAATGGTTTTATAACGGTACGGCAATGCGTCAAGCGCCTCATGAAGATCAGTGTCCTTGTAATGGTCTTCCTTTCCGTTGCTTAAAAACTCTAACGTTTCGTCATCCATCACTTTTACCTTTTTTTGTTTGCGCAAAAAATCAATAGCTGTCCGTACTAAAATTTTATAAAACCAGCTTTTTATCGTCTCAGGGTTTCTGACCGTTTCAACTGAGCTCAGTGCTTTTTTTATAGATTCCTGAACAATATCTAATGCGTCATCTTGATTTTTTACATAACTGAAAGCCAACCTGTAGAAATCTTGCTTATGATCAGTTATGCATGTGACAAGCAACGCTTTTGTTGTTTGTTTTTTCTTCATTGCAATAAAGGGCTCCTTTTTGAATATACGTATATCATAGGCTGTTACCTAGGATAGACGCGGCAGACTGAAAAATAGTTTGCGCAGAATCACATTTTTTTAAAGAAGTGATCAGAGCGGGGGAGGAGTGCAAAAACTTTGCAGAAAGGAATGCATATAAAAACATGGCTTGTTGATACAAGCCATGTTTTTATACTATTGCTCTATTCCAGATAATGTTTTTTGAAATCTGAGTGGATAGAAAATTTGCGGCGCAGCTGGATGAGATTTTTTCCAAAGCTTTCTTCTAAAAGCCCTCTATGCTTTTTCAAAATTTCCATGAGGTACAGATCATGAATGATCACTTCAGTAATAGGCATGACTAAACCTACATGCATCGTCCAAGCAGCACGGCTGTCGTTACCAAGAGAGACGATACCCGCTACAACTTCTGAATCATCTCCGCTATAGACAAGCCACCGCCCGTCATACTCTTCTGTAATTTCACTGCTCATATCATGAAGGTACACAGCAGCAAAATCAGATGCGATATCTCCGTACGCAATGATGGTGACATTTACACCTTTAGTTGCCGCCTGTCTCAGCTCTGTTTCTATTTCTTCATAATCCTCTTTCCAGATTTCTAAAAGAATTCTTTTTTTTGCGGATAAAATACAAGCCTTCACCTTTTCAAGAATTTCACTGCGTCCGGTGATATTCCAGATATTTTCCCGATCATTTGCGGTCTGCTCGAAGTTTTCAAAGTATTTCTCAGCCTGGTCAAAATGCTCTTCCGCTTTGAGCCGGCGGTTTTTAATCAGTTCTTTAGCGGGGACTGGCACATACTGAGGCGTATTTCCGTGACTTACAAAAACATCTCCCCTTAAGACAAGGCTTTCCAAAACTTCATAAATTTTTGAGCGGGGCACTCCGGAATTTTTGGCGACGGCATAGCCTGTTAAAGGCGATTCTTGCAATAAAGCAAGATATGCTTTCGATTCATATTCGGTAAAATTGAGGTTTTTTAAAATGTCTAACATATTTTCCTTCATATATCCTCCAATATAAAGAGCAGTCGCCTGCCTTTGTAATCGCTATTTTAACAAACCATATTGATTTATTCCAAACGTATTGATACAATTTTTTAAGTAGTTACTTTTGTAGTCACTATATGTCGGAGAGATTTTTAAAGGGGGAGAAGAAATGCATAGCTTACTCGCATACATTCCGATCGCTGCCATGATGGTTATCATACCGGGAGCAGATACGATGCTTGTTATGAAGAATACCCTTAGATATGGCGCAAAGGCTGGCCGTTACAACATTCTCGGATTGGCAACAGGACTTTCCTTTTGGACGGTTATTGCCATTTTAGGATTATCAGTGGTGATTGCAAAGTCAGTGATTCTTTTCACAACGATTAAATATTTGGGAGCAGCATACCTAATTTATTTAGGTGTAAAAAGTTTTTTTGCCAAAAGTATGTTTTCTATAGATGACATGCAATCCCAAGCAAACACCACGGCAAATTCTCCGAAACGTTATTATAAAACTTCCTTTATGCAGGGATCACTTAGTAACATTCTCAATCCTAAAACTGTTTTGGTTTATGTTACAATCATGCCCCAATTTATCAATCTGAAGGGAAATATAAACCAGCAACTCATTATTTTAGCTTCAATCTTAACCTTAATAGCGGTGTTGTGGTTCCTCTTTCTCGTTTATATTATTGATTACGCAAAAAAATGGATGAAAAACTCGAAGTTTCAGAAAGCTTTTCAAAAAGTAACTGGCATTATATTAGTTGGTTTCGGCATCAAAACTGGTTTGAATTAATTTTCGGTTCCGTTGGTGTTGGAGACCAAAATGAATTTAGTGTTTGGCGCATACAAAAAAGACAAGGGAGTGAGTATCCCTTGTCTTTTTTGTTATTTTATCTTATGTCCTCTGATGGTTTGCACCTTATACAAAATAATCAATAAAACAAACCAGACCGGAGTGACAAACAAAGCAACACGTGTATCATTCGCCAGTGCCAATACGACAAGAATGAACGCGAGAAATGCAAGTGTTAAGTAGTTGGATAATGGGTAAAAAGGCATTTTGAATTTGCTTGCTTTCGCTTCATGCGGCCTTGTTTTTCGATATTTCAAATGGCAAATCACCGTAATGCCCCAAATGAAAATGAAGCATATTGTAGAAACACTAGTAATCAGTGTAAAGACTTGCTCCGGCATTATATAATTCAGGCTAACGCCAATCAGAATGGCGATGGTTGAGAAGAACAGTGCATTGCTTGGAACTTTAGATGAAGTCAGTTTCTTTAGCAAGCCAGGTGCGTGATGATCCTTGGCAAGAGAATAGACCATGCGGCTTGTGCTGAATAAAGCGCTATTGGCCGCTGATGCAGCTGATGTTAATACAACAAAATTGATCATACTGGCAGCGGCAACGATGCCTACAGCAGAGAACACTTGAACAAACGGGCTTTCATTTGGATTCAAAACATTCCAAGGATAGATACACATAATCACAAAAAGTGCGCCGACATAAAAAAGTAAAATCCGGGCAGGGATTTGATTGATGGCTTTAGGGATCACTTTTTGGGGGTTTTCAGTTTCACCTGCTGTCAGTCCGACAAGTTCAATTCCCACAAAAGCGAAGACAACCATTTGGAATGAAAGAATAAATCCATGCCATCCATTTGGAAACATGCCGCCATGGCTCCAAAGATTCGTGAGGCTGGCTGAGCTGGAAGCTGCAGAAAAACCTTTCGCAATCAAGAAAATACCAGTTACGATAAGAGCCAGTATGGCAATGACTTTGATCAATGCAAACCAGAATTCTAATTCCCCGAAAAGTTTAACGGTGGCAAGGTTCATGATCAGCAGGATGATCAGCGCAAGAAGACCCGGCAGCCATTGAGGCACATCGGGAAGCCAATATTGCATATAAATACCGACCGCCGTTAAATCAGCCATCGCGAGAGAAATCCAGCAGAACCAGTAGGTCCAGCCAGTGATAAACGCTGCCATGTCGCCTAAATAGTCCCTTACAAAATCAACGAAAGAGTGATACCCCGCATTTGATAAGAGCAGTTCTCCGAGCGAACGCATAATGAAAAAGCAAAAGACTCCCGTGATCAAGTAAGCAAATAAAATGGATGGTCCCGCAAAGTGGATGGATTTCCCTGAACCTAAGAATAAGCCTGTTCCGATTGCACCCCCAATCGCCATTAATTGTATATGCCTGTTTTTAAGGCCTCTAGACAATTTTTGTTGTTGTCCCAAATTGTCTTTGTTAGAATTGCCTGTCAATTTTATTTTCCTCCAATAATAAAAGATGAATAAAGTTTTATCGGATATTATACCATTTAAGAGAATATAATGTTTAATTTTTAAATTTTAAAAATAAATTTTCCTTGTTCGTAAAGCTGTTAAATGCCTTTTACTTTCTATTATTACTTGCCAGTTATATTGAATAGTAGAAAAACATGAAAATCATCAGTGTTGTGCATATGAAAAAAATGTAAAATATTCTTAGCCTGAAAAGGAGGAAACCAATCAAAAAGACATCGTTTTGATGGTGTCTTTTTGTTTTGCTAGGATATATGATGACAGTATGCTTATGAGGGCCAGCTCGTTTATAAGGATACAGGCGAAATGAATGACACGAGGCAGGACATAGAATGAAATTACAAACAGCACAGCTATTGACTATCTTATCTGAATACCAGTTTTTTGATTGGGAGCATCATGAGAATAATAAACATCGCATCATGATTGGTTTCCCGGAGAATATGCTTATCATAAAAGATTTTTATCAATCATTCGGTTTTGACTCAGTCGAGAATCCGTATTCAAAAATAAAAATCTCGAAAAAACAGTGGGTCCATATGGAGGATCTATTTTTTCAATGGATATCTCCTTATCTATCAACTTTCGGCCAAACAGTTGTTACGCCATTTCTAAGTAATGACTGGGAGGGAGAATGCCATCTGGACAATATAATGGATGATGAGTTTGCTGATGCTTATAAAGCGTACAAGGCTTTTTTAATAGGTAACGGATTATATGGTATTACGCCCACTTTGATTGAAAACTGCAGGGGATATCAAATCGATCATATCGGTGATTTTTCAATCCTGGGCAAGATGGCTGCTAGAAATCATCATTATTTATTCTTTGCTGATGGAGATAAAGTTTTTATGTTTACTGAATCATTGACCTTCCAAATGTATTGTAAGGATGGAGAAGTTTTGCATAATGAGAAGAGAAAGATCGAGCAGCTGCTGCATCCTGATTTCTTATCGTGAATCACTATGGCGGACACATAAAGTGTCCGCCTTTTTTTGTTATTCAATTGATGTCATGGATGGGAATATATTTTGGGGAAATTGTCCTGATCTATTAGAATCATTTTCTGTCATTCGGGATTTTGCCATCATTACGTTCCTGAAGAATGATAAACTGTTTACTGATTATTACTTTGGAAGGGGCACAGGCTTGAAGAACTGCGAATCTAAAATACTAATATGAAATATAAATGATTCGAAGTGATAAACACATAGGCATAAAAGGTCAGTATGTCAATCTGCTATAAAGACCTTTCTGGAAGTGTATCAATAGATAATTTCAAGGCTGTCCGCCATAAAAAATTCGGAATATTCTTGTTAAGGGCTTATCTAATAAGGACAAAGGATGATAGACGTGAAAAGAATAGATAAAATATACCTTCAGCTCATGCATAATTTTCATGACTCCAGCTTAGATCATCTTTTAAAAGTACAGGGGAATTCAGCAAAGGAAATTGCTGAGCAGCTGAAAATGGAGCGGTCTAATGTCAGTTTTGAATTGAACAATCTCGTTCGGTCCAAAAAGGTCATAAAAATTAAAACGTTTCCTGTACGATACATCCCAGTCGAAATAGCGGAAAGGTTATGTAACAAGAAATGGGATACAGAGATGATGGAAGTGAAAGACCTTGAGCCGTTTTCCGGGAATCCAAAACAGAATCATCAACATATTTCCACGAATCCTCTAGAACTTATGATTGGGGCAAAAGGCAGTTTGAAGAAAGCAATTTCCCAGGCAAAAGCAGCTGTCTTTTATCCGCCAAACGGTCTGCATATGCTCCTCTTAGGGCCTACAGGTTCCGGTAAATCCCTTTTTGCGAACCGGATTTACCAGTTTGCCATTTACTCTGACATTTTGAAGGCGGGCGCACCGTTTATTACATTTAACTGTGCAGATTACTACAACAATCCTCAATTATTGCTTTCTCAATTATTCGGGCACAAAAAAGGTTCATTTACAGGCGCAGGGGAGGATAAGGCTGGTTTAGTCGAACAGGCCAATGGGGGCATTCTTTTTATGGATGAAATCCATCGTCTTCCTCCTGAGGGACAAGAAATGCTGTTTTATTTTATTGACAGCGGTTCTTATAACCGGCTTGGAGAATCTGAACATAAACGAACATCGAACGTATTGTTTATTTGCGCTACTACAGAAAATCCGAGTTCTGCACTATTGAAAACATTTTTGCGAAGAATCCCAATGACCATTCATATTCCTTCGCTTGAAGAACGATCGCTTAAAGAAAGAGTGGATCTGACGACGTTTTTATTAGGGAAAGAAGCAGAGCGAATTAAGAAAAATCTGAGTGTGCACATAGATGTCTATAATGCGCTTATTCATTCTGCAAAATTTGGGAATGTGGGGCAGCTGAAATCAAATGTCCAGTTAGTTTGCGCACACGGATTTTTGCACAACCTTGACCGAGATGAGGTTATTGAACTGACTGTCCGGGATCTGCCAGATGAAATCAAGCAAGAATGGATGTCCAGCAGCAAAAACATGCAAAGAAGCAAAGCCATTTCTGAATATGTCAATATTACAACGATCATATCTCCGATTGTAGAAGATGAAACAACAAAAATTGACGAAGACCTCTCATTTAACTTGTATCATTTGATTGAGGAAAAAGTGAAAACCCTCATGAAAGAAGGATTATCCAAAAAGGATATTAACCAATACATCTTGACTGATGTCCATTTGCATGTCAGAAGTTTTTTTCAACACCGGGCGTTTCAAAAGGACAGCCTGCTGACATTCGTTGAAGACGACGTGATTCAAATGACAAAACAGTTAAAAGAAATAGCTGAACATGAGCTTGATTGCTCATTTGACCGTAAATTTATTTATTTCTTGAGTATGCATATTGACGCTTTTTTAAAGCGCGGAAAGCAAATTGATGTTTTAAATACACAGGAGACTGATGAAATCCGTGAGACTCATGTGAAAGAATACCGGGTGGCGATGATTTTTAAAGATAAAATTCAGGAATATTTTAAAGTCGCCATTCCGGAAATAGAAGTCATCTACTTAACGATGCTGATTCATTCCATCAAATCGTTAAAAGAGAACAAAAGAGTAGGGATTATCGTGGCTGCTCATGGAAACAGCACGGCGAGTTCAATGGTTGAAGTCGCAACAGAACTGTTAGGCAGCACTCCAATCGCAGCAGTTGATATGCCGCTTACTGTTTCACCTTCGGAAATTATCGAATGCTTAGCGGAAAAAATGAAACACGTTGATGAAGGCGAAGGTGTTTTAATGCTGGTAGACATGGGGTCACTTGCAATGCTGGAAAGCAAGCTGGAGGAAAAGACAGGCATTGCCATCAAAACAATCAGCAATGTTACAACCTCAATGGTGCTGGATGCCGTCAGAAAGGTGAACTATTTGAATTTAAATTTGCATGCAATATATCAATCGGTCACGAAAGATTTTATCGAGTTATGGGAGCGGCAGCCAGCGGCATCCGGCAAACAGAAGGCATTGGTCTCCATCTGCACGACAGGCAGCGGAACGGCCAAAAAGCTGGAAGACATCCTGACAACGATTGCCAACAAGGCCTCCGATACCCCGATTCACATATTGACCGTTTCATCCATTAAATTGGCAAACAGCATTAAAGAAATTGAAAAAGAGTATGAGATCCTTGCAACAGTCGGAACGAAAGACCCTAAAATCAATGCTCCGCATGTATCTTTAGAAGTGTTAATTGAAGGGGAGGGAGAGAAGCTGATTCAACAGGCGATTACAAAAGGCAGCATTCCGTTAAGCAGCGGATTAAACGGAGCAAATATCATTGTCAGGGAGCTTTGCGAGGATAGCTTGAAAAAGTATCTTGTCTTCTTGAACCCTCACCATATTATTGAAATGTTATTAGAGTGGCTGCAAACCGTTCAGGATGAGCTGGGAGTCATTTTCAATAATGCAGTTTTGATCAAAGTCATCATGCATACGGCTTTCGCCTTTGAAAGGGTAATTAAGCAGAATCCGATTGCTTTCTCAGAGGAAGAAGAAATAAATGATCAGCTGAAAGAAATGTTTAACGTGACAGAGCGGACATTAGCCCCATATGAACAAAAGCTTGGACTTCGCATAAGTGATGATGAAAAATTATTTATTGCCGCCATATTCGCTGAAGAAGTGCATGGCCAGCTGTTTTAAAAGCGGTTTTTTCAAGTGAACCTGTATTAAATGGAACGCCATTTTAATACAGGTTTATTTTTTTGATCTCAAGTGTTTCAACAGCAGACTGTCATTGGCTGAAATTTAAATGAAAACGCTTAACACAACTTTGTTGGCACGATCCTTGCATTATAAATGGATGTACAAAACAAAGAAAGGAGCAATGGATATGATTTCAGTTATTATCAGTGGCCATGGAGATTTTCCCATAGCATTAAAAGAATCTTCAGGGATGATATTCGGTGAAGAAAATAATCTAATCGCAGTGCCGTTTTTTAAAGGAGAAGGCATTCAAACGCTGCAAGAAAAATATCATCAGGCGCTCAAGGACATTCCGGAAGAAAATGAAGTGCTTTTTTTAGTTGATATTTTTGGAGGGACCCCATATAACGCGGCAGCTTCCTTCATTGCTGAGGATCAAAGAATGGATATGGCAGCCGGCGTAAACCTGCCGATTCTGCTGGAGGTATTAAGCCTGAGAGAACATGTGACTCTCAAAGATTTGCTGAACAACTTAAAAACAATGAGCCAGCAAAGCTTTCAAGTGTGCAGTGAACATTTAGAAAAAGTGAAAACAGCCAATCAAGAAACAAGAGAGGATGAATTGTGATGAACATTGTGTTAGCAAGAATTGATGACCGCTTTATTCACGGCCAAATCCTGACAAGGTGGATTAAAGTCCATGCGGCAGACCGAATCATCGTTGTCTCCGATGATGTTGCACAGGACGAAATGAGAAAAACGCTGATCCTTTCTGTTGCGCCTTCAAATGTAAAGGCGAGTGCCGTTTCGGTTTCAAAAATGGCAAAAGCGTTTCATAGTCCGCGCTATGAAGGGGTAACGGCAATGCTCTTGTTTGAAAATCCATCCGATATTGTATCGCTTATAGAAGCAGGCGTGCCGATCAAAACCGTAAACGTCGGGGGAATGCGTTTTGAAAATCATCGCAGGCAAATTACAAAATCAGTCAGTGTCACAGAACAAGACATAAAGGCGTTTGAAACATTAAGTGACCTGGGTGTGAAACTGGAATTGAGGCAGTTGCCTTCAGATGCCAGCGAGGACTTTGTACAGATTTTACGGAACGTAACAAAATAATCAAGGGGATGAGAATATGTCTTCATTACAAATTATTTTGTTGTTAATCATTGCAGCAATCACCGGCATCGCAAGTGTATTGGATGAAGGGCAGACACACAGGCCGCTTGTGGCCTGCACGCTAGTCGGCTTGGTGCTTGGGGATTTAAAAACAGGAATTATTCTCGGAGGCACACTAGAGCTGATGGCGCTGGGCTGGATGAACGTCGGCCTTGCCATGGCGCCTGATACAGCGATCGCCTCTGTCATTTCTACCATTTTAGTCATTACCGCTGATCAGGGAATTGGCGAAGGCATTGCCGTCGCTGTTGCTTTGGCAGCTGCGGGTCAGGCTCTGACTATTTTTGTGCGGACGATCACTGTCTTTTTCATTCACCGCGCTGATCGATATGCAAAAGAAGGGAATATAAAAGGAATTGAAATTATGCATATTACCGCGATGGTGTTTCAAGCGCTGCGCGTCATGATTCCTACATTGATTGTAGCTTTGATTAGTGTCAGCGCTGTTCAGGCGTTCCTGGGAAATATTCCAGATGTCATTACAAAAGGGCTGCAAATAGGCGGAGGCATTATCGTTGTAGTCGGATATGCCATGGTGATCAATATGATGAATATTCCTTACTTAAAGCCATTTTTCTATATTGGATTTTTATTAGCGGCGTTTACCGATTTCAACTTAGTAGGATTTGGAGCACTTGGTCTCTGTCTGGCGCTTTTATACCAGCAGGTGATGCAAAGACATAACGCGCACGGAGCGGTGGCCGCCGCTTCAGACAGTGGGAATGTTGCTGTTTATGATGATGACGATCTTGATGCCTAAACAATGAGGGGTGATGAAAAGATGGAGAAAGAAAAACGATTAACGAAAAAAGAAATTTTCAGCATGTTTATTCGTTCAAATTTTTTGCTCGGCTCCTTTAACTTCGAACGTGTGCAGGCCATGGGATATTGCTATGTCATGATACCTGCGATCAAAAAATTGTACGGTCCCGGAGCGAAAAGAAATGAAGCCTTACAGCGGCATTTGGAATGGTTTAATACACATCCGTGGCTGACAGCGCCTATATTTGGCGTGACGGCAGCCATGGAAGAAGAAATGGCGAACAATAAAGGAATTGATGGAAAAGCAATAAGCGGAATGAAAATCGGTTTGATGGGCCCGATAGCGGGTGTAGGCGACCCGATTTTCTGGGGAACGATTCGCCCAGTCTTAGCTGCGTTAGGGGCATCGCTTGCTTTAGGAGGAAACATTGCCGGCCCTTTGCTATTCTTCTTCTTGCTGAATGCCATAAGGTTAAGCACAAAATATTATGGATTAAAGTATGGCTATGTAAAGGGAATGGAGATTCTTCAGGATTTAGCGGGGAATCGCATTCAAAAGCTTACAGAAGGCGCTTCGATTCTCGGATTATTTGTAATGGGAGCTCTCGTTTCCAAATGGACCACCATCAACATTCCAATCGTTGTGTCCAGGATTAAGGATGAAAGCGGAAAAGTGGATGTTCAAACCGTACAAAATATATTAGACAGCATCATGCCGGGTGCGCTGCCTCTCGGATTAACGTTATTGGTGGCGTGGATGCTGCGCAAAGGGGTGAATCCTCTTCTCATTATATGCGGCATCTTTATCATCGGGATTCTTGGGTATTGGGCTGGATTCTTAGCATAAGCTGTGTGACGTAAGAAAGAAGAGGGAAACTGCAGCCGTCTTTTCATATATGAATCATTCAGATAGCAGCGAAACAGAGGAAGAGTGCCAGAAACGGATCAACTTGCGCAGCAGTCTCTCTTGAAATTGTTCAAACATGAAGAGAGGAGCGAAGAAACAAATGAAAAAAAGACTTATTCAATTCGTCATCATGTTCACCCTGCTGTTCACTTTGGCATTTCCAGCTGAGGCAGCCGATTCAAGCTACTATGATGAGGATTATCGTCCTCAATATCATTTCACGCCGGAGGCAAACTGGATGAATGATCCAAACGGAATGGTCTATTATGCTGGAGAATATCATTTGTTCTATCAATACCATCCATACGGTATGCAGTGGGGCCCCATGCATTGGGGGCATGCCGTGAGCAAAGATTTGGTTACGTGGAAGCACCTTCCTGTTGCGCTGTATCCGGATGAAAAAGGCACGATCTTTTCCGGAAGCGCAGTTGTAGATAGGAATAACACAAGCGGTTTTCAGACAGGCGAAGAGAAGCCGCTTGTGGCCATTTATACACAGGATCGGGAAGGCCATCAAGTGCAAAGCATTGCCTATAGCAATGACAAAGGAAGAACGTGGACGAAATACGCAGGCAACCCTGTCATTCCGAACCCGGGAAAAAAAGATTTTCGCGATCCAAAAGTCTTTTGGTATGAAAAAGAAAAAAAGTGGGTGATGCTGCTTGCGGCCGGTGACCGAATCCTTATTTATACATCCGAAAATCTGAAGCAGTGGACGTATGCAAGTGAGTTTGGACAGGGACAAGGAAGCCATGGGGGAGTATGGGAATGCCCGGATTTGTTTGAGCTTCCGGTAGACGGAAACCCGAATCAAAAAAAATGGGTGATGCAGGTCAGTGTAGGAAACGGAGCGGTCTCGGGAGGATCAGGCATGCAGTATTTCGTAGGGGACTTTGATGGAACACATTTTAAAAACGAAAATCCGTCAGACAAAGTTCTCTGGACAGATTACGGCAAAGACTTTTATGCGGCTGTATCCTGGTCCGATATTCCGTCCTCAGACGGCCGGCGGCTTTGGTTAGGCTGGATGAGCAATTGGCAATATGCGAATGATGTTCCTACATCCCCATGGAGAAGTGCAGCGTCCATTCCAAGAGAGTTAAAATTGAAAACGCTTACCGGGGGAGTTAGGGTCGTCCAAACACCAGTAAAAGAGCTGCAAACCATTCGCGGGACCTCTAAGAAGTGGAAGAATCAGACCATATCGCCCGCAAGCCAAAATGTGTTAGCAGGCCTGTCTGGAGATGCGTATGAATTACATGCAGAATTTCAAGTATCTCCAGGTTCAGCTCCTGAATTTGGTTTTAAGGTTCGAACAGGCGAAAATCAATTCACGAAAGTCGGCTATGACCGAAAGAACACCAAACTGTTCGTTGACCGGAGCGAATCGGGAAACGTCACCTTTAATCCAACATTTAACACTGGGATACAAACAGCTCCGCTAAAGCCGGTAAATGGAAACATAAAGATGCGCATCTTTGTCGACCGCTCTTCAGTTGAGGTATTCGGGAATGACGGACAGCAGGTCATAACCGATATCATTCTCCCGGATAGATCAAGCAAAGGTCTTGAATTATATGCTGAAAATGGAGGTGTAAAGCTAAAATCTTTAACGATATATCCTTTAAAAAAGGTGTGGGGAACGTCGCCTTTTATCTCTAATTTGACTGGCTGGACGACTGTAAATGGCACGTGGGCCGACACAATTGAGGGGAAACAAGGGAGGTCGGACGGCGATTCCTTTATCTTGTCTTCAGCATCCGGATCAGACTTCACCTATGAAACTGATATCACCATTAAGGATGGAAACGGAAGAGGGGCAGGAGCGCTTATGTTTCGCTCTGACAAAGATGCCAAAAACGGTTATCTTGCCAACGTGGATGCGAAGCATGACCTAGTGAAATTCTTTAAATTTGAGAACGGTGCTGCTTCTGTCATTGCCGAATACAAAACGCCGATAGACGTAAATAAAAAGTATCATCTGAAAACTGAGGCCAAGGGCGATCACTTTAAAATCTATTTAGATGATCGTCTTGTGATTGATGAGAATGATTCCGCATTCTCAGAAGGTCAATTTGGCTTGAATGTGTGGGATGCGACTGCTGTCTTTCAGAATGTAAACAAGGGGCCTTAAAATAGCGGGATTTTCATGAAGTTCAATTCCCTGACCTGCAACATTTTCTCTTGAAAAAGGCACAGACCCAAATGGTCTGTGCCTTCTCATTATTTCAACAAATTCAATGATTCGCGGTTAAATGCTTCCAAATCATCAGGTGTTCTGCTTGTGACAATGTTGTGGCTGACGACTACTTCTGCATCTTTGTAGTTTGCGCCGGCATTGATTAAATCTTTGCGGATGCTGCGGTAGCCTGTGATATCTTTGCCTTTCAAAAGATCCGTATCAATCAATACTTGCGGGCCGTGGCAAATAGCGAAAACAGGTTTTTCATTTTCGACAAAGGCTTTAGCAAATTCACCCGGACGGTCATCTGCACGAAGCAAATCCGGAGAGAATCCCCCAGGAATTAAAAGTGCATCAAATTCACTTGCGTCCACATCAGAGATTGCTTTGTCGATCTTTACTTTCTCACCATGCTTACCGGTAACTTCTTTTCCGGCTTCTAAATCGATAGCTACGACACTGTAGCCAGATTCCTCGTATGCTTTTACCGGACTTGTATATTCGATATCTTCGAATTGGTCTGTAACGAGAACTGCAATTTTTTTGCTCATATAAAAAACCTCCTATAACCTCTCTATGCCTATAGGATAACAGGTAGATTAACCGGCCTTCAAAACATTTGCTTAAGGAGATCGTTTTTCCGTGAGTTTCATTTAAATAAAAACGGGACAGCCCATGGAAGGACTAACCCATTTTTTAGACTTATAATGTGGAAATATCAATCACAAATCGATACCTGACATCGCTTCGGTGGATACGTTCGTATGCTTCGTCCACTTGGTCAGCGCGGATCACTTCGATTTTAGGTGCGATGCCATGCTCAGCGGCGAAATCCAGCATCTCTTGAGTTTCTGGAATTCCGCCGACAAGAGAACCTGCAAGGCTGCGGCGGCCCATGATTAAGGAAAACACACTGTATGTGTCCTGCTCGGCAGGTGCTCCGACATTTACAAGTGTTCCGTCTATACGAAGCATTGATAAATAGGCATCTACATCAAGATTCGCGGACACCGTATTTAAGATTACGTCAAACCGCCCGGCTAATGCAGTGAATGTAGCTTGGTCACTTGTTGCAAAGTAATGATCTGCCCCAAGTTCCAGAGCTTCCTCTTTCTTATTCATGGAACGGCTCAGGACGGTTACCTCTGCACCCATTGCATGTGCAAATTGAATTGCCAAATGTCCAAGACCGCCCACGCCTACGATGGCAACCTTTTTACCAGGCCCAACATTCCAGTGTTTCAGCGGGGAATAAGTTGTGATGCCTGCACACAATAGCGGACTGGCAACATCCATTTCCAAACTGTCTGGAATTCTAACAACAAATCTGTCAGTGACAACGATTTTTTGGCTGTACCCGCCATACGTCGGATTTCCATCGTAGTCTAGTGAGTTGTAAGTTTGAACAACACCCTTTGTGCAGAACTGTTCCTCACCGCTGAGACAGTATTCGCATTCTCCGCAGGAGTCAACAAAACAGCCGACACCGACGCGGTCCCCGACAGCAAACTTCGTCACTTCTGTCCCAACAGCTGCGACAACCCCGGCAATTTCATGTCCGGGCACCATTGGGAAGATGCCACCGCCCCATTCATCAAATGCACTATGGATATCGGAATGGCAAATACCGCTGAATTGAATATCGATTAAGACGTCATGCGGCCGTAATTCTCTTCGCTCAATCGTTGTTTGTTCAAATTTAGCTTTTGCATGTGATACGCGTAATACACGGGTTTGATGTTGATTACACATATGAACCTATCCTTTCTTCATCATAAGTGGTGTAAATAAAAAAACATGCACTTATTTATGTTTTATGGTGTCTTCAACATAACGATAAACCTTAAAGTCCGCTTTAAGGCAAGGGGTTTTTTGAAAAAACTTCATCTCAATTGCTGAACGCAAAACGAGAACAATTTTATAAGGTATGATACAGCTCATCATGAACAGGCTCTAACCAATCCGTTTCCCCCGGCGTAATGGCTAAGTGCACAAACCATCTGTCTTTCGTCGCCCCGTGCCAATGTTTTACACGGGGCGGAATATTGATGACATCTCCAGTTTTGAGTAATTGAGCTGGTTTTCCTTCTTCTTGATACCAGCCTTCACCGCCTGTCACTAACAAAACTTGCCCAACTTTATGAGAATGCCAGTGATTGCGGGCTCCGGGAGCAAAAGTGACATTCCCGATTGAGGCATTGAGGGGCGTCTCATCGGTAAATATCATTTGTAAATATGCATCCCCAATAAAGTTCGCTTCAATTTTTTCACCTAACGGAAAGATTGTGCTGTTGCTTAATTGATTAAATGTCATCAGTTGACCTTCTTTCTTTTCATTTTTGAAGATTTCTTTTGCGAAATGAAATGCTGACCAAGCTTTGGGCCATCCGGCATAGAACGAGAGGTGAGTGGTTAAGTTCAGCAAACTTTGGCGCAAATTCTCCTAGTATATCTCCTCCAGCAGTTTGTTTTTTTGCCATACAATAATCCCTCCGTCTAAACTGTTTTTATTGCATGGAGAAGTATAGAGCTTAAAGTGTGCTTTAAGGCAAGCCCTGGATTTTTGAAAAAAGTTCAGCAGCTAAAACTTGTTTGATGCTTGACTTAAAGTTAACTTTAAGTGTTACCTTCAAAACATACAGGACAGTGAGGTGAAGAGTATGAATATTGCGCAGGTAGCCAAGCAGTTTGGCCTGACAGCGGCGACACTCAGATATTACGAACGTGTCGGGTTGATCCCGCCGGTAAAACGAAAAGAAAGCGGCATTCGCGATTATGATGAAGAAGATATCAAATGGATTGAATTCATTAAATGCATGCGAAATGCGGGCCTATCAATAGAAGCGTTAATTGAATATACAACGTTATTTACTGAAGGAGATCGTACGGTAGAAGCCCGCAAAAATATCCTGGCTGATGAAAGACAGCGGCTGATAGAGAAGCGAAAAGAAATTGATGAAACAATTAAAAGATTAGATACAAAAATTGAAGATTATGATGGGAAATTGCGTGAAAATGAGGCACAGCTCAAAAGCAGGCCAAAAACGGAAAGTCTTCAGGATAAGTGACGCAAGATAGCATTCTTTGCGTCCGAGGGGGCAGGTTAAAAATAAAAATTTACCCCGCAAGAAATCATACCAAAAGAGGTGGTTACGATTCCTTATTCCATTGGAGAATTAGCAAACATCATCGGTGTGACAACAAGTACCCTCAGGTATTATGAAAAGGAAGGGCTCCTGACTCCTCATCGAAATGAGAATAATATACGGGAATTTACGGATCATGATATCGGCTGGGTGCGGTTTTTGCTCCATTTGAAAGATTCAGGAATGTCGATGACAGAGCTAAAACAATATACAACATGGCGAGCAATGGGTGATGAAACGATTCTTGATAGGATGCATTTACTTGAAAAGCGTAAGCACTTTGTAGAATTAGAAATTCAAGCTTTACAGCAAAACCTGCATGTATTAAACCGTAAGATTGAATTCTACAAGGACCAGATAAAGGGGGATCAATATGAGTTTGTCCTTTATCCAAATGAAGAGGGAAAGCCATAAAAACAAATGGTTTAAGGCTGAAGGTGATTTTTAAAAATAAAAAATCTCTTCAGCCTTTATTGTTTAGGAATGAGGAGGAAAGCAGCTTTTATATTTGACGTTAAGTCGAAAACTTACTTTAGCTATCAAAAAAACAGTTAGTATGGTCTTTAAAAAATATAAATCCCCGTTGCTCATTTAGTCAGATTTTCCCCTCAGCCGTTTAATATCTTCTTTAGGCGGAAAACCAAACATGCGGGAGTATTCACGGCTGAATTGTGATGGACTTTCATAGCCGACCCGGAATGCAGCATCTGCGGCATCTGTTGACTTCGTTAATAACAGGCGTCTGGCTTCCTGCAGTCTCAGCTGTTTTTGGAACTGAATCGGGCTCATAGCTGTCACAGTTTTAAAGTGCCTGTGCAGGGAGGAAACACTCCTATTCGCTATATCTGCAAGCTCCTCAGTTCGAAGGGGCCGGTCAAATGCCCTCATGATGTGTTCGATGACATCTTTGATTCGATAGGTATAGCTCCCCTCAATCGCAATTTGCTCCAGAGTGCGTCCATGCGGCCCTTGCAGAACCCTATAGAGAATTTCTTTTGTAAATATAGGGGCAAGTACCGGGATGTCTTTCGGGGTGTCCAGCAAAGAGGCTAACCTGAGAACTGCATCCAGCAAAGCCGGCTCTATTTTACTGACAAACATAGCCCTCTCCGTGTGTTTTTTTGGCCCTGCTTGAAAGTCAGAATCACTTAAAACCTCTAAGACTTGGCTGGGAGTAAATTCTAGCTTAAGGGCCAAATAAGGCTCATCACATGAGGCTTTTATCACTTGCCCGGCAACCGGCAAGTTAACAGATGCAACAAGGTAATCAGCAGGACTGTACCTCATGCGCTCCTTTGCAAGTAATACTTCTTTTTCACCTTGAACAATCACACAAAATGATGGCTTGTAAACGCTATAAACCGGTTCGGAAGCATGAGATTCACTGATGAAAAATAAAGACGGAACAGCAGTCTTGTGAACACCGTCCCGGCATGAATAACGTTCAATGAGTTCGGCAAGCTCTTCCTGTTGTTCGGCTATTCGTACAGACATACGTCATTCTCCTTCACTTGATATTTTTCATTATAATGCTTGTTTGCAAGTGGTGTCATTGGCTGTGAGAGGATTAGGCAATCATTTGATACAAATGGGATAACGGCTGCTTTTGCATTCATTGCATAATGAGAAGCAGATAAAAGGAAAGAGGGGACTCAAGAAATGGATTATGTAAAACTTGGACATTCCGGTTTAGATGTCTCCAGGCTTTGTCTGGGGTGTATGAGCTTTGGTGCAGTAGAAAAGTGGGTTCATCAATGGGTACTCGATGAAGAAAAGAGCCGCCCCATCATCAAAAAAGCGCTTGAGCTTGGCATCAATTTTTTTGATACGGCGAATGTGTATTCAATGGGAGCAAGTGAAGAAATACTTGGCAGAGCATTAAAGGATTATGCCAATCGAGATGAAATTGTGCTTGCGACGAAGGTCCATCAGCGAATGCATGAGGGCCCAAATGGTGCCGGCCTCTCACGAAAGGCGATCATGAGTGAAATTGATAAAAGTCTTAAGAGACTGGGAACAGACTATGTAGACCTTTACATCATCCATCGCTGGGATTACCATACACCCATTGAAGAAACGATGGAAGCATTGCATGATGTGGTGAAGGCCGGGAAGGCAAGGTATATTGGCGCTTCTGCGATGTATGCGTGGCAGTTCCAGAAGGCGTTACATGTTGCAGAGAAGAATGGATGGACCAAATTTGTGTCGATGCAGAATCACTTAAACCTGATATACCGAGAAGAGGAGAGGGAAATGCTGCCGCTTTGCAAAGAAGAAAAAATGGGAGTGACTCCGTACAGCCCGCTCGCATCTGGAAGATTGACACGTGAATGGTCTGAAACAACGCATCGCTCCGAAACCGATCAAATCCAGAAATCCAAATACGATGCGACTGCTGATGCTGACCGGCTGGTCGTGGAGCGGCTTGCGGCAATCGCAGAAAAACACGGAGTTTCCCGAACCCATATCGCGCTTGCTTGGCTGCTGCAGAAGGAACCAGTAACAGCTCCTATTATTGGTGCTACGAAAATGTCCCATCTCGAAAATGCTGTCAGAGCTCTATCTGTTAAGTTAACATCTGAAGACATCGCGCTTTTGGAAGAACCATATGTACCCCATCCGATAGTCGGCCACCATTAAATGCCGTTACTATGGGGATAAGGAGCATGGGAGCATGATTGAAAAACAGTATACAATTATTGCAATTACAGGGTTTGCCCGTGCAGCAACCTTGCTGGTTCGTGCAGCCTGCAAGTTTCATTCTCACGTATTTCTTCTACATCAGAAGAAATGCGTTAATCTGAAAAATCCGCCAAAGTCCCTTATTGATGTGATGTCATTAGGCATTACACCTGGTACTCACATTCAAATCAGAGCTGAAGGGATTGACGAGGAACAGGCCTTGCAAGCGATTGAAGATCAGATGAGAAAAAGCGGGTTCATAGACAGCTCATGAATCGGGCGGAGAAGGAGAAGCGGAGGAATTTATGATTCCTCATAGTCGCCCTCACTTCTATTCAGCTTTTTCTTAACATACAGAAGCTGAGGCACAGTTATGGTCAATCAAGACTGTTCCTCAGCAAATCAATCATTGTCCGTTAAAGGGTTGGCAATTGAATCGCCGTATCAATATTTTGTAAATTCAGCTTGACTTGTTCGTCTGTATTCCAAGGATGGTACCAGCCCTTTTCCATCATATAGCTTGAGATTTGTTCGTGCATATCGAGGGCTTCCTCTAAATGCCGGATAAGGATCTCTTTCACTTCAGGCGTTCCCGCTTCCGTTGCGGCCATCGCATAATTTCTGACTCCGTTTTTTGCTGCAATCAATAAGTCCATGGCGATGATTTGGTCTGTTAGAACATTCATGCCGGTCAGATATTCAATGATAGGATTCATTATTCACTCATCTCCTTATTCATGCTTTGCATTAGATAAAATAGAGGCAAATTCCTGCAGCTGCCGTGTGGTGATGTCAACGTCTTGCTGCATGATTGCCTTAAGCTTCGGATCAGACACCAGCGCCTTCATTGTTTTGGATTTCGTTAAACAAAGTGTCTTAAATGCAGTCATTTCTTGGACTTCTAGCACTTCATGTGAGGCGTATTCCATTCCTGTCACCTCCGTTTTCTTAAGGTTTTAACACAACTTTTATACAATCATCCATTTTGGTATCAAAAATGTCATAGCCATGCTTGGCCTCACTGAGCGGCAGCACATGACTTACAACGTCTCCCGGATCAATTTTACCTGTCGACACTAACTCAAACATGTATGGCATATAGTGGATCACTGGGGCTTGTCCAGAGCGTATATTGACGTTTCGCTGCATAATATCACCTAATGGAAAACCGTTATATCTGCCGCCATACACACCTGTAATTTGTATCGTTCCTCCTTTGCGAACGGCCTGGGAAGCAATGACCATTGCACTCATTGTTCCGCCATGAAGCTTTAATCCGCTGGCAAGGAACTCGAGGTCGCTCATTTTCCCATCCATCCCAACAGCGTCAATAACTACATCCGCTCCGCCTTTGGTGATTTCCTTCAAGTAACTCCCTGTATTCTCATGGTCTTCAAAATTAACGATTTCTACTTTGTTTGTTCGTTTGGCATGCAGTAAGCGATAGTTTACATAGTCAACTGCTATGACGCGTTTTGCGCCCTTTAGCCAACAAAACTTTTGAGCAAACAGGCCGACTGGTCCGCAGCCGAGAACGATAACTGTATCGCCGTCTTTTACCCCGGCATTGTCAACACTCCAAAAGCCGGTGGTCATGGCATCCGCAATCACGCTTAATTTTTCATCGGGTTCCTCGCAGGTTTCAGGAATTTTAAAATGGGTAAAATTCGCAAACGGCACTCTTAAATATTCTGCCTGCCCGCCTGGATAACCGCCGGTATGCCCTGAATAGCCGAAATAGGCGCCCATTTCTCCATTGTCATTAGATTGATCACATTGGCTTTCCAGTTGGTTTTTACAAAAAAAGCATTCACCGCAGGCGATAGTAAAAGGAATAATGACGCGGTCACCTTTTTTCACCTGTGTAACCCCTGGTCCAACTTCTTCCACGATTCCCATCGGTTCATGGCCGATGACATAGTCTTCTTGCAGATTAGGAATCAATCCATGGATTAAATGTAAATCTGATCCGCAAATGGCTGTACTTGTGACTTTTATAATCATGTCATCGGACTTTTCAATCTTTGGATCTGGCACATCTTTGACAACAACATTTTTAATGCCTTGATACGTTACTGCCTTCATGCTGTAAAACCTCCAGTGTTAGTGTTCATCAGGTGTCCTGTCAAACATCCCTTTTCGATTTGTGTCCTCAGGAAAGAGGTTCATGTTGCCGACCATGATCGTGTTTTTTGCAGAGAGCTGATCCAGCTTATACTGTTCGCTTAGTTCATATGGATGGAACCATTTTTTGCTTATCATCAATTCCGTAATTTCTTGGTGCATCGTGATTCCTTGCATCAGCTGCTTCCGCAACAAAGCTCTTACATCCGGTGATGCGGTTTCAGTCAAGGCTACAGCAGTATTCCTCACGCCTTCTTTTGCTCGAATAAGAAAATCCATCGCAAATGTGGTATCTGCAAGTTCAGGCATATTTAGCGAATTAATTGGGTCTAAGTGATCATGATTCAAAGGGGCTTACCTTCCTTTCAATTGATGATTGGCGTTGGACGGCTTTGAGGGACGGGGGCTTGAAATGGCGCACGCTCATAAACCGCTTGTAAATCAGTAAGGTCTTGAATGGATTGCTGCACATCTTTTTGCATCAAGTCCTTAAGGTCTTGGTCAAACACAAGTCCCTGCATTAATTTCGATTTCGCTACACAAAGTGTTTTAAAGTTAACGATTTCATGTAAGTCTACAGCCTCGTGAGCAGCTAATGTTTGATGATCCATCTTTAATTACCCTCCTTTAATCAACGTTACATTTCCCGAAAATAAGATGAAGCATACAGAAAGAACTTTTCTCCGATAAAAATGGCATATTCGGAATGGTCACAAGTCGCTTTATTCTCATCAAACACACAAAGCGCTTTTACGCAGTGACGTTTATTCTCGTTTCTAATTAAACAGCTTCTGTTGCACAGTTAATGAAATGATCACAAAAAAGTGATTTACTGCCTTGTCTCATTAAAAATGGATAGGTCATATTTGCAAATTTTGAAAATGCACGATGTCACGAGTTTTTTGTCGAAAACATAGGAATAATTCCACTTTTGAAAGATCTAGTTTATGGTACATTGATAAATATATGGCAGAGAGAGGGGGCGCGGTTTTTCCTTAACTGGATGTAAGAAAGTCAAACGCACGACATTTAAGGGGGAGGATATAAGGTGAAGACATTAAAAACGCTAAGTACACTAACGGTGATGATTGCATCATTGCTCATTTTTTCTAGCCATGCACTTGCCGCTCAGTATTATACGGTCTCAACAAGCAGCGGTGCGCCTGTAAATATGCGCAGCGGCCCAGGTACAAGTTGGGGGATCGTAACGACTATTCCGAGCGGAACCCGCATCCCGATCTATTGCTACAAAACCGGTACAACTGTAACTGGAAAGTATGGAACGAGTAATATTTGGAATTACACAGAGCGGACGCTTGCCAGCGGGGAGATCGTTCCTGGATTTGTCTCTGATACATATATGTATACAGGCTCAGACGGTCCGGTTGTTCCTAAATGCAGCTGGTAGCATATGTTCTATCATTCTTAAAATGAAGGAATTGAAGAAAGAGGGATGACATTGACTAAACTGAAAATGCTGAGTATGTTAACCGTTATGATTGCATCATTATTTATTTTTTCCAGTCAAGCACTTGCCGTTCAGTACTTTACGGTCTCAACAAGCAGCGGTGCGCCTGTAAATATGCGCAGCGGTCCAGGTACAAATTATCCTATTATGCTTTCCATTCCTAGCGGCTCGCGTGTTCCTTACTATTGTTACGCTTATGGAACGACTGTTACCGGGAAGTATGGAACGAGTAATATTTGGGATCAAATCCAGTGGAAAGATTCCCGGGGGATCGTGAATATTGGATATGTTTCTGACACATATGTATACACAGGTTCAGACGGCCCTGTCGGTTACAAATGCAATTAGCTTCGGATCAAAAGTAATATTGAGATAGGCCCTCTCTTAGGTGGCCTACTTAAAGAAACCATACCAAGTATTATCGGTATGGTTTTTTATGTTTATATTTTTGGATTTGCCAGAACAGCTGAGACGTTTAATAAGCAGATCAAGGAGAGGCTTGAGCATAAAAAACATGTTATCGGTATTCTGAAAACTCGAACTAACTTGTATATACAAGTTAGAATATAGCAGTATGAATAGTGAAAAGGCTAAGGAGATTACATCATGAAAACTGAAAAGCAAAAAATGTTAGATGGCGAACTTTACAACGCAGACGACCCTGAATTAAGAATTGAAAGAATGAATGCTAGAAGATTAACTAGAATTTTTAATGATTCACTTGAAACGGATAGCAAGAAAAGAACCCGTTTATTAAAAGAATTGTTTGGTTCTACTGGGGAACATGTTCACGTAGAGCCGACATTTCGTTGTGATTATGGCTACAACATACACGTTGGAGAAAATTTCTTTGCTAATTTTGATTGTGTGTTTCTTGACGTTCATGAGATTCGAATAGGGGATAACTGTTTTATTGCACCAGGAGTTCATATTTATACTGCGACTCACCCGCTCCATGCACATACAAGAATATCGGGAGCGGAATACGGAATTCCAGTCATAATCGGTTATAATGTCTGGATTGGCGGGAGAGCTGTTATTAACCCAGGGGTAAAAATCGGCAATAATGTTGTAATCGCTTCGGGTGCAGTTGTCACAAAGGATGTACCAGATAACGTCGTGGCGGGTGGAAATCCTGCGAAGATACTGAAGCGGATTGTAGAATAGCTGATAGGGTATATCCTCAAAAAACTCATCATGTTTTAATGACAAAAAAACGTATAGAAGGTAAAACATAAATACGAAGAAATTATGATTTAACTGGCAAGCAGATTAGATTCTCTCATTTACTTCATTACGTTTTTCTTTTAAACTATCAATACCTTCATTTTTTGACAGAGGTGAATAAACATGTTCTGGGCTCCATTATTTGAAAATGATGTACCAGTAGCACTTCTCCGCCCTTAGTGGAGTAAGGTGACTACTTCTCTCCGTTAGGGGCATTTATTGACCTAAATGAAAAACGGAGGGTGCAAAAATGAAAAACACTTTGTTAGGTTCTATATATTTGGCTTTAGCCGCCAGCATTTGGGGTGGTATGTACGTTGTCGTAAAGGTTGTCGTATCGGTTATACCCCCATTAGAGCTGGTATGGATGCGATATGCTGTAGCAATTCTCGCATTGCTCATTATCGGTTTGGTAAAAAGGCTATCCTGGCGAATTCACAGACGTGACCTTTTATTAATCATAGGCATTGGGATCATTGGTAATACAATTTCAATCGTTACACAGGAAGTTGGCACTAACCTATCTTCGGCACAAATGGGAGCCATTATTACTTCTTCCACACCTGCATTTATGGTGATCTTTGCTAGGCTTTTGCTAAAAGAACGGTTGAATGTAAAAAAGGGAATATCTGTGGCTTTGGCGACTATCGGCGTTTTAATGATTGTAGGGAACGGTCACATTGACATGACGAATCAAATGGGCGGAATTTCGTTGCTAATTGCTGCTTTAACATGGGCGCTGATGTCTGTTCTTTTAAAACGTGTTCCAAATCATTATTCTCCCATTGTGGTGACAACTTACTCAATCTTGGTTGCCATGATTATTTTGACTCCTTTTGTATGGATGAACGTAAATGAAGTTCATTTCTCGCAGCTGGCCCATCCGACAATATGGGGCGGGCTATTATACTTGGGGATTGTTTCAACAGCTTGTGCATTTATACTTTGGAATCGCGGATTACAAATGCTGAATGCATCAAGCGGAGGATTATTTTTCTTTTTTCAGCCTCTCGTTGGAACATTGCTCGGATGGCTTTTGTTAGGAGAACGTATAGGCGGAACCTTCTGGGCAGGTTCAACTTTGATTCTAGTTGGTGTGCTATTAGTTATCCGGGAAAAAAAGTAGATGAATAAAAAAAGAAACCTGCGGATTCACAAAGTCCATAGGTTTCTTTTTTTATTTTAAGATCATATAACAAAAATAGCTAAAGAGTAAAAAACGCTCCTGTGAAATTCTCCGATAATCTGAGTTAGTTGTACATGGTCCTATGTTTATTTTCTAACATATCGTGTAACCTCTCAGCGAATTCTTTATGATGAATTGTGTTATAACCTGTATGGTTTCCGGGAAATTCAACAATTTCTGTTTCCAAATGCTCCGCTAAGGCGTTTGCGCAACGATAAGGAAAAAAATCCCGTGAAGCACTTCCGCCAGCTGGGAGTACCTTCATCGGAGCAGATGTAAACACCATCTTTAATGCTTCGATATCTAATGTATAGTTGAGAATTCCCTGAATTTCATATTCAGTGAAATACGTTGAATTACCGAGAAGCCGCTCTGCCAGCACATCCTTTGATTGTTCGTCTGTTTCTAAACTTGACAATAATGTAATGACCTCATTTCGGTGATTTTTCTTAAGGTCTTCCATGAATTGCTTGGCTTGTTTCAGCTCATTTTCATTTAAAAACTGCAATAAGACTGGTTCGTGAGGGATCATGACGCTTACCTGTTCGGGATGGCGTATGCACAGATCAAGCCCGATAACAGCGCCGGAGCTGCTTCCAAATACGTATGCCGGCTTGTCGGTGAGTTTGGCTAGAAGACGGTGGGCGTCATCACTGTGTGTTTCCACACGGTAATCCTCAGTCTGATTGGCGAGATTGCTGCGGGAATGTCCTCGGCGGTCGTAAGTAACAACCGTGTACCAGTTAGCCAGATGGTCTGCAACATGATGGAACTTGTCGGCATCACCGCCTCCGCCATGGATCAAAAGAATAATTGGACCTGTGCCACGCACCTTATAGTGGATGTTCGCTCCAGGTACTTGCAATGTTCCATTGTTTACTATATTCATTTGTAAATCCTTCCTTTCTTCTCATCTCCCTTAATGTTACACAATTGTCCAATGATATCATATGCAGGAAATAACTAAGAAACAAACTCGCCATATCAAAAAGCACTGATTACATTTCATCAGTGCTTTCGTTTTGTTTATTTAGAGTAGACAATTTTTTTTATTGTTTCAGTAGAGAGGTGATATTCATCAGATAATTGATTAATTGTTTTGCCGTTTTTAAATGCTTGTTTAATAGAAGCGTTTCTGTCATCGATTAGCTTTCTTGTTCCTGAACACGCACCCCATTTTTGATGAGAGGTTTCAGGCTTAGGGATATATATTGTTTTTCCTTGAACGTACTTTTGAATTTCCGATATCAGCTTTTCAGGTAAAATAGCGGTTGCTTTTACATATGCCATATCTGCCAGCTCCTTATTTTTTTATAGCCAAATAAGGTGCAAAGCCACTATATCAGAAAAGCTTACTTGGGCGATCTTTTAGAAAGTCTACCCCATGCAAAGTATCGCCTTTCCAATCATAGGCTTTGCATGGGACGTTGCGGAATCTAGCATTCTTATCTTACTTGCCATTTCATCACCTCCCAACTATTCGATGATCATTTCCATTATAAAATAGATTAAAGCCTTATTGCATTTTGTTAAATAAAGTTGTAGCAAAAGGGCTTTTCCCAGAGAGAGGGGCTAAGGCTGATTGGCAATAAAAAAAGAGTAAGATTCAAGCCGAAAGCTTTTTATTATTACTTTAGATTCAAAATATTGACAAAACAATGTATTTTCAACAATAGAGCAGCCCCTTGATGTATACTGTGTCTGTATTTACAATATTTAGTAGGGGGTAATCGAATGAAAATCAGTTTGAAGAAAGCAGCGATTTCATCACTTGTTTTCACCCTGTTTTTTACCTTGATGATGAGTGAAACGGTTTTTGCGGCGGGACTGAATAAGGATCAAAAGCGCCGGGCAGAACAGCTGACCAGTATCTTTGAAAACGGCACGACGGAGATCCAATACGGATATGTGGAGCCATTGGATGATGGAAGAGGCTATACATGCGGACGGGCAGGCTTTACAACAGCTACCGGGGATGCATTGGAAGTAGTGGAAGTATACACAAAGGCGGTACCGAATAACAAACTGAAAAAGTACCTGCCTGAATTGCGCCGTCTGGCCAAAGAAGAAAGCGATGACATCAGCAATCTCAAGGGATTCGCTTCTGCCTGGGAGTCGCTTGGAAATGATAAAGAATTCCGCGCTGCTCAAGACGCAGTAAATGACAGCTTGTATTATCAGCCTGCCATGAAACGATCAGATCATGCCGGACTGAAAACGGCACTGGCAAGAGCTGTGATGTACGATACAGTTATTCAGCATGGCGATGGTGATGACCCCGACTCCTTTTATGCCTTGATCAAACGCACGAACAAAAAAGCGGGCGGTTCACCTAAAGACGGGATTGATGAGAAGAAATGGTTAAATAAATTCCTGGATGTGCGATATGACGACCTGATGAATCCGGCAGATCCTGACACCCGTGATGAGTGGAGAGAATCGGTTGCCCGTGTGGACGTGCTTCGCTCAATCGCCAAGGAGAACAACTATAATTTAAACGGACCGATTCATGTTCGCTCAAACGAATACGGTAATTTCGTAATCAAATAAGCAGTGAAAAGAAACCGGTCTGCAAAGGGACTCAATTTGACAAAGAAGATACCAATGATGTTGGTATCTTTTTATCTAATCGTGATGATCTGATTTCTCATGAATCTACATTTATTTTTAGAAATTACTTTTTTGAAAAGGAAAGGACATAGAATACTTCCGGCTAACCCGGTGCATTCGTAGAAAATATTATTTTTATATTTAAAAATCCAATATGCTGTCGACCCTATGATCATTTCAAAAATCAAAAATTCTTTTAATTGTTTTTTTGATAAAGAGATGATCAAAACTCTTGTTGGTTTTATTTTATTCATGGTGATCACCGCCTCATTGAACAAATGTATTCAGGAATTTTATAATAAATTACAAGTATGAACCAACTGGCCGGTTTTGTTGGTAGAAAGTCAAGTTCCCTAAGCTCCGCGAACTTTGGTTTCATTTTTTGGCAGGTTTGTTTGCAAGCTGCGGTAGCATGTATGTAAATGCAATAGAGAAAAGCGGGAATCTTCTAAATCATTTCCCTTCGTTTTCTTCCGCTTTTCCTTCTCATAAAATTCATTTGGATGCTTTATAACAAAAAACAAAAAGAAGATGAATTTTTCTAATTGAAGCTGGCAATACGCTGCCAGATACCATTCGCAATATTAGGAGCATTTTCCCTTTGATGTTTGACGAGATATATGTATAATATAAATCGTAATGTTTTCGATTTGAATAAAAGGAGTGTAGGAATGAAGATTTTATTTGCAAAGAAGTTAGGTATATTAACTATTGGTTCATTACTCGTATTGGCAGGATGTCAGACTTCCGGTTCATCAAAAGGTGAGTCTAATAAAACAACATCATCCTCGGCTGTTGCAGAAGACTCTTCCAAAACGCAAGAGCAAGCATCTGAAAGTCACACACACGAAAGTGCTCACGCTCATGATCATGAGCACGATCATAGTCATGCACATGATGAAGAAACAGAAAAAATTTATGAAGGCTATTTTAAAAACAGCCAAGTAAAGGATCGTTCACTTTCTGATTGGGAAGGAGACTGGCAATCTGTATATCCATACCTGCAAGATGGTACTCTTGACGAAGTATTTTCATATAAATCAGAACATGAAGGTGACAAGACAGCTGAAGAATATAAAGAGTACTATAAAAAAGGGTATAAAACAGATGTTGACCGTATCTTAATTCAAAAAGATGCTGTAACGTTTTTCAAAAATGGAAAAGAATATTCTGGTAAGTATACGTATGACGGGTACGAAATTTTAACATATGATGGGGGCAATAGAGGGGTAAGATACATATTCAAACTAGCTAAAGAAGCTGAAGGGCTCCCTCAGTATATTCAGTTTAGTGATCATAGTATCTATCCGACTAAAGCTAGTCATTACCATCTGTATTGGGGTGATGACCGTGAAGCTTTACTTGATGAAGTCAAACACTGGCCTACCTACTACCCGTCAAAAATGGATGGACACGATATTGCCCATGATATGATGGCGCATTAAATGATGATTACCATGAAATATGGTGTTCTTTTATAATAAAGTTGTTCTGTAATTTATAGAATGCGGAAACACGCCTAGTCCTTTATGAATGCTTAGATGCCCCTGTGTTAGCTGCTGGCTCCTCGTCAGCAGCTTTTTGCTTCTGTAGTTTTCTTCCGTTTCTTTCTCTCCGCTTGTAGGTGACTTCTATTTCATTGACGCCCTAGAAAAAATAAACAAAACATTAATAAAACAACGCTATTTCATTAATAAATGTAAGATACGATCAATAATAACTTGACGGTTGGGGAAAAGCTTTTTGAGATAAGAGTAAGGGAGAGTATGATGAAAAAATGAAATTACTAAGGATGAAGAAGCATTTAGTAGTGGCTTTATTTTCTCTGGTATTATTTCAGAGTTCTGTGAGTGAATGTTATGCGAGCACAACAACGAAAGCCAAAACTGTAACACTGCCGCCGCCCCCTCCTTCAGGATATTTCGTAGATCATTACAAAAATAACAGCTCTGCTAATACTACAGTGAATTCCAATCCCACGATGGGGGTACTTTCCGAATTTAATAAGCTTTGGACTCCCGGAAGTACTTGGGATAGTGGTGCCAAACTGAACAGCAGCGTGTTGGATGCCAACATTCAAAAAGTTGTTGACATTGCTGAACGCCGTACGATTAGTGAGGAAAATGCCGCATATTTTGATGATCGCAGGAATCAGAGCTACAGTGTGATTGACGGTCTAGGTCCGCTTACCGATGTATATCGAATGAAGGCGGGCGCGACGACAACGATCAACAGTATCCCGGCAGATGCTACAATAAAAAAATATATTGACGAAGGAACCAATTCTGGCAGCACGAGTTCCAGTCTCGGCAGCATCGTGAGTTTGGTCAATACGTTACGCGGCCCCTATTCTTCAACGAACCCGGCTAAGGGATACTTTCAATATCCCCGCCCGTTTCGCTGGGAAAGCAATTCTATTCTTGTTCCATCCCTTGTTCCCGCTATCAATCCTGATCCGAGCAAAGACGGAGGTTTTCCCAGCGGACATACGAATGCCGCATACCTTAGCGCTTTTGCTATGGCTTATGCCGTACCAGAGCGTTATCAGGAACTCCTTACCCGGGCTTCGGAGCTCGGCAATAACCGCATTGTTGCCGGTATGCATTCCCCGCTTGATGTAATGGGAGGACGTGTCATGGCAACTGGCTTGGCGGCTGCAATTTTATCTGATCCAGCCAATAAAAGTTTGAAAAAGGCTGCTTATGATGAAGCCCACAGTAAGTTGTTAACGCAAACTGGTACAGCGGAAGATCGATTCAGCGATTATGACATGAATAAAAAACTATATATTCAACGATTGACATACGGATTTGGGCAAATCAAGTCACCTGCTAAATCAATGGTGGTTCCTAAGGGAGCTGAAGTCCTGCTGGAAACTCGTTTTCCTTACCTTGACAACACGCAGCGCCGTTGGATTTTAGCTACTACCAGTCTTCCTTCCGGCTATCCTGTTCTTGATGATCCAGAGGGGTGGGGACGGATTAATCTCTTTTCGGCCGCCGATGGATATGGCGCTTTTGCCAAAGACGTTACTGTGAGTATGGATTCTTCAAAAGGCGGTTTCCATGCATTGGATCGCTGGCGCAACGATATCTCCGGCACCGGAAAGCTGACTAAAAAGGGGACAGGCACATTAAAGCTGGAGGGGAACAATACATATTCCGGCGGTATACGGATTGATCAGGGAACACTTGAGGGCGACTCGAAGACAGCCTTTGGGAGAGGTGATGTTTCAAACAACGGAGGCACCCTGAAGGAAGAGGTATCAGGAAAACTGGTCATCGGAGGAGACTACAAACAATCTGCCAAAGGTATACTTGAGCTGAATCTCAGCGGAAAAAATGATCTGCTTCACATTAAGGGCAAGGCAAAAATGAAAGGGACATTACGTCTCAACTTTTCGGACGATTATGTACCAGCTGACGGATCCACGATCATCACCTATGATAAGCGTCATGGATCATTTTCTTCAATCGAGACCGTAGGCTTGCCAAGCAAGTACAAAGTGAAGATCATCTATAAGTCCAACAGTATCCAATTAAAAGTCAAAGCAGCTTAAAAAAGAGCAATGGTCATTACTTAGGGAGTTTACTCTATAAAGAATATGTTTTCAAGCTGGTGCTAATTGCCGCCAGCTTGTTTTATGTTTAGCTGTTAGATCGGTTGAGAGAGAATACAAGAAATATTATTAACCCTAGAGTTTTTTGCCTTACAATGCATCTGTCATTGACGAGGTGTTTTTATTTGTTTAGACATGATTCGCAACGCAAATGTTTGGATCACTATTGTATAGGTTCTTATCCTGACAGGAATAGCGTCTTTTTACGTTTTGTTTACAAGTTGATCAAACTTTAGATACAACTGCCCGCTATATTGAATACAGTTAGGTCTCATCCAAATATAGGCAATGGAACAAGGGAAACATTGATCTTTTTAAGGAGGAATACAAGTTGTCAATCAGTATTAAACTGCCTAACGTATCTGTCAGAGAATACGAAAAGGAAGCAAACATCAAGGATGTCGCGGCTTCCATTAGCAGCGGGCTGGAAAATGAGGTTGCAGGTAAATTAAATCGAAAGCTGGTAGATTTATCAACTCCACTTCAGGACGGTGCGCACGTAGAAATCGTCACCCGGGATTCTGTCGAAGGACAGAAGATCATAAAGAGGAATTCGCGTGGGACAGGGCGTCTTGTGGCGCTTGATTCAGCGCGGGGACTGGCAGTCTTAGGAATGTATTTGCAGCACTTCGCCTTGAATGAGACGAATGCTTCCATCGTCTCCGGGAACACGACGTTGCTATTTGTGCTCTGCGGCGGCATCTCTTACTCAATTATGGCTGGGCGCATGATGGATCGAGGAACGGAGCCGACTGCATTCCGGGCACGGATGCTCGCTCGCGCGGTGTTCGTCGATATCATTGGATATCTTCTCATCATGCTGAATACTCCGTACGGGGTGATCTTGCCCGCTTATGCGGCATTGTTCGTGCTGGCGTTGGTGCTGGTTCGCCGTTCGACTCGTGTACTGATTGCGACATCAGCAGCTCTAATGGTAGTGAGCCCGCCACTGATGATTCTCGGAGGGAGTGTCCTGCCAAAAGCATACTTACTTAGTGATATTGCAGGCGGCCCGCTGTCCGCGCTTGCACTTGCTCCCGCTTTCGTCGCCGGTATGGCGATCGGACGCTTCGACCTTACTAAGATCCGCACTGCACTTTCGCTTGCGGGCAGCGGTGCAATCATGCTCGCCGTCTCTAAATTGCTGGGTATTTTCGTTCTGCCGGGGCTGAGCCGTTCCTTCGAAGAATGGCTCGTAGGCGTTCAAGGCACCGCCAGCGCCCAGCCGGACCAGTATGCAATCTGGCCGCACAACGTGGAAGCGCCGCTTTGGCATAATCTTCTCTCGATAGCCCCGCACTGTGCGTCAACGTTCCAGACGTTGCTGGGGCTGGGGGCGGCATTCCTAGTGCTCGGATTGGTATGTCTCGTACCGAAGAAGACCTCTGGCGTGTTAATGCCATTCGCAGCAGTTGGTCGCGTGGCGTTAACGATGTATGCAGCTCAGTTTGTCTTCATATGGGGTCTCGAAATAGCTGGGGTCACGTATGATCTCGGAGCGATTCCATTTGGTGATCTGCTCGTTGCAACAGTTGCGCTGGTGATGGGATGGTTGATCGCACGATTCCCTACTGGTCCGCTTGAAACGTCGATGCGACGCTTCGACCGGGTATTCAGCGCCTTGCGGCCAGTCACGGAACCGACATCGAAGTAGGCAGTGTCTTCAACATCTCGTAAGTATTGCCTGAAGGAAAATATCTGAGCTGAATATGGACAGTTTTCCGGCCTTTAGGCTTCAATCTCATAAGCAGAACTCCGAGATATAACAGAGCAGAGTGAGAAGTTTTCGAAATTGATTTTTTCCAAGGTTCTCCATATGTTAAACCCGATTTTGTTCGTCACAGTGTTTTATGGAAACGTGCAGTCTGGAGAAATTGTATGGGATCCCGGAAACCTTGGAAGGGCTTCATGTCTTGGTTAAATTTAACAGAATCCTCATTCATGGACGAAATCTATTAAAAGAACGAAGAGATTATGAGGAGCCTAATCCACCTTGCTATTTTCTCCTAATGAGGCATGAAAAACATTTTGTCGTTTAAACAAAAATAATAAACGGTTAGAGGGTGTAGAAAAAGAACCAATGGTTTAAAGCCAACGGTTCTTTTTCTATGTCATATTTAAAGCAGGAAAAATGGTTGAAATGCGGCATGTGTAGCCGTGAGTTGAAGGAATGTAACAGATCGCAGTCATCATTTGATGCAGTTAACGGTGCAACCGTTCTATTGATATCAGCACTCCATGCTTTGAACAACAAAAGACATGCCGTACTTGTTAAAGCAAATATCATGAAAAAACGATGTAACCGGGAATGCTATATCTACACGCGATTTTCTTATTGTAGCATCGTCCCTCTTCCTATCGAACGAAAGCGCGGGTGTTCTGCAAGTATGGAGCTTCTCATTTCTTTTACTGCTGGATGGTCTGATGCAAAGAACTGAGGTTTGGACTCGTAAAGCTCAACTAATTTTCCGTTATCCAGTACACCTAGTGTGTCACTCAATTGATAAGCGGCTTTCAAATCATGCGTAATAAAAAAATACGATAACCCAAACTCGTCTTTGAGCTCTTTTAACAAATCGAGTATAAGCGTTTGGGTAACCATGTCCAGACTGCTGACTGATTCATCTAATACGATCAGTTTCGGTTTGAGCGAGATTGCTCTGGCGATATTGATCCGCTGCAATTGACCGCCGCTGAATTGGTGCGGATATTTTGTTAAATCACTTTCGCTTAGGCCTACCCTTTCCAACAACTCGATAATAGTTCGTCTCTGTTCCGCCGTAGTGAGGGTTTCATAGTTTTCTAATGGTTCTGCAATAATCCGTTCCGCCGTCATTCGCGGGTTGACGGACGAGTATGAATCTTGAAAGACAGCTTGAAGGTCACGACGGATTTTTCGCCGGATCGATTTATCTGCGCTATACATATCATGGCCTTGAAAAAGGATTTGACCTGATTGCGGCCGTTCTAAACCAAGCAACACTTTTCCCAATGTACTTTTACCGGCTCCACTTGCCCCAATCAAGCCTAAGCATGTACCCTTCTCAATCGAAAAGCTGACATCGGATAGGACTTGTTTAGATTGAAATTTCCATTTGAACAATGAACGCTCCGCATAACGATGAGAGACTTCTTTCACTTGTAATAAACTCACTTGTTCACCTCATTAAAATGCCGCTCTTTTGTCAAATTGACCCAATGGCACGTTCATCAATTGGCAATGTCAAACGTGCACTTAATAGCTTTTTTGTATATTCATGCTTTGGTGCATCAAACAGCTGAAACACATCTGCTTTTTCTGCGATTCTCCCTTTCTGCATCACAGCGACTTCATCCGCCATTTCAGCAATGACGCCCAGATCATGAGATATAAGCAAAATCGCCGTTCCACATTCAGAGCGCATGGCGTCTAAATGTTTCAACACGGTCTTCTGATTATTTACGTCTAATGCAGTTGTGGGTTCATCCGCAATGAGAATGCTTGGATGTAAGCATACAGCGGTTGCAATCATCACCCGTTGAAGCATTCCGCCGCTTAATTGAAAAGGGTAAGATTTTAAAAGTTTAACAGGATTGGATAAGCTCACATTATGCAATGCTTCTATTGCAAGCTCCTTTGCCTGCTTTTTGTTAAAAGACGTATGAGAGCGAATCGTTTCAATCATTTGATGACCAATCGTAAAAACGGGTGTAAAAGCGTTCATCGGATTTTGCATAATATAGGCAATATCTTTGCCGCGTATCTTGCGCATTTCTTTATCTGCCAATCCGTTTAATTCTCGGCCTAGTATTGAAATGCTTCCTTCCACCTTGGTTGTTTTCTGATGAAGCATCTGAAGAATGGACATGCCTGTTACTGTTTTTCCGCATCCGCTCTCACCAATCAGGCCAAGGACTTGACCGCGCTTCAGTTCGAAATTGACGTGTTGAACTAGAGTTGATACTCCTTTGTGCGTTTTGGCCTGTACATGCAAATCTCTAACTTGCAGCACCGGTGATTGTTCTGTTCCCAACTTCCTCATTCCTTTTATCATCGACGTTTGATTTCGTATTTTTCTGATAAGCTCTCGCCCAATAAATTGAACGTTACAACCACAATCATGATCATCATCCCTGGATAAATCATCAACTCAGGGTTCGTCCGGATATACGATTTACCTTCATGAATCATCGCTCCCCATTCCGCAGCCGGTGGCTGGACGCCTAATCCAAGAAACGACATAGCGGATATGTCCATAATGGCCCAGCCCATTTCCAATGTACCCATGACAACGAGGGGAGGGAGCACATTAGGTATGATATGTTTTTTTAGAATCTTCCATTGTGATGATCCATTGATTTTTGCGGCTTTAATAAAGTTTTCCTCTTTCAGACTAAGCACCATTCCTCTAAAGATTCTCGCATAGTAGACCCATTGCACAAGCATGAGGGCAAGAATGACTTGAGGAAGTCCAGGTCCGAATATGCCTACTAGACCAAGAACTAAAATTAAGTTCGGAAAGGCCATCACACCATCACAACATCTCATTAACAAATGATCAATCCATCCGCCTTTATATCCCGAAATCGTACCGACGATGAGACCGATCACAAGTGAGGAAATAAAAATGAGCACTGCAAATCCCAAAGAAATTCGTGTTCCGTACAAAAGGCGGGATAAGTTGCATCTTCCTAAATGATCAGTTCCTAAAGGGAACTCCATGGATGGAGGGTGCAGCTTATATGCCAAATGAACAGCAACAGGGTTATTCGGCGCAATCCAAGGGGCAAATACAGCGATGAGAAATAGGATTGATAATATGATGATACATGCCGTTATCACTTTTTGACTTTTATATATCATGCGTATGCTTGTGATCATCGATACTGCCCTTCTTTCCTGGAAATGCGCGGATCAATATACATTTGAATGAGATCAACGATTAAGCTGCTCAATATAAAAAATGTGGCGGCTATGAACACATAGCATTGAATGACAGGGATGTCACGATTGAAAATGGCTTCAATAAAATAACGGCCAAAGCCAGGCCAAGAAAAAACCACTTCAACAATAATTGTTCCGGTGAGAAGTTTGCCAAGATTCATTCCTAGGCCTGTAATCATCGGAGAAATGGCCATTTTCAATACATGCTTAGCCATAATGCTTTTATTCCTCAGTCCTCTGATTTTTGCGTATTGTACATACGGTTCTTGCAGGTTTTCTATAACACTGGCGCGCAAAAGCCTTGTATACATTGCAATTAAAGGAAGTGCCAGCGTCATTGACGGCAGTACGAGGTGCTGCCATGTTCCAATTCCTTCTACTGGAAAAAGATCTAATTGAACAGAAAAGAAAAAAACCAACATATACCCTAACCAAAAAGTCGGAATGGATGCCCCGAAAAAGGAAATGAAGCGACTGATATGATCAAGTGCGCGATTTCTTTTGATTCCCGCAAAGAAGCCGAGAGGCACACTGACAAGCACCGCGAACAATAAACTCCCAAGAGCAAGTTCGATCGTTGCTGGCATTCGGAGTGTAACCTCGTCCCAAACCGGCTTATTCGAAACATAAGAAATGCCGAAATCCAATTGGAATATCTTCAAAATAGAGTTTACATATTGAATAAAGAATGGTTGATCTAAGCCAAACTCATGTCTTTTTTGCTCTAGAATGTCATCGGTTGGCTGGATATGCGCTGCGGCTACATATGCTTCAGCCGGGTCAACCGGTGAGAGTTGAATCATTCCTGTTGTCAGAAGCGTAGCTAAAAGAAACACTGGTATGATGGACATGATTCGTTTTAATATATAGATGCCCATAAAAGCCTCCTACTGCTTAATGCGAATACCTGTAAATGGATGTTCGTCACGGTTGGCAGGGAAAGTAAAGTCTGTAATATTTTTTTGGTAGATCGCTGTCTTTTTTATATAAGAGATAGGAACGATGGCTCCCTGATCTTGAAGAGATGTTAAAATAGATGAGTAAAGATGTTGACGCTCTTTTTCATCAGTTGTTTTGGGAACCCTTGCCATCTGCTTCAATAGCTCATCCTTGTTTGGATATGCCGAAATCGCTTCATTAAATCCAAATCCTTTTGACGCGACAATGTTTACAAATGTATGCGGGTCATAAGGCGCGCCATAGTTGCTAAAGAAGTTCATATCAAATTCATTCGCTTTGAACCGTTTAACCTGAGTTGCCAATTCTACTCCTTCAAGATTCAACTTCACCCCAATCGCTGCCCACTCTGCTTGCAGCGTTTCTGCCATTGCTTTTTGAATGGATTCCGCTGAATCATACATTAAACTAAATTCAAGAGGCTTTCCGTCTTTCTCACGCACCGTCTTGCCATTAGGAAGCTTCCAACCTGCTGCATCTAATAACGCTGCCGCTTTTTCCGCATCATATTTCACTGGCTTTACATCAATATCAGACGTGTATGGGAAGGTTGTCGGCAAAATATAATCTGCTTTTTCTTCTAACCTGGAGGTAATGCCTTCCACCATGGCGTCTTTATTAAAACCATAGTGCAGGGCTTGACGAACACGTTCATCAGAAAGCTGTTCTTTTTTCGTATTCATGACAAGCTGTCTCGTCGCCACCGGTTCGGAAAGGCTTGTTTCATATTGACCTGTTGATTGCAGCTGCTTATATGCATCCAAACTGATGACGCCTTCACCGTAAATTAAGTCCAGTTCACCTTTTTCAAATGCGAGTACTCTTGTTTCTGCGTCTGGGATGACTTTCACCTTGATTTTCTCGACTTTAGGCTTTTCACCCCAATAATTTTCATTGCGTTTAAAAATCGCATATTCATCGGTTTTATGCTCTTCCAATACCCATGGACCCGTCCCAACCGGTTTTGCTACACCTTTTGATGTATCGCCATCTTTAGGGAATCCAGCCTCTCCTAAAAACCGAACAGGCCGTACAACTGCCAGCTCCTGAATGGTTGGATAATATGATTCAGTCAGTGTCAATTGAAATGTATGATCATCGATCACTTTTGTTTGAGCTATTTTTGTAATAAATCCTAACCAGCTATGTAACTCAGGATGTTTTAAAATGGAGTCAAAATTCTTTTTCGCGATTTTTGCATTAAATGTTGTTCCATCAGAAAATGTTACATTCTTACGCAAATGAAACGTATACACTTTGCCGTCATTAGATATATCCCAAGACTCAGCTAAATGCGGTTTAAGCTTTCCGCCCGCTTCATAAGAGACCAAAGGCTCATACACCATTGACTGTGTAAACAATTGGGAAGGATTATAGACATGTGGGTTTATTTCTCCTATATCTCTAGGCCAAGCAATTGTGACCATATTGTTAGGATCTTTTTTCTCTGTTTGTCCTGCATTTGTACATCCTGCTAATAAAATAGAAAAGATGAGCATCGATAAGAAAGTAAATTTAATTTTCAAACGAATCTTCCCGCTAAGCATCTGTATTTCCTCCTAAGTGATGTTGATAATCATTTTCATTTTATGGAGGCAGCATACCCTTGTCAATGTAAGAATATAGGTATTGATTTTGAACCCGATGTTCTGCCAACGGCTGCGGGTAGTAATCGCAACAAAAACAAGTAATTGATTTCGAAAAGGGTAACAAATAATCCTTCGAATGATTAAGATGTAACCGACTAAGCATCACTAATCCCCCATCGTTCGTGAAGAGGTTTAATTAAGACGTTCCGATAATGTTGTAGTTGGCGGTAATCCGGCCAAAATTATAAAACAAATAACCCGATGAGCTAACTGTGAGATTTAGTTCCCTTTTTGGAATTTTGGTGTGATTTTAATACTTATTTAGAAATAAGAGTCCAAACCTGACTCATATAAAAATACATGTTTTTGTTCCATTTTCATATAAAAATTTATATAACGTGTAAAAATGTCGAGCTTAAAGGAATTCTCATACATGACGGGCATTCTTATAAAGCGAAAAGTATAGAACATTGTAAAGAACTTTAAAGGCATTTACCAACAACCAACAAGCAGCTCAACCCGTTGATAACAGTGGTACACTTGCAGAAGGCATTGCGATTGCCAAACGAATTAAAAGTGCTGAAAAAATAACAAACACTTGACCCTATACTTGCTATAGGATTTATAATTTGTGCATCATACTTATGAATATTTGAAAGGAAGGTGTATAAGATGACAAATAAAGAAGATAAGACGCTTCGGTTACTCATGCCGCAATGGCAAGGTGGAAACAACCCTCCGTACGTACTGGGAGCACACTTATTAAACTGGCTTGCTCCTAAAACGAATGGTCCATTTGAAGAAGTACCTGTCGATTTAGATGCGAGCCTTGAAAAAGAGCAGGGGATTGTTGGCAGGAGTGTTTTATTAAAGCAAGCTCGATCTGCCAAAAGCTTAATTCAAAAGCACAGGCCTGATCGTGTTATCGTTCTTGGCGGCGATTGCGGTGTAGAACTTGCTCCTTTTGCATACTTAAACGAAAAATACGATGGAGATACTGCTTTGTTATGGGTCGATTTACATCCTGACGTGTCCATTCCTGAGGATTGGCCAAACCACCATGCTCATGTACTTGCTAATTTAATGGGTATCGGTGATAAGGAATTCGTCGCTGAGGTACCTCGTCCATTTAAACCGGAACAGGTATTGTTTGTCGGGTTGAACGATATGATGGAAGCACTTCACTCTAAACCGTTGCAGAATATGAAATTCGACATTGCAACCCCAGATGATATTGAAGAAGACAGTTCCAAGGTACTTCAGTGGCTGGATTCACGCAAACCTTCTAAGGTTATCGTTCATTTTGATTTAGATGTACTGGACCTAAGGGAATTCCGTTCTCTCTTAATTGCGAATCCTGATACTTACGATGAAATGGTTGGAAAAGCTCCAAAAGCATCCAGCATCGAAACAATTATACGGGTGCTTCAAGATGTAGCCAAAGCCCATGATGTTGCAGGATTAGGGATTACAGAACATTTTCCATGGGATGCGTATAACTTACAAAATATGTTGCAGCGACTTCCATTACTGGGGGATATCAATAAAAAGGATAAAGCCCCATTTAACTGGATCTTTTAAACATGATGAAAAAACCAACCTAGAATACTTAGAACCAACTAATTTCTACATGATCGTCAAATGAAATGGGTTTTTAAGTTTTCCGTTTCGCCGTTAATAAAGGGAAAAGGCTTTACCTGCCCAAAACGAGAATGATTTACATGACGCAGAAGGTTGTTGTTTACTTAAATATCTGTTCGTTGTGTCATTAATGGACGTAATGAATGAGAGAAGAAGTTATTTAACAGTTCACTGCTGTTAATAAAAGCCTAATTAAAGCACACCAGCTCTTGAAGTGACAAATTAGCTCAAAAGTATGGTGAAGGAAGATAGACTCCAGAACAATGAAGTTAATCATATTAGAGCTGTACGTACTCGCTTTAGCTTTTGATAGCGTTTACGTTGAAACACGTTTATCGTATCTCAATTTCTAATAAAAAATGAAAACAAAAGGAGCGATGAATATGAGAGCACCTATAGATGAACCAATTTGGTACGCCTACCCTGGAATGGTAGCTGTAGTTACGGCTCAATATGAAGGTAAAAAAAACGCAATGGCTTCCGGTTGGCATACGTATATCGGATCTTCTCCTGGAATGTATGGGATATCAGTAAACAAAGAGACATATACTTACAAAATGATTGAGAAAAGTGGTGTTTTCGGTGTGAATTTCCTTCCAGCGAGATGTTCGGAATTCATCCAAGCATTAGGCACCCATAGTGGCAGAGATATAAATAAGTTTGAAGAATTTAATATTCAATACGAAGAAGGGCTAAAAGCTGAGATACCAATTTTAACTGATGCGTATTTTGCTTATGAGTGTAAAGTACACAGTATTTCCACTTTGGGCGATCAAGAGTGGATTGTGGGAGAAGTTTTACAGAGATATCAAGATAAAGAGCTTTTCTTAAAAAATGGAATGCCAAATTTAGAAAAATTGGATATTCCGCTTCATATTGGAAAGTCTAGCTACCGAATATTAAATAGTAAAGCAGAGGAACGTCAACACGACTTTTATCCCAAAACTGATTGAAACATTCAGGTTCCTCCACATTCATTGTTACGTGGCATACATGCTCATAAAACCACTATGCCTTGGGGTGCAGTGGATTCCGCTGGAAATCCATTGACTTAAACTAAGCAAAAAGAAACCTTAGACCGCAAAGCTTCTTCAAGAAAGCTTTGCGGTTTATATTTCTAAGCCCCGATTCATCTCACTCTGAAAAGGTATTTCAACTTTCTCTTTCATCAACAAAGTCCATAAAGAACATTCCCTCACAAAATGAAAAGAAGGATCATGTAATGCGTTATTTCTCTTATCTATTAGCGTTTCTAGCAGGAACAGCTCTTAGCTTTGAAGGAGGCATATATTCCGAAAAACAATAGGGAAATTGGAAACTAGTTTTTACAACTTCTCTATGGAGTCCGAAAAAAGAGGGGAGAGATCCAGTATTTGATCCGGAAAAACTCGGGATAAAGAATGTACATTTTTGGGAGAAAGAGTATCAAGTAATAGAAAACGATGAAGAAGGAAGTAAGGTCAAGGAAATGCTTTAATATTCTAGGTGAACGAACGACATCGTTGGAATATTCTGTTAGCTAAAGAACCAAGGGTTTTTAGCCATTGGTTCTTTTACTATTAGATGTTATTAATATGAGGACCAACAGATTATGGTTTTATTTCATAGTATCGTTCGACAAATTCCGTGAATTGTAGACAACTTCCCGATTATTTGGATAATTATCTGGATAGGAGGGGAAAAGTTGTCATATTTCATTATACTTATATTTGTTGCATTAATCGGAGCATTGGTAACAGCAGCAGTCGGTGTCATATCTTTAAAAGTGGAGATGATCTCTCCGAAAACTCCAATAGAGTCTAAAGAGGAAGAACAGAAAAGCTTTTATACGCTGAAATAAAGTAGAGAAAGAGCATCTCCTGCGGGGTGCTTTTTAATACAGAGGAGTTGGGAAAACTGAATCAAACTAATTTACTTTTAAGATTCGCCCTTGAAACCGCTGCACTCATTTCCATAGGTGTGTTTGCATGGACCCACTTTAATGGTTTTTTTAAATATGTTCTAACATTAGTTTTACCGATTGCAGTTATGATGATCTGGTCCGTGTTTGCAGTGCCTAATGATCCTAGTCGAAGTGGACAAACTGTGATAGCTGTAAACGGGGTAACAAGATTAGTTATTGAATTATTGATCTTTGCAATGGCTGTTGCAGCGCTTTATTTTAGTCATGTAAAAGCGGTTGGTATTATGTTTTTATGTCTAATATTGCTACACTACATAATTTCAGCTGATCGTATAAAATGGCTTCTAAATCAATAGTAAATTAACAAACACAGTGACGATTTTTAAAAACATATAGCTCAATATACAGTAATTTCCCTGGTTCAGAAACTTTGCAGGGTGAGTTAGACACATAACAAAACAGACGCCATAAAGATTTCTTATGGCGTCTGATGGATATGGGGTAAGGTGAGTTCTTAACAGCTACCGAAGAAAGATGTCCCAACGATAATTAATAGGATGAATAGCACCACAATTAATGGAAATGACCGCATAACATCACCTTCCTTAAAAGAGGATAGTACATGATATGCTGATTGAGCTAATTCGATAGTGATGATAGTTTAATTGATTATAAAATGAGTTTTTAGTCTAATCTGTACTACTAACTGATCGTTGCATCATACGTATCTTTTTGAATTTGTTCCTTTTCAAAAATGATGCGTTGTTTCCGACCAATCTCTTGTTAATCTTCCTGATGCAAGTGTGCTATATGAGGTCACCCCGATTGAGGAATGGAGATGAAGGAAGCATGTTCATCATAAACGCAGATGAAAAAAATGAGTAGATATGAATGAAATTATTGAATATGCAGCCGACTCGCTTTCTTCCTTTTCTCCTTCTCTGCCCGATAAACTTATGAAACATCTTCATCAGCGCCCGCTTTTCAATCCGCGATACATAGTTGCACGAAATACTGAGTTCTTTGGCAATCTCCCGCTACGTTTTTTCCTTCTTTAAATCAAGTCCAAACCGCCCGACAATCCTATGATAGAGTATTATCATTGTATTATAAACAGCACCTTCTTATAATTGAGTGAAAAAGGATGCGTATCATGCCGATTAATTCTTTTGAAAACTATCCGATGAGCTGGAAGCCATCGATTGATAAAACGGAAAAGCCTATCTATAAAGCACTTGCAGGGCAATTGGAACAGGATATCGTAAACGGAGTTTTATTACCTGGAACAAAACTTCCTCCACAGAGAGAACTGGCTGATTATTTGGATTTAAACGTAAGTACCATTTCAAAAGCGTTTAAAGTTTGCGAGTTAAAGGGCTTGCTAAGTGCATCTGTAGGAAGCGGCACATTTGTATCATACGATGCGTTATCAAATGCGTATTTACTTGAGGATACAAAGCCGAAACATTTAATTGAAATGGGAGCTACACTGCCTGATAATGCTTCTTACGAGCCCCTGTTACTCCAACTAAAAAACATGCTGCAAGATGAAGATTACGGAAAATGGTTTGGTTATGGTCGGGCAGGTGAAAGCCTTTGGCAAAAGGATGCAGCTGTAAAGCTAATCCGAAGAGGCGGATTTGAAACAGCCGTTGATCACATTTTATTTGCAAATGGGGGGCAAAATGCGATTGCTGCTGCATTGGCGAGTCTTTGTAAGCCTGGAGATCGCATTGGTGTTGACCATCATACATACCCTGGATTAAAAACTGTTGCATCAATGCTTAGTGTGCAAATCGTACCGATAAAATCAAAGAACTATGAAATGAGTCCGGAGTCACTTGAATATGCTTGTAAAAATGAAAATATTAAAGGCATTTATTTGATCCCAGATTATCATAATCCGACAGCTTCCTTTATGTCTGTTGAGAAACGAAGAATGATTGCAGAAATTGCAAAGAAATATAATCTGTTTGTTATTGAAGATGCATCGTACCATCTTCTCAACAAAAATCCACTTCCAGCACTTGCATCATTCGCGCCGGAACAGGTTATCCATATTGCAAGTTTATCAAAATCGTTAGCACCAGGGCTGCGACTGGCCTATGTAGCAGTGCCGAGTCAATTTAAGGAGCAAATGTCAAAGGCGCTCTATAATTTAAATATAACCGTTTCCCCGCTATTAGCTGAACTTACTGCACGCACGATTGTATCAAATCAATTTGAAGTCTTAATTGAGGGGCATCGGGAACAAACCATTCGCAGAAACCAAATCGTCAACCGATATTTTGCGGACTATACATGTTTAGGTGTAGAAACAGGCATTTTTCGTTGGTTGTTGTTGCCGGGGAAAATGACTGGTGCTGAATTTGAAGAATTAGCTGCACAGCATGGAGTGCAAGTGTATGCGGCTGAACGCTTTGTAGTTGGAAATAGTTGTCCGGAAAGGGCTGTAAGGGTTTCTGTATGTGCACCAAAAACTCTCGAAGAGCTTGAGCAAGGATTAATAATCCTTAAACGTTTGATAAACGGTATTACTTAATATTGTTCGCCATACAATTATTATATTGTATGGCTTTTTTGTGCGTGTTATGATGATCCACATCTAGAGGGAGGTTTATAAATTAGGCTTTACGAAAGGCAGGTCAGAGTATGTTAAAAACAACAGACGTTCAAACAGCTTCATTACAAAGTTACATCAGTTCTCCAGAAAAACAAAAAGCATTATACAAGCGTACATTATTTGTTGTAAGTATTTCGCAAATTTTTGGCGGTGCAGGGCTGGCGGCAGGAGTTACTGTCGGTGCGCTTATTGCACAGCAAATGCTTGGTACAGATGTGTTTGCTGGTCTGCCTTCTGCTTTATTTACTTTAGGATCAGCAGGATCTGCATTATTTGTCGGGAGACTATCTCAACGCTATGGCCGCCGTACAGGTCTTTCAGCTGGCTTTGTGATTGGCGGACTTGGAGCAATAGGAGTCATCATTGCAGCCATCATAAATAGTTTTTTCTTGTTATTTACTTCATTGCTTATTTACGGTGCTGGAACAGCGACAAATTTACAAGCTCGTTATGCAGGTACGGACTTAGCAAATAATAAACAGCGGGCGACTGCTGTTAGTATTACAATGGTTTTTACAACATTTGGCGCAGTTGCGGGTCCAAGTTTAGTGAATGTCATGGGGAATTTTGCTCTTTCTATTGGTGTTCCATCACTTGCTGGCCCTTTCATTTTAGCAGCAGCAGCGTATATCTTAGCAGGTGTTGTCCTTTTCATCATGCTTCGTCCAGATCCATTAGTGATAGCAAGAACAATCGAAGCGACCAACCAAGAACCTAGTGATAAAGGACATTTGAAAACAACCGAGCACACAGAAAACAAAAGAGGCATAATTGTTGGTGCTGCGATTATGGTTCTTACCCAAATTGTAATGGTGGCTATTATGACAATGACACCAGTCCATATGAGTCATCATGGACATGGCTTGGGTGCAGTCGGTCTTGTCATTGGTTTTCATATAGGTGCCATGTATCTCCCTTCACTGGTTACAGGTGTTCTTGTTGATAAGCTGGGACGTACTGCAATGGCTATTGCTTCTGGAACGACGTTGCTTCTGGCAGGCTTAATGGCAGCATTTGCACCAGGAGATTCTATGGTTCTTCTCGTCATTGCTCTTTCTTTACTTGGATTAGGATGGAATTTTGGTTTGATAAGTGGGACTGCACTTATTGTTGATTCAACTGAAACGGCCACACGTGCTAAAACTCAAGGTACAGTGGATGTTCTGATTGCGTTGTCAGGAGCTGCTGGCGGAGCATTGTCTGGGATGATTGTGGCAGGTTCAAGTTTCCTAACATTATCATTTACTGGAGGGATTTTATCCTTATTGCTCATTCCAGTGGTGGTATGGTCTCGTGGAGGTAAAAAATAAGCCCAAATTGTTTTGTGAACAGTAAAATTGTGGAACTGGTTGGCTGCGATAGTTGTTTAGGAATGGGGATTACATATTAGTCTTCTTAAATATGTAATCTCCTGTATAAGAAATAGAGAAAGCCAGAATACTAAATCTTTTTTTATTAATTTGCCTAATTTTGAAATGGCTTTATGGAAACCATCTAAGAACCTATAGTTCTTTTACCATTACCTTCTCGCCGTTAAAATCGAGTTCACCATTAAAGTGAAAACCAAACCTCTGATAAAGGCATAGAGCATGAATATTATTTTCAAATATACTTAAATAAATTCTCCTACATTTATATAGATCAGCAAGGTGCTGAATAAGAGCTTTAAGCATTTTCTTTCCTAATCCCTTTCCCTGATAGTGTTCGTCAATAAAGAATCGATCAAGCCAGACTCTCCCATTCTCATTGTCTTCATCATACTCAGGAAACAATCCATACATTGCAAAACCGACTAGATCTCCTTCATAGTAAAGTCCGACAGGTTTATAATAGTGACATTCTTTTGCATCCTCTAAACATACTTTTGCTGATTCAATATATGATGCTTGATTCTCGCTGACATGTAAAGCAAGAATAGCGGCACGATTATCATCAGTTACTGCTTTTATTTCGATACTCATACTACACTCTCCTTATTTCTTATTCTGCAAAGGATAATATACATTCACGGGTTTATATGCATGTTGGAGTGAGTATGGAGACTTTCAGCGATTAATCCACTGGATAGTCACCATGTTTGTAAAAAAGATGTGATGTTTAAAATAAATCCATGACTTTATAAGAATGTCGTGATGCCATTTTTCCTTAGATAATTTTTGTTAAAGTATGTTCTTTTTAACTAAACGGGGCACTATAATTGAATTATAGGTTCATAGAAAAACAAAAAATTTATAAGGAGGATTTTTGTGTTTCAAACCTTAGACCATTTTTTAAAATCTTGGGAGTTCGAAGCCGATGCTACACAAAAACTACTAAATAGTCTAACTGATGAATCGCTTAAACAAGAAATAACTTCACAAAATTGGACTTTAGGCCGTATAGCTTGGCATACTGTTGCTGCTATTCGCATCATTACCTCAAACACAAACTTAACGTTTCACGCTCCAGCTGAAGATTATCCTGTTCCTTCTTCAGCTCAGTTTATAGCTGACAGCTATCATCAAGCAAGTAATGCATTTGTACAGGCGTTAAAAGACCAGTGGACTGACCATACACTTCAAGAACGTATCAACTTTATTGGTCAACAATTGCCAAATGGTTCACTCTTGATGTTTTTAATTCAACATCAAAATCACCATCGAGGACAAATGACTGTTCTTATGAGACAAGCAGGTTTAACTGTTCCAGGTATTTATGGTCCAGCAAAAGAGGAATGGACAAAATTCGGTTTGGAAGCCCCGAAAATGTAATCAAACTTTTTTATAAAGAAGTTAAGCCATTACAACATGTTCTTTCCTTTTGTTCGTTTATTACTGTTATTAACATCATTTTGATTAATTTTTATTCGAAACACTTCAAATTCTTGAAATAACAGGCTTTTGTAACTGGAAATATACCTCTACTTTAAAGGGACTCGAACTAACAAAGAAGATACAAAACAATACTTTGTATCTTCTTTGTTTTTTCTTTAGAGTTATATACCCTTATATGGTATCCATGACATGGCACCAATTTCAAGTAAGAAGTAGTTAACTAGGGGTTTCAGGGATAGAAAAAGAACAAAGTTTCCTTAAGAATTAACGAGGCAAGATTATCAATATGAAGATAACTAGAGAAAAATTAGAAAAACAACAAATTTGGATATATGGTATATCTCTTATTTTCATAGAAGATACCAGGAGTAGCATCAGTCATTTTAGTTAGACCAATGTTAGTTCCCATCGCCATCATTGCAGAGGGGTTTTGGTATTTAAAATGGATGAGTTTTTAGTGCTTTTGTTTAAAATAACCAAGTACCATAAACAGTCGTTTTTAGAACTTGCTAATTGAATGTATCTTATTGAAAAATTACAGTTGACCATTGAACCAATATCCGATATATTGGTTTTATGAAAAAAGATATTATTAAACCCATTAAACGTACGTCATTAAGAGATGAAGTATATCTAACTTTGAAAAAAGCAATTGTTACATTAGAGCTGCAACCGGAGCAACGCTTAAATGACAAAGAGTTAGCAGAAGAATTCGGAATTAGCCGTACTCCGGTTAGAGAGGCTCTAAAACGTCTTGAAGATGAAGGACTGGTTGAATCTATTCCTGGTTCAGTGACTCGCGTTGCACCATTAAATCTTGAGGAGGCAAAACACGCATTTACTGTGGTAGCAGCTTTACATTCATTAGCAGCTCGTTTAGCAGTACCATTACTCAAAGAGGCAGATATTCAAGAATTAGAGTTCAGTAATAAAGCCTTACTACTATCTATTGAGAAAAAAGATATTATAAAAGCAATTGAAGCCGATGAGTTATTCCATAATGTTTTTCTAGATGTGGCGGGAAATCCTGAAATCATTCGCGCGCTAGAACGAAGTATATCTAAGATTCAACGCCTTGAAATTTCTCAGTTCACTTCTATAAATGGTTTGAAATCAGTAGAACAACATCAGCACATTATAGAAGCATGCAAAAATAAAGATAAAGAAACAACAGCACATCTTGTAGAACAAAACTGGTTAAGTCTGGGGGAATTACTGACTTATGAGACAGATTGAGGTGAGAAATTTGCGCCCTATTTTTTTAGGTATATGTGCTGCTTTCTTTTTTGCTTTCACATTTATATTGAATCGAGCAATGGAATTATCAGGTGGTAGCTGGATATGGAGTGCCTCATTACGATTTGTTTTCATGCTTCCATTTCTTTTACTTCTTGTTATGAGTAGGAAAAAATTAAAAGTATTATTACAAGTTATGAGAGAGAATTTAAGAGCATGGTTTTTATGGAGTTTCGTAGGTTTTGGTCTATTTTACGCTCCATTATGCTTTGCCGCTGTACATGCACCAGGATGGATAATTGCTGGGACATGGCAAATTACTATTATATCAGGATCTTTGTTAGCTCCTCTTTTTATTCAAACCATTGAAACACCAGATGGAATTCTTAAGAAAAGAGGAAAAATCCCAATGAAAGGTATGGGGATGTCATTAATTATTCTTCTTGGTATTTTCTTTATGCAAATGGAACAAGCAAAATCGCTTGCTGTAAAAGATATTTTGTTAGGTATTATCCCTGTTATTGTAGCATCTTTCGCTTACCCGCTCGGGAATCGTAAGATGATGGAGATTTGTGGAAATCGTCTAGATGCTTATCAACGTGTCCTTGGAATGACATTAGCTAGCTTACCATTTTGGTTTTTACTATCCCTGTATGGTCTTTTTACAGAAGGATTGCCTAGTAAAGAGCAAACTATGCAATCTATTTTAGTTGCTATTTGTTCGGGTGTAATTGCAACTATCTTATTTTTTAAAGCGACTGATATGGTTAAAGGAGATATGCAGAAACTTGCAACTGTTGAAGCAACACAATCCATGGAGGTACTTTTTGCTGTTATCGGGGAACTAATTTTATTACATTCTTCATTTCCTTCTATTTTATCTTGGTGTGGTATGTTTGTAATAATGCTAGGAATGATAGCACATAGTTATGTTTCCCATAAAGGTGAAACGGCGCATAACCCAAATATTAGTGCTTAATTGATATTTTAAAATGTATAGTATGAACCCTTTTCTAGTTAGTATAGGTGATTTTATTACTTTTTGAAAAATGTAGCACTCTAAGTTTTATGTCAAAATTTAATAACTAAGTAAAAGGATACGAACAAAAACCGATGTCCCGCACATATAGGAACATCGGTTTTTTCTTTATGAAATGAAATTTTGCTTTAGCGTACGAAATTCGCGTTTTGTTGGTGCTTCCCCATTGACATCCAATTCAAAAACGAAATTACATTAATTAAAAAAAGGAGAAGTGATTATGGCACTAACAGAGGTAGTTATAAGAGAGATTTTAGATAGGTTTTTTTAGTACAGCAATGGGGAACAAATCATTCTATGCCGAGATCCTCTTGGACTATCAGGTATGTGTAGCTATACGAACTTGACACCAATGGCTAGTTGAACAGCTTATTAAAAAATTAGAAGGGAGCACCTTAAACAAGGACTTTATTTCAAATCGTAAAATAACCTTATCAATTAATTCTCATATGAATTTTTTTGTATGAGAATGGTGTCATATTCATAGCTTGTTGAAATTTACTAATGAAATAACTGGTACTGTTAAATCCAACTTGATAAGACACTTCTGTAACATTGGTTTCCGGGTGTTGCAGTAACAATAAGCTTTTTTGGATTCTATAATCCAGTACATAACGTAACGGCGTCTTATTCAGCATTCGTTTAAAATAACGGCAGCACTCAGATCGGCTCAATTGGCCAGCTTTTGCAATGTCCTCTAATGTAATTTTTTCAGCATAATGGAGATGTATCCACTTTAACATTTGTTTCATTCGATGACTTTTTATCATTTCAGATTGATCATACTCTAATTGAAAACCATTAACAACCAAATTTTTCCACATCAAAGTTAATTGCATGGTAATGTCAATTTCATAAAGCGATTTCTTTTGTTGAACCAATTGATTTATTGTTTTTACAGCTTTTAGAATGTTTTTTGCCCAATGCTGATTTCCATCCAAAAATAAATAGGATAAATTGGTTGAAAAAATATAGGGCTGAACATAGCTTGAAAACAGTTCTTGAGATAACACGAAATGGGGTGAAACATTTAAGCAAATATACGTACAATCTGAGCCATCCTTTTCTTCTGCCATGTGCAGGCAGCCACTATTGATAAATAATCCATCCCCTTCTGGAACCACTATTTTTTCTTCATTTATTTGAAAGACAGCTTCCCCTTTTCGTATCAAAACAAATTGAATCTCATCATGCCAATGAAACGGAATATAGCCATTTATATTTTGATTGATTCTTGTCTCGTAACATGCAACTGGTAATTCTACCGTTCGGTGCTCTGTTAATTCTTTTAAGTTTTGATCAATCATAAAACTTTTCATTTGGACATTCTCACCTCAATATATTTATATTTTTTCATTCAATTTGAGTATTTTTTATGTATATCTGCATTTATTATAACACTATTATTATATTTATTAGTGAGGAGTCATGTATGAATACTTCTAAAAGAAGAATGGGATTGTTCTATGTTATAACAGGAGCGACATGTTGGGGAATTGGGGGTACAGTAGCCAAAAAACTTTTTCAAGGATATCAAATTGATGTCAATTGGCTTGTAACAATACGCTTGCTTACGGCTGGCATTTTACTCTTAATGCTCCAATTGTTCAGAAAGAATCGGTCTCAGGTTATTGAGGTTTGGAAAAACAAAGCGTCAGCTGGTCAGCTTCTAATTTTCGGGTTGTTTGGAATGCTTGCTGTGCAGTACACATATATGGCATCCATTCAACATGGGAATGCTGCTGTTGCTACGTTATTACAATATTTATCCCCAGTAATCGTCATTATCTACTCGGTTTTGCGAAAAAGAACTGTTCTGACCAAACAAGATATCATAACAGTATTGCTTGCGCTGGCGGGGTGCTTTTTTCTGCTAACAAATGGTTCCATTTCTCAACTTTCAGTACCGGAAATTGCAGTAGTATGGGGAGTTTTATCAGGATTCGCGGCAGCTTTTTATACTTTATATGCCGTTGGTTTATTAAATAAATTTGATTCCCTTGTTGTTGTAGGTTGGGCTATGATTATTGGCGGTTTTGCATTAAGTTTTATTCATCCGCCATGGCAAATGGATTTTAAAAGCTTAACTGCTGAGGCATATGTATATATTTTATTTGTTACAATATTTGGAACAATGATTGCGTTCTGGTTCTTTATAAAAAGTTTGCAAAGCCTTTCACCCAAAGAAACAAGCCTGTTAGGAAGCTTAGAGCCTCTATCAGCAGTAGTAACAACTGTCGTTTGGCTAAAAGAACCATTTGGTTTTTTTCAATGGGTTGGTGCTTTCTGTATTATAGCTATAACTTTAATATTGGCTTTAAATAAAGAGCCCTCTATGCAGAGTGAAAGACCTATATTGAAGATTGGGGAATAATGCAAATAAGTTTCTGTCTATAAAAAGGTCATCGTGATGTTGGTGTCAAGTCGTAAAAATATTGTTGAGACCTATTGTTAGCTGTTATTGGGGAGCAACTAATAATTAAAAGAGGAGAGATAGATTAAAAAGGTAAATGACTTAATGGATTCGGTGCTTTATAAATTCTTAACAGAACTAATGATTAGAATAATAAAAATAAAGAAGACGAAGAATATGTATGTTTAAAAAAATTGGTGTTTTTATATTACTCTCTTTAATAAGCGTTTCAGCTTTTTCACAAACGACATCTGCTCATACAGTTAACCCCGTGAATCCTAATGCTCAGGCGACAACGAAGGAGTTGATGAATTGGCTAGCTCATCTGCCAAACCGATCTGAGAATCGCATACTGTCAGGTGCATTCGGCGGATTCACAAATGCATCGTTTTCAAAGATTGAAGCCAATAGAATTAAAGATAATACTGGACAGTCACCAGCCATGTACGGTTGTTACTATTCGAGTGGATGGTTGGAGAAACCCGATATTTCTGATCTTACTGATACCATTGACTATAGTTGTAATAGTGACTTAATCTCATATTGGAAGAGCAGTGGAATACCTCAGAGTAGTCTACATCTAGCTAATCCCACGTCCAGTACTTTTGGAAAAAATGCTTCCCATATCAGGTTTGGACAACCTGATATGGGTTTACTCACCGGACGCCAACCGAGACTTTAAGACTGACTTTTACCCTGGCTCTTCATATGTGACATTGTTGGATTAGACGCTTATTTCTCAGACCCTTATTCAATTAAAGGTGATGATGAGTTTACAGCTCTTAATAAGCCATTTGTTTTCACAGAAGTCGGTCCGCAAACCAAAGATGGCAGCTTGGATTATTCAATGTTTATCGATGCAGTCAAGCAAAAATATCCTAAAACCATTTATTTCTTATCCTGGAATGAAATGCGAAAATGAAGGAAGCAGACCATGAGTTTCCTCTTTTTTCTGTGTGTATAAAATTTGGATAATAGTGTGCGAAATCCGCATGCTTAAAAGTTTTACATTGTATTATAAGTCCTAAAAGGAAAGCAGAGATGTGACTTCTCATTTATATGTAAGAAGCAGGGGAAAAATCTCTTCAAGACATACTCATATTTTTATGCTCAACAATAGTCTTAAGTAGGCTGCGCATCGAATTTGTCAGGTAAGCATCTTTGTGCCGTATAAAGACTGTTGAGATACAACTATATTTCTCAGGTAATGGGTGGCAATAAACCTTACCTGCGGTAGAAAGATGCCTAACAGCAGATTCCGGTACGACTGTTATGCCAAGACCGAGTGCAACACTATTTAAAATTGTCTCTAGAATGTTAAATTCCAAAATTCTGTTTGGAAGTAAGCCTTCATCCTGAAGCCAATGTTCCAACCTAGAACGATACCCGCATCCTCGATTAGAAACAAGAATGGGCGTTGTTAAAAAATCCTCTATATTAAACGTTTTGTTAGTCGTTACTAGTGTAAGCTTTTCGGTATAGACATCATATTGTTCAAGAATTGAATGTTTAATAGGCCCTGATATAAAAGCCCCGTCTAATTCCTGATTTGTTACCTTTTTAATAAGTTCCTCTGTTAAACCAGCCTGCAATGATAAATCCACGTTAGGATACTTTTTATAATAAGAGGCTAAGATGGTCGGTAGTATCCTCACTGTTTCTACTGTACCAATTTTTAATATTCCGGATGGTACATCACTATCAAGAAAGGCTTTTTTCAATTCTTCAACATCTTTCAAAATTTTGTTAACGTGTTCAATCATTTTTCGGCCCTCTGGGCTTAATGACACCCCTTTTTTATGGCGATTGAAAAGAGGTGTTTTGAGCTCATTCTCTAATTGCTTAATCCGTGCCGTTACATTAGATTGTACATAACTTAATTCCTTTGCAGCACCGGTTATACTTTTGTGATGTACAACGCTTTTGAAAATTTGTAAGTCTCGCAGTTCCATTTAGATCCCTCCTTCATTAAAGTATCATTATAAATGATGTTTTTCATCATTTTTGTTCATTTTACATGATGTATTCTTCTTTTTATAATTCTCATTGTAATGATAAAGAAAAGGAGGGGAATTCAATGAAAAAAGGTCAATTATTCATTGGTGTCCTCACATGTTTAGTAGCAAGTATGTCTTGGGGCGCAATGTTTCCAGTTGCAGATCATGCATTAGAATATGTTGATCCATTTTATTTTTCATTTATTCGCTACGGTGTGGTAGCAGTTATCTTAGTGTTTTTATTATTGGCGAGGGAAGGGAAGAAATCATTTCGTTTTGAGGGTAAAGCAAAATTGCTCATTTTATTTGGGGTGATGGCGTTTACGATATACAACGTTCTTATTTTTTTAGGTCAAAGGTTGATGGGGAAGTCTGGAATTATGACTGCGTCTATTGCGGAGGCACTCATGCCGATGCTTTCAATTGTTATTCTATGGGGATATAAACATGTGAAACCCAAAAAATATACAATTATAAGTATGTTGATTGCCTTTTTTGGAGCTTCGTTCGTTATTACGAAAGGTAATATGAACTTCTTTTTTTCATTGGGAGATAATCTATTCCCATTAACTTTTATATTGATTGGTGTTTTAGGGTGGGTAGTCTACACAATGGGAGGACAGATATTTCGAGAATGGTCTACACTTCGCTATTCAACTTTGACATGTTTATTCGGTACAGCTATAACAGGAGTCATTACAGCTATACTTACCGCGCAAGGATATGTGTCTATACCGAGTAAAGAAGTGATTGCAGAAATTAAGTATGATTTTTTATTTATGATTACTTTACCAGGTATCATAGCTCTCCTTAGTTGGAACTATGGTATTAAAATCTTATCACCCATTAATGGGATTTTATTTATTAACTTTGTCCCCATTACTACATTGTTAATCATGATGATACAAGGATATAAAATAACTACTTTTGATGTAGTAGGAACACTGTTTGTAATTACTGCACTTATTCTAAATAACATATATCAGCGTAAAGAAAGTTATAAGCAGGTTTTAAAAAATGAACAAACACATCTGACTATCTCTTAGACGTTGGAGGATAAGGTATGCTTGAAGGTTTATTGTTTTTCATTTCAGCCGGAATTGTCTGTGAACTTGCGGCAATTAATCGAAATGGCCGCAAAAATATAAAGCAACAGGAGGAATTGATTCAAGTTCTAAAAGAATTCCTTAACAAAGACATCAAATCCAAATAAGTTGAGGTTTGTTATTAGGCTAAAACAGTGCTCATTTTGTGTCCAAAATAGATATAAAATGATGCAAATGAGTGTAATGCATGACCTAAAATGCTTGAAATAACAGGATTTTTTAACTGAAGATATACTTTCATTTAATGAAGGGCTCGAATTAATTGAAAAAGATACCAATCTATTTTGGTATCTTTTTTTTGCTAAAACTTTTTTCTAGGGTATGCATAACTACACTATCATTCAGTGGCTTATTGCAAGTCTAAAAGCCCTTAAGAATTGATTAATTTTACTCTCTTGACGCACCTATTAAAATGGACGCATTCTATTGACGTTTGAGAAAAAGTTCAAATATAGTCAGAAAACTGTTTTGGATTATTTTTAAATGTAATGTAGTATCTTTAAAATATTGTAGGTTGAAAATATATGAT